>JBLFZD010000222.1:0-6066 GCA_047610085.1 Ilumatobacter sp. | reverse complement strand
CATTCGGTCTTCTTCGACCTACCGGCGATCTTCGACATGGAGCTCGCCATGTCCGGTGGCATGCCGATCCGTTGGAGCGACGAGTACCCGGCCCGGATGGGCGTGATGCCCCGTGCTGGAAGTGACGCCGACGTTCAGTGGTTCGACGTTGACCCGTGTTACATGTTCCACTCCCTCAACGCTCACGACGAGGGTGACGAAACCGTGATCCGCGGTTGTCGGATCAACGAGATCTGGCGCGACAGTGCCGCTATCGGCGACCCCGATAGTGCGACCGACGAAGACATGCCCAAGATGTGGGAGTGGCGCCTGAATCGGGCGACCGGTGCCGTGCGTGAGAGTCAACTTGACGATCGCCCGTCGGAGTTCCCCCAGGTCCCCGACGCCAACGTCGGTCTGGCGAGCCGATACGGCTACTCGATGTCGACGACACCCGACGGCGACGCTGGCGAGATTTTCAAGTACGACCTCGATAACGGTGCGGCACGCACGACACACCGGTACCCAAAGGGGCAGATACCCGGCGAGGCACGGTTCGTGGCTGCCGAAAATGGCACGAGTGAGGATGACGGCTACCTGATGACGTTCGTCCACGACGAGAACACCAACACGTCGCATCTCAGCATCCTCGATGCCTCCGACGTCGCGGCGGAGCCGCTGGCCGAAGTGCACCTGCCTCGTCGAGTTCCCGCAGGGTTCCACGGCAGCTGGATCGCTGACTGACGCATGGCGCTCCTGTCCCAGGAGCGGATCGTTCACACCGCGAAGCAGATCGTTCGCACCGAGGGTCACACGCGGCTCTCGGTGCGCGGCCTTGCGCGTCAGCTCGATGTCACCGCCCCGGCCATCTACGACCACATGGAATCGAAGGAAGCAGTGCTGCGTGCTGTGGCAGCGTCGGGCTACGAAGAGCTCCGAGCGGCCTATTCGACGACAGCAGACTCGGCAATCGAGCGGATGCGTGAGCGTGCGCTGACCTACGTCGAGTTCGCACGGACGAATCCCGAACTGTTCAGCCTGATGTTTATGTTTCGTCCGAATGCGATTGCAATCGAGGCAGACAACGAACTCGGTGCAGCGACCGACGTGTTTGAGACCGGCGTCGATGACGTTCGCCAAGCCATTTCCGACGGTTCGCTGGTCGATCGTGACCCGATCCAGATCACGCTCACGCTCTGGGCGGCGATTCATGGCGTGGCCACGGTGTCGATCATGGCACCGTTCGTTGGCGATGCCGTCGCTGCCGACGTGATCGACGCGATGCTTGCCGGCCTGCGCCCGAACTGATTTCAAATCGCTCCGCGAGTCGTTTCGCCTTTGCTGCGGGCCGTAACCATCAGCCAATAATGCGGTCGATAATGGTGCTGTGGCCGCGAATCTTGCCCGGCTTACCATCCCGAACCGTTTCAGCGAACGCACCCACCGATACCGCAATCGGATCGGTGCTGTCACTGGCGTCGAACACGAAGACGTCCCCGGCACTGGTCAGCGCCCCGGTGTGTAGCGGCCCCCACTTGCCAGCGGGCATGACGCGCACGCCCTTGCCGCCGCGGTTCTGCTCGGGCAGCGCTCCCGGGTCGCACCGTTTACCCATCCCCTTCGTGGTTGTGAGGAGCAACCAGTCGTCGATGGCCGGGATGCCGCCAAAGATGACGGTGGCGTCGGTTTTGATGCCGCGCACACCGGCCGCACCTCGGCCCATCGGGCGCAGACCATCAGGGGAGAAGCGAATGCCCTGCCCGTCCGACGTGACGACGAGGATGTGAGCATCTTCGTTGAACGGTTCGATCGCTACGACGCGGGCATCGCCAGCGAGTTTGACGATCGAGATGCCACCCTTGCGGTCACCACCTTCGCAATCTTCGGTTGCGATCCGTTTGACCTGGCCGTCCGACATGACGAGCAGCAGATCGGCTGGCAGTTCCTGCTCGAGCCACCAGCGGATTGGTTCGCCTGCCAGGCCGGGTAACACACTGGCTGCCGCAGTTGGCTTCTCGCCGATGCTGGCCACGAGCGTGCGGAACAGATAGCCACTGTCGGTGAGCGCGACGAGCGTCGTGGCGGTCGTCGTCTCGAAGGTGTGGAGCGGGACCAGCTTCGGCTTCGCTTTGGAGCCCTGCCCGATTGCCTGCATCCATCCGGCAGCATCGAGGTACAGGGTTGTCGGCACGTTGAGCACCATCTGGGCTTTCGAGACTTTCGGGGCGCTCTCTGTGGTGATGGTCGTGACCCGCTCGGGGAGATCCTTGAACTCATCCATCGCGTCGTTCAACTCGCGGGCCACCTGAGAGCGCTGGCGGGTCTCCGATGACAGCAGCAGCTCGAGCTTTGCCTGTTCGGCTTCGAGAGCGGTTGCTTCGGTCTGGAACTCGATGACGGCGTCTTCGGTAAGTTGGCCGAGGTTCAGGTCGAGGACCGCGTTCGCCTGGGCCTCATCGATCGAGAACCGTTCAATCAAGCGTTCGCGAGCGATGGATCGGGTCTTCGAGGTGCGCACGATCGCAATGGTCTCGTCAATGTCGACGAGCACAGCGAGGAAACCCCGAAGCCGATGAAGACGCTCGGCAATCTTGGACAGCCGATACTCGGAACGGGACACGACGACACGAATGCGATGCGAGACCCACGCTTGCAGGGCGCTTCGTAGGTTGTAGAGCCGGACGGTGTCGTTCTCATCCAGGAAATGCATCTGGACTTTGTTGGTGACCTGGAGGTTCGTGAACCGCAGCAAGCCAGGGATAACCATGTCGGCGTTCACGCCCGCAGCGAGTTCGACCGAGATTCGGGTCTGCCCATTCGACGATTCGTCGTTGAATGCGGTGATTCCAGCGAGGTCGCCGTTGTCGAGCGCGTCGCCGACCTGGGCGATGAACTTCTCGACGGACCCGAGGGTCGTGTCGGCGTACGGAAGCGACGTGATGATGATCTGCTCTCGACTGCGCCCGACGGGTTCGGTGAGCCACGCGCCGCGGACCACGACGCGGCCCTGGCCGGAGCGGTAGATGTCGATGAGTTCATCGCCGTTGGTCACCGTGCACTCGGACGGGAACGAAGGGCCGGGCAGGACGGTCATGAGTTCGTCGACGCTGGCCGACTTGCGATCGAGGAGCATCAATGCGGCCTGACACACCTCGCGTGGGTCGTGGGGCGGCAGATATGACGACAGGCCGACCGCGATGCCGTTGGCACCGTTGACGAGCAAGTTGGGATAGGCGGCCGGGAGAACGGTGGGCTCGACGGTGGAGCCTTCGTAGTTTTCGACCATCGTGACGACGCCTTGGTCGACCTCGTTGAGCAGCATGACGCCGAACCGGCCGAGCCGAGTTTCGGTATAGCGCGGTGCGGCAGGCGAGAAGTCGGGTGATCCGACGTTGCCGTGAAAGTCGAGAAGCGGCACCAGGTTCGAGAACGGTTGGGCAAGGCGCGCGAGGGCGTCAGCGATCGAGGCATCGCCGTGCGGGTGGAACAGCGCCATGGTGTCGCCCACGACACGAGCGGTCTTCACAAACGGCCGGTCGGGCAGAAGACGCTGGGTCCACATGTCCCACAGGATCCGGCGATGGACGGGCTTGAGACCATCTGCAGCGGCAGGGATCGCGCGATCCTCCACGACGGCCCGGGCATAGGCGAAGTAGTCGCGGTCAAGTTGGTCCCCGGCTGACAGCTCGACGATGGTCTCGGTGAAAACAATCGGATTGGCGACCTTCTTTTTGCGGGCCATTATTTGCCTCCGCCCACGGTGAGTGACTCGCCGGATCGTTCGAGGTACCACGCCTTGCGGAGTTCGGACTTCGGGCCGAAGAGCCGCTCGGCGAGACGGGCGACATTTGCGGGGTCTTCGATGTGTACGACGCCGATCTTGCGATCGGTTCCCATGACGGAGCGGAGTTCAACAGCATCCATCTCGCCGAGACCCTTCAAGCGGCCCATATGGGCCTTGTGCGTTGGGTTGTCGGCTCGCCAGGCACGCATTGCAGCATCATCTTCGAGATAGATCCGCTCGCCTTTATGCACGGTCGTCCAGAGCGGCGGCAGAGCGTAGAACAGCCGGCCGGACTCGACGAGGCCAGGACACCATGTGTAGAGAAATGCCAGGATGAGCGCGCGGATGTGGAGTCCGTCATCGTCGGCGTCGGCGAGCACTACAAGACGGTCGTAGCGGAACTTGCCGAGGTCGAAGTCGTCGCCGATTCCACAGCCCATCGACAAGATGAGGTCGGCCATCGATTTCACGACTCGGCCAATCGACTCGCGGTAGGAATTCAGCGGCTTGCCCCGCAATGGCAGGATTGCTTGGAATGAGGGGTCTCGGGCGTCGATCGCGGTGCCGCCTGCTGACTCACCTTCGACGAGGAGCAGTTCGGTGGGTCGGTCGGTTTTGAACGTGCAGTCGCGCAGCTTCGCCGGAAGTCCATTCCGGGACTTGTTGCCTTTGCCGAGCAGCTGGCGAACGGCTGCTTGTTCAGCGTTCGACTTGGTTCTGGATCGCATCGATGAGATGGCAAGGTCCCCGATCTTCTTGGCCTCTTCAGGGTTCTCCTCAAGCCAACGCGACATGGCGGGCATGACGATCGCCCGCGTCCGAGACGTGGCCTCGGGGTTCATCAGTTTCGACTTCGAGTTTCCAGCGAACTGGGGGCCGGGCAGCATGATCGACGCGACCATCAGGCCGGCGGCGAAGATATCGCGAGTGTTGGGAGCGGCCTCTTTGTCCTTCAACATGGAGCGGTCACTGATGTACTTTTGGACCGACTCGGTGACAGCGGTTCGAAATCCATTGATGTGGGTGCCGCCCTCGGGTGTTGCGACACCATTCGCGAACCCGATGCTGGTGTCACGGCCATCGATGGTCCAGGCAATTGCTGCGTCGATGGTGATGTCGCCGTCTTCGCCCTGGAACGAAACGACGGGAGCGACGAGCCCGGTGTCGGCGGTCATTTCGGTCACGAGGTCGGCGACGCCGCCGTTCGAGCACCACTCGGAGCGTTCCTTGGCGCCATTGCGGTCGTCGATGACGGCAAACGTGACGCCAGGGTGAATGAAGCTTTTGTGGCGGAACCGGTCCGCAATGATGCGGAGCGACCATTGCGGCGTTTTGAATTCGACGCCGTGATCGTCGTGGAACAGTTTGAGGTCAGGCCAGAACCGGATCATGGTGCCGGTGTCGCCCTTGTTGCATTTGCGGACGGTGTGAATTGGTTCCACGGCAACGCCAGGTTCGACCTCGCCCTTGCGAGTCCTTTTCGTGCCGAGGACGAGTCGATGGACGCTGCCCTCTCGCCGCACTTCAGCGGCGATCTTGCTGGACAGCGCAGTCACGACGGATGCGCCGACGCCGTGCAGGCCACCGGAGACCTTGTAGCTGTCGGAATCAAACTTGCCGCCAGCGTTGGTTTCACACAGCACTACTTCGAGTGCTGAGCGGCCCTTGTGGGGGCCGTCCTTCATCTCGCCCACAGGCACGCCTCGGCCGTTGTCATGCACGGAGACGGAGCCATCCTTGTGCAGCGTGGCTTCGATGCGGTCGCCGTGTCCGGCCATTGCTTCGTCGACGGAATTGTCGACGATCTCCCAGATGAGGTGGTGGAGCCCGGCGATTCCGACGCCAGCTGACCCCAGGTACATGAGTGGCCTGGCCCTGACATGGCTAAGTCCACTCAACGCTTGGATCTGGTCGGCTTCGTAGCTGCTTTTGGTGTTCATTTCAATGGTGGAGAGTACGACTCAAGTGCTCCCAGTGGGACGATGGTGCCCGAAAGAATTCCGCACGTGGACGAGACGACCGGCGTTAGCTTCAGCCTGGTGCAGCAGTTCCCATGTTCGGTCTGTCGACAGCTGCTGTTCTTCGAGAATTCGAAGTGCCTGCGCTGCGGAACGGAGGTCGGTTATCTCCCAGAGGCTGCCCAAGTGGTTGCGCTGCAGGCGGTCGGTTTCCGATTCGAGCGCGTCGACGGGTTACCCGGGAGCTACCGGCATTGTTCGAATCGCGGAGTCGCTCGTTGCAACTGGATGATTTCCGATGATGATCGGGTTGATCGTTGCCAAAGCTGCCGGCTCACTTCTGTC
>JBLFZD010000221.1:0-6112 GCA_047610085.1 Ilumatobacter sp. | reverse complement strand
ACAATCTCTGGGTGCTGTCCGATGAGGCGTACTTCGAGATGCGCTACGCCGGCGAGTCATCTTCCATTGCCGCGCTGCCCGGCATGGCCGAGCGGACCGTGATCCTCTACACGTTCTCGAAAAAGTTCGCCATGACGGGTTGGCGCTTGGGGTGCGCCGCCGCCCCGACCGAAGTTGCGCAGATGATCGCCAAGATCAACACCAACGACGAGTCATGCACGACTCATTTTGTTCAGGAAGCTGGTGTGGAAGCACTCCGTGACCCATCCGGTGCGGTCCCGATACTCGCCGAGCTCCAGCGCCGTCGTGACGCCGCAGCAACAGCGATCGCCAACATCCCCGGCCTGTCGTGCGCCACTCCCGACTCGACTTTTTACTTGTTTCCGAACGTCACCGAGGCAATGGCGATGACCAGATTCACCGACGTCGGCGAGTTTGCCACCACAGCGCTCCACGAAACGGGTGTCTCTTTCTGTACGCGCAAACACTTCGGACGCCCGCAACCCGGTGAAGAACAGCAGTACATCCGCTTCGCGTACTCGGGGATCAGCGCTGTCGACATCACCGAAGGCCTTGGCAAACTCGCTGACTGGATCGGCTCGGCATCATGAGCGACTCGAACGCAAGGATTGTCGTCACTGGTCGCATCCCCGACTCGGGTCTCGCCATCCTTCGCTCCAGCGGTGACGTCTGGGCGTGGGACAGCGACGATCCGATTCCGACCGATATCCGCAATGCCCACCTCGCCGATGCCCAGGTTGCAGTCACGCTGTTGACCGACCGCGTCGACGATGCATTCCTTGATGCTGCACCGAACCTTGTATTGATTGCGAACGTTGCAGTTGGCTACAACAACATCGACGTTGCGGCCTGCACGGCGCGCGGCATCACGGTCACAAATACCCCGGGTGTCCTCACTGATGCAACCGCCGACCTCGCAATGGGTCTACTCCTGATGATCAGCCGTCGGCTCGGTGAAGGCGAGCGCCTCATCCGTTCGGGAGCGTCGTGGAAGTGGGGCATGTTCATGATGCTCGGCACCGGGCTCCAGGGTCGCCGACTCGGCATTATTGGCATGGGAGGCATCGGTGAGGCAATGGCGACCCGCGCGAACGCGTTCGGCATGGAGATCGTCTACCACAACCGCAAGGCCGTCGACCCCGAGATCGAGAAGCGCCTCGGCGCCTCACTGGTCAGCCTCGATGAGCTCCTCGCCACGAGCGATGTGGTTTCACTCAACTGCCCGTATTCCGAGGCAACCCATCACCTCATCGACGCCGCTGCCCTGGGCTCAATGCGCCACACGTCGTTCCTCATCAATACAGCGCGCGGCCCGATCGTCGATGAGGCAGCGTTGGTCGACGCATTGGTCGCCGGCGAGATTGCGGGCGCCGGCCTTGACGTGTTCGAAAATGAGCCCGACGTACATCCCGGATTATTCAACCTCGACAATGTGGTGCTGGTTCCGCACCTCGGATCTGCCACGCACGAAACGCGTGGGGCGATGGCCAACCTCGCGGCAAACAACGTTGCAGCGGTGCTCGGCGGCAACAACGCCTTGACCGCCGTGAACTGACGTAGCCCGCTCGTTAGGAGGTGGGCAACGAGCTTCGGCGGCGACCGCCGCCGAAGCCGACCAGCGCGAGGCCGGCCAACTGCGTGACGGCCCCGATTCGCAGCAACGTGTCGCCCGCAAGACCTGTTGCCGGTGGCACGGCCGGGGGAGTTTGCCGTGATCGAGAACATCTCATCAGGGTCTCCGTATTCGCACACGTCGCGTCATCGGGGCCATACAGGCGGAAATCAACCGTGGCACCACCGACAGCACCCACACGAACCGTTACCGTTGCCGAGTCGGTCAGAACACCATCACCGAAACGAAACCCATCGGAGGCAACCGTGACGAGCGCAGGTTGCGCCCGCGAGACCACAACGTTCTCGTTTTCGTCATTGCACTCGCCCGAGACCGACTCGTTGTTCGTATCCCCGTCGTACCGAGCGATCCAGCGGTAAGTAACCGCCTGGGTCGGCGTGAACGAGCCCGAGGTGACCTCGATCTGCACGTCGGAAATGGCTATGTCGCTACTGAAGACGGCCAGGCCACTGCAGGTGTCGTCATCGAGGCCGAACAGGTTGAAGTGCACATTGGCCGTCGCGTCAGGAAACATCCTCCCGGAGAGAATTGCGGTGTCGCTGCCCGAACCACCGATACCGACTGCAGACGAAACCTGCGTAACAATCTCGGGCACCCCCTGGCGATGGTCAGGTTACTGCTGTCACTGTCGTACGCGCTCAGCGCACCCGAGTACGCAAGCACATCGGCAATCTGCGCGGTCTGTACTCCGGGGGTGAACTCATCCTGATTAATGGTTGGGATTCCCACGACATCAAACTCGAAGCCGATGAGGCATGTTGCACCTGCTGCGAGCACCAGCTCGGAGCCACCTTGTGGCGTAAATCGGTATGTCGTGAAGGCGGGGCCGGATTCGATGATGTCGAACAACTGACCGGCACACGCGCTTCCGGCGATGCTGGTGCCGATGGCCCCGACTTCGAATATCCCCAAGTGTGCGGTGGCGCATGTGACGGGGCCCGCCTTTGCACCGCACGACATCACGAGGTTGACGCCTATGTCATCGAAGGGCGGCGCCGGATTGTTTTAGTCTGGAAGGCATGGCGAGATGGAGTCCCAGTTACAGATCATGTTGGCCTCAGCCGCCTGGGGAGCCGAGTTCGAGTTCTCAAGACTGAGCGTTACCGGAATATTGGTATCACCAATCGTGTAACTCGTTGCAGGAACAACACACCCAACATCAATACCGACCGAGGCCTGGGCAACACCGGGTACGTACACCGCAGCTCCCGCGAGACCCGCCAGAGTGGCGACGAGGATTCGGAAAGACTTCGACGTTTGAGAACTCTTTAACTAGAGGAGGAAATCTGCTCACGAGCGATGCCCCCCCCCGTATTCAGAACGACCAAGACGAATCGCACTTCTTCAGGGAACGTGGATATGCGCCAGCCTCAGCAGCCACAAACATACTCACCGCAGTCGAGGACACTCAACAGCGTTCCACACCATGCGTTCGCCCAGTGCCGGCTCATTCGTCAGGAGCTGAGGGTCGGGCGACGGCGACGCTGCTCAAACGAGCCAGCGCCGGAACGACCCGGAACATGCCGCCACCGACACGTAGAAGCATGTCGATCTCGACAGCTGAATTGAAGATCTTGCGACGATTGATGTGTCGTGGGCCTGAGTTTGGCAAAGTATGGCGTGACCTTGACCGGAGCGGCGGCAGCCCGCCTCTATGACGACCACGTCGATGCCGTCCACGCGCTCGTCACTCGGCGTGTTGGACCCGAGGCGAGTCCGGGCATCACCGGCGAGGCGTTCGAACACGCGCTCCGCTCGTGGGAGCGCTTCGACAGCGGTCGCGGCACCGAACGTCTTTTTTTGTTCGGCTGCGCGACGACGGTGATCTCTCGACACGTCGAGACTGAACGTGCGCATCTCGTCACACTTCGAATGCCGCTCGAAATCGGTGGCGTCATCGTCCACGACCCACTGGTGACCGGCCAACGAAAGGCTCCCGCTCGAGTTGTCGACCATGCGGCCAACAGCGACATCCGAGACGACGCCAACAGCTCGGTTGACGACGACGACGACTCACCGGCGGCGAGGGCGATGCGAGCCATCGTCAACCTCTCACCCGACGACCGCAACGTCGTGTTGCTCTCGTTGTGGGAGTCCTGCCCCCAAGGGGCGATCGCCGAGGCCCTCGACCTGTCGGTGGGCGCCGTTCGTTCCGTACTTGGTCGCATCCGTCGCGAATTGAAAATTGCGGTACAGACCGACGCGGGTAATGCATCATGAACGTTTTCGACACGATCCAGACCATTCGCCCCAAGGTCGAGCCAATGCCATTGGTCAACCGGCGAAAAATCCGCGAGTCGCTGCTTGGCGTCGGCCACGAGGGCGCAGCGCGGTCGATCAGCGCACGCTCCGAGAGCGGCGCCGTCGTGTCGACGGCGCCCCACGGAACTCGTAAATCCATCCGCAAGCGCCCGCGTTCCGGCGGTTCGGTCCCAAAGATGGCCGCTGGTCTCCTCCTCGTTGGGGCGGTTGCAGGAGTTGGGTGGTCCTACGTGAACCGCGACACCGACGCCGGGGAAACGACCGCTCCCACTGTTCCCACCACCACGACCGAGGCGACAACCACCATTCCGCCCACCGTCGCTCCGCCGCTTGTGCGTACCGGTGTCACGCTCGAGGAACCACTCGTCTTGCCCGACACGCTTCTGGGGATCGATGAAGTATCGATTGCTCTGCCCAGCCCGGGAAGCAGCGCACTATTGATGACCGCTCCCGACGGAACCACACTGTGGATGGCGGAGTTCGATGGAACCACACCGAATGCCGAGGGCTTGGACGTTCGACAGTTCGGATCAATCGGCGTTGGCGTGCCGTCCAATCGCGCCGACGACAGCGCCGCCTCCTACCAACTGCAAGTGCCATGCGGCGTCGTCCTACTGAACGATGCCGTCGGCCAACCGCTCGATCGTCCAGAGGTCGTCTCTCTCTTCGAGTCGATGTCGATTGACGGGAATGCAACGATCGACCTGTCAAAGCCACCTGGGTGGTCGATCCTCGACATCGGCGACAGCCAGGTCAGCTTCACGACACAATTCCAGGTTCCCGGTCTCGCCGAGACGTTTCCGGTTCGGCTCGTGCAGATCCCCGACGGTTCGTTCCCGCAGCTCGCGTTCGGAGGTCGACAGCTCGAGGCCACCACGTTCCTTGGCGGCCCTGCCTTCATCGACGGCGCACCAACCAATCCGGACATGGTCTCGATCTACTGGAAGGACGGCCCGACGGCGTTCAACGTGAGCAGTCCCAACTTTTCCTTTGTAGACCTCGAACGGTTCGTCGAGTCGTTCGAGCCAGTCACCGTCGCGGAGTGGACGCAGCGATTCGACGTTCCTGTCTCGGAGGCTCTCACCCTGGATACTCAGTGTGCGCCGCAGCCGAACTTCGGCCAAACACTCGACCCCTGATCAACGGACGCCGCAATCACCCAGCTGCGATGAGGTAGTCGGTGATTTGTGCATCGTCAACACCAAGGTCGGTGAAGTTGTCGTCGGTCCGTGCCCGCATGTATTCCCGCCACGAAAACGGCCGGTACAGCGCGCCACCTGTGGAGAGCTCCGCAAGCGGTTCGACAATGGCGTCGCGTGACGGGTGCAAGAAATACGGAATGCTCATGCGGTCGCGCTGGGTCATTGGTGCGACCCGATGGATCGCTGCGCGGTAGCGGTCGTTGGTCCAGACCTGCACGCTGTCGGCAAGGTTGACGACCACGGTGCCCGCCGTCGGTGGCACATCGATCCAACGACCGTCGCGGCCCTGAGCCTGCAGGCCCCCGGTGTCATCTTGCAACAGCAGCGTCAGCACTCCCGGGTCGGTGTGGTATCCAAGTGCGGTCTCGCCGAGCGCCTCAAGGCCACCGCGTTCGTCTTCGGGTACCGGGTCACCAACGGGGTAGTGGTTGAGTCGGACAGAGCTGTTCACCCGATCGCCACCAAATTTCGAACCCTCAGCCGGCTCGAGGCCGAGTGCAAGATGGACGACTTCAACGGCTCGGGTCGACAAGTCGCTGAAGGCGTCGTAGAACTCGGCGAGCGTGCTGCGGAAATTGCCGGCATCCGCGGGCCAGCGATTGAAGGCGTCAACCTTGGCGACCGACGGGTCGATGAAGTCGAAGACCTCTTTCGTATCGCGCTTGCGCTTGGTCAGCTCGCGGTCGAACCAGCCCAACGGATTGTCCGCATTGCGTTCGACGGCCTGCTTGACATGACGATCTGATGCGAAGAATCTCCGAGCGACATCCCACGTTCGTTCGATGACATCGTCGAGTCCATGACCCGAAAGCAGGAAGAAGCCGTGCTCTCGGCAGGCGGCATCGAGCGCCGGCATTTGCGCGTCGACATCTGCCGAGATGTCGATGGTGGGAACTAGGTCACCGATACCTGCCATGCCACCAGTGTGCTTCACCGCTCGGCTGAGAGCCACAGCGAGGCACATCGCTACTGTCGGGAATCGCCCACCACCCCC
>JBLFZD010000220.1:0-6144 GCA_047610085.1 Ilumatobacter sp. | reverse complement strand
CGACTACACCGACCATAGCCACCGACGCAGGAGCAGACACAACACCGGGTTGGTGAGCGACCCTTCCCCCGAAGGCAAATATCAACATAACACCGTTCCACCATTGGGGAGGACTGATGTCACACAGGCCCGTAAAATACCGTTGAAAACGCTTCAGAAATCAGCGTCAAGGACAGCTCAAAAGGCGAAAGATCGACCGTCAACGCCGGACCGAAGTAGGGCGTCACGCCGGTGCGGGTCGACCAGCACCGACGCCAGAATCAACTCAAGACCGAGGGTGGAAGACGTGCGATATTGATCCCAGTCGATCGACGACTGCGCCCATTTTTCGAGCCTATTCATTCGCGTGTTGAACACGTGGCGGGCAAGGCTGTCGACGTCGATATCGACAACAAAAAGGCGGTCGTTTGACGCCTTCGCAAAGTCCGAAGCGATATAGGCAACAACTCGATCGCCGACTTCGCCCATGCCGTGCCCTCCGCTCTCGGACCTCAACGAGGCAAAAATCGGACGCCATACCTCGGGCTCAGCTGCGCACTTGTTATCAAGCGCTTCGAAGAGTTCGCGCGTCGTGTCAATCGGGCTGACATCGCGCTGCGCATCGAGCTCGATTTCAAGCTGGTCAAGCCCGCTGCCGACGAAGGCAACCAAGACGCCGTCACGATCGCCAAATTGGTTGTACAGCGTCGCGACGGCGACACCGGCGCGCTCGGCGAGCTTGCGCATGGTGAGCCCCTCCACCCCCGACTCGGCGATGAGCAAACCGGCCGCAGAGATGACGTCACCCCGTGTGCGCTCTTGTCGTCGCTCCCAGCCGTCACTCATGATGAGCCGAGCATAGGATCATTCCGCCAGATCAGGTTCCAGTTACCCACTCATGACAAGGCTGTCGCGCTCATCGGCCTGACTCGCCTCAGCGATCGAATCCCGAGTGTCGCGTACCCCTGACAGACGATGAGGCCGACGCCGACATGTTGGCGTTCCTCCGGCGTCGCGGTTTCGATACCACGACGACTTCAGACGAGTTGTAAACCCTCATTGAGGTATTCGTCCCGGCACTTCGAACGCTGCAACTTACCGCTGCTCGTTTTTGGCAAGGTCCCGGGTTGCACCATCATCACATCACGGGGAGGCAAGCCGCACACATCGAGGGTGCGTTCATGGATCGCAGAGCGCACATCCTCCAGGTCGCCCGACGTATCGGTGAGGCGAACCTCGGCGACCACCACGACCGACTCCTTGCCTTTGTATCCGTCAACCCCGACAGCGATCACGTTGCCGGCTCGAACACCGTCGAGTGGGCCGACCGCACGCTCGATGTCTTCGGGGAACACGTTGCGCCCACCCACGATGATGACGTCCTTGATCCGCCCGCACATCACGAGTTCTCCATCGAGGAGGTAGGCGAGGTCGCCGGTACACAACCATTCGTCGATGAACAACGCTGCGGTGGCATCAGGGCGCTTGTAGTACCCGGGTGTCACCGACGTACCACGAAGCAGCAGTTCGCCCACGTGACGCTCCGGCAACTCTTCGCGGCTGTCTGGGTCGATGATTTTCATCTCCAACCCGGGGACTGCCTTGCCCAGCAGTGCCAGCCGGCGAGCACGAAGCGCAAAGTCGTCTGGGTCGTCGATCTCGATCGGTTTCGCCACCCTCTGCGTCTCGAGCACCTGACGGTCGACGGTGTCGGTGCGGAGCCCTCGGCCACGTTGTGGGAATGCTCCAGCGATCGCTACCTCGGCCATGCCGAATGCCGGGAACACTCCCCCAGCGGTGAATCCAAATCGGCTTGCCTCAGCGACGAAGGCCTCGACGGCTTTCGGATCGACAGGTTCAGCGCCTGACAGCGCGAGCGTGAGCGAAGACAAGTCAAGATCTGTTTTGCGCTTCAGCGCCCGGGTCGCAAGGACCCATGAAAAGTTGGGGCCTGCTGTTGCAGTGCCGCCGTAGTCCGATATCCAATCCATCCAGTTTCCAGGCCGAGCAAGGAAGTCCTGCGGCGCGGCCTGCACCAGGTCGACTCCCATCGTCATCGGGAGTGCCAAGAATCCGACAAGGCCCATGTCGTGATACAGCGGGAGCCAGGAGACCATCGTCTCCTCGTTCTGGATCTCCGCGGCCTGGCAGGTGGCGTCGATGTTCGCCGACAGCACCCGGTCCGGAATCATGACGCCCTTCGGTTCGCCCGTTGACCCACTCGAATACTGCAGGATCACCAATCGTTCAGGGTCGTGATCGGGGAGCTCCAGCGACTCCCCCGACGGCACGTTCGGCGCGCCGGGCAGGACCGACTTCATTGGCTCGATCGGCGGGTCGCCCTCAACGGCTGTGTAGAAGTCCGCAAGCAATTCATCGATCAGCACAAGCTTCGCGTCGCCGTGCCGAATCCGGGCCCGCGTCGCCTCGATGAATGCGTCAAGCGAACCCATTCTCATCGGGAGCGGCAACACCATCGAAGCAATGCCAGCCATCCAACATCCGCGCACGATCGTCATGAGCTCACGGCTCGTTGGCCCGAGAACGGCGACGTGATCTCCCGGCACCAGACCCTTGGCTTGCAGCGCGGCACCGACAGCGCGCGCCTCGTCGTGGATCTGGTCCCATCCAACGTAAACCGGAACGCCGTCGGGCATCACGGAACTACCGACAAAGCGGACTCCCGTACCCGAATCAGCTGCGGCTTCAAGACGTGCAATGGTCGAGTCGGACATGGAGGCTCACGTTAGCCGTCGCCCGTCTGTGTGCCGGGGTGTCGGGAACACCAGCGTCTGGATCAGCCGTGTCTTGATCGGCTGAGTCACCGGCACTCGACGACGTCTCGCTTCAGTTGCCAGCCGGTCACCGATTGGAACAATTCACTTGCACACCGGTTGGGAGCGCGAGGTGCTGTCCCACGCGTCGCCCTCCAGCCGTGACAATCCTGTTGGCTGCAAACGCAACTTCTTGCGCCCGGCACTCGCTGTGATCGTCACGCACGGCACCACTCCGGCCCCGTTGTTCCCGAGATTGAACTCGGACTACTGGCAGCCGATCACGATTTCCGTCCAAGCGCCCCAGATCCCCGTTCGTTTCCACGAGCCAAGTGACAACGATCACTGCGCAAGGTCACGACCGAATCACCGAACAGCGCCTTCGACTACTGACTTCCGCCGAGGCGATCGGGTAGATGGTGAGTTCGCCCACCGCGCACCTTCACTTCGGGCGGGTCGCACACCCAGCATCCGTATTCGACGTGAATGCCCTGCACCGACATCTGCGTGCCGCGGGACTTCTCCAAGATCACTTGCGGAACGTGGTACAAATCGTCCCCGCCACACTTCGAGCATTTTGGGCGAGGGTCGCGCTTCCACGAGACCTTGCAGTCATCACACGTGAGCTTGATATGCCCGTCGTCGAGTGGCTCGCCACTCAGCGAATCATCCGACTCGCATTGCGGACAGATGATCTCAAGACTCACCGTGGTCACGCTACGCCACTCGTCACCCCTCCAAGATCACGCCCCACCAACATGAACCGCAAGGCCGAGCTCTTCTCGTCCGTAGCTGGCATCACACTTTCTGCGTCGGGTATTTGCGTGCGTCGGGTATTTCAGCGCGGACATACCGCGCTAAAATACCCGACGCAGGGGTGCAGGCCGGTCAAAGGCAGGAACGCACAGCGCTATTGAGACGAATCGTGCGCGGATCGCCGGCCACTCCGCTCAGCATTTGGTTCATGACGTAGCCGAACCCGACACCGAGGTCTGGGTCGGCCTGGCCGAGTGACCCGCCGGCTCCGGCGTGACCAAACGCGTTCGGGCCGAGAAGCGGCACGAGATCGTTTCCGAGCATGAAACCCATCCCAAAGCGCGTCTCGCCGATCAGCGTGCGATCCGGGCCGCTGCACTCCTCCGCAGTAGCAGCGCGCATCGTGGAGTCACCAAGAATTCGAACGCCGTCAACCTCGCCAACCGTTGCCGCGTACATGCGAGCGAGGCTGCCCGCATTCGTGATGCCGTTTGCAGCCGGCCATTCGGTTGCGTGCATCTCGCGGGTGTTGAACGGGTTGGCAGCCGGGTCAAGTCCGAGAACCGCACCATTCATTGTGAGTGCTCTGAAACCGTCGGTGCCAGGACCCATGAGAGCCATCATCTCCGCAAAGTCAGCCGGGTCGGTCGGCGGTGGCATCGACTCGAGCGTGCTCACACGATGTTGTTCGGACTCGGGCAAACCAATCCAAAAGTCGAGGCCGAGCGGGGCTGCAACCTCATCGGCAAAGAAGGTGCCGATGGTCCGACCATCGATCCGGCGGACAAGCTCCCCCACGAGCCAGCCGTAGGTGTTGGCGTGATACCCGTGTTCGGTACCGGGGTCCCAAGCCGGTGCTTGAGCGGCGAGTGCTTCGACGATTGGATCGACCGCAATGAGGTCAGCGAGCGTGAGCGGCGCATCGACCCATGAGAGCCCGGACTGGTGGCTCATCATCTGACGAACGGTGACCGATTCCTTGCCACTGGCGGCGAACTCAGGCCAATGGTCGGCGACAAGATCGTCGTAGGAGAGCGCACCCGCCTCGACGAGTTTCGCCACACAGATTGCTGCAGCACCCTTCGTTGTAGAAAAGACGAGCTGCAGTGTCTGGTTGGTCCACGGGGCACCTGACGCCTTGTCGGCGATGCCACCGGAAATGTCGACTTTGAGTTCGCCGCCGACATACAGCGCGAATCCTGCGCCGACCTCTGGGAACTCCTCGAAGTTCTGCGTGAAGGCGTCGGCAACTGCGCCAAACCCTTCGCTGACCATTCCGTTGATTTCGACCATGGAGAAACAGTAGGCCTCACCCCGGCAGGCCAGCGGAGCGGGACCTCAGATCAGCTCTCGGGCTCGGCGGGCGTCGAGGGATACCCCCGGTCAAAACCAGGCACGGCCAGGGCGAGTAGTTGCGGGCGTCGGGTATTTCAGCGCGGTATGTCCGCGCCGAAATACCCGACTGACGCCCCGCCGCACGGAAATACCCGACGCACGGGACCCGACGTACCAATCGCTTCCGGTCTGGCGCGACCGGTGGCCGTAGGCTTGCTACTCGGTATGAGCGACGAGACGAACACCCCCACCCCGGACACCCCCAAGCATCGGTACACGTCCGAGCTGGCCCAGACCATTGAGGTCGGCTGGCAGGACCGCTGGGACGAGGCGGGAACGTTCCATACGCCGAACCCGGTTGGCCCATTGGGTGATGCCGAGCTGGCCGCTGCGCGTGGCGAGAAGCTGTTCGTACAAGACATGTTCCCCTACCCGTCCGGAGTTGGCCTGCACGTCGGCCATCCGCTCGGCTTTATCGGAACCGATGTGTTCTCTCGCTACAAGCGGATGACCGGACACAACGTCCTGTACACGATGGGCTTTGATGCCTTCGGACTACCCGCCGAGCAGTACGCGGTACAGACCGGCACGCACCCCGCCACCACTACTAACGCAAACATCGCGAACATGCGTCGCCAACTGCGCCGCCTCGGCCTCAGCCACGATCGCCGGCGTTCAGTGTCGACCACCGACCCCGAGTTCTACCGCTGGACCCAGTGGATCTTTAGCCAGGTGTTCAACGCCTGGTACGACGACGACCAGGAGAAGGCGCGGCCGATCGACGAGCTCATCGCTGAATTCGAGTCCGGTTCGCGTTCCACACCCGATGGTCGCCCCTGGGCTGACCTCGCTCAGGCAGAACGCAACAACATCGTCGATGACAACCGGCTGGCCTACGTATCTGAGGCGCCCGTCAACTGGTGCCCGGGGCTCGGCACCGTCGTGGCCAACGAAGAGGTCACCGCCGACGGCCGGTCGGACCGTGGCAACTTTCCCGTGTTCAAGCGCAATATGCGCCAGTGGATGATGCGGATCACCAAGTACGCCGATCGCTTGATCGACGACCTCGAACTGCTCGATTGGACCGATGCGATCAAGGCGATGCAGCGCAACTGGATCGGCCGCAGCCACGGGGCCAAGGTGGACTTTGCGTCCACTGCCGGGCCAATCACGGTGTTCACCACACGGCCCGACACCCTGTTCGGTGCATCCTTCATGGTCCTCTCCCCCGAGCACCCCTTGGTCGACGAACTGGCTGACGAAGCATTGGCCAGCGAGATCACCGCGTACCGCGAACAGG
>JBLFZD010000219.1:0-6149 GCA_047610085.1 Ilumatobacter sp. | reverse complement strand
TCACGCCGGGAATGGTCAACACCCACATCCACATCACGGGTGAGCCACTCACGCGCGGCTATGTCCCAGACGACACGCCGTTCGAGGAGAACGTTTTCGTTTGGTTGACCAACCTCTATGCGGTTCACAATGCTGAAGACGAACGCTGTTCGGCTCAGTTGGCCGCCACCGAGATGCTGCGATCAGGCACCACGACGTTCCTTGAGGCTGGCACGATCCGATTCCTCGACGAGGTACTCGATGGTCTCACCGAGACGGGTATTCGCGGCAAGGTTGGGTCATGGGTGTGGGATCTCCCACCCCAGCCCGACGTGTACCACCAGAGCACGGACCAGGCCATCGCCCGGTTGCAGGCGCAGCTCGCGTCGTATCGTTCCGTCGCTGATGGTCGGCTCGGCACGTGGGCCACCGTCGTTGGTCACACGACCTGCTCGGATCCGTTATGGAAGGCCACTCGTGAGATCGCCGACGAACATGGCGTCGGTGTCAGTTTCCACATGTCGCCCGCCCAATCGGATGTCGACGGGTTTATCGCTGAGTTCGGGCGACGTCCGATGGAGCACCTCGAAGACCTCGGAGTGCTGCGCGAGGACTGTGCTATCACGCACTGCGTGCATGTCGACGACAGCGAAATCAGCATCATGGGTCGACACGGTTTGACCGTTGCGCACTGTCCGACCACTGCGCTGAAGGTGAGCTACGGCGTTACTCAGATCGGCAAGATGCCCGAGATGGTGCAGCGTGGTGTGAACGTGTCCATCGGAACCGATGGGAACAATGCTTCGAACTATTCCGACCTGATGCGTGCGACCTATCTCGTGGCCGGTCTGTTCAAGGACGCCCGGATGGATCCGCATATGTTCCCGGCTGAGAAGGCGTACGAGATGGCCACCATCGGCGGCGCCAAAGCGATCGGGATGCAGGATGAGATCGGGTCACTCGAGGTAGGTAAGCGTGCCGATCTGGTACTGCATGACACGGATCGGCCTGAGTGGCGTCCGCTGCTGAACGTTGTCAACCAACTGGTGTGGTCTGCTGACGGTCGAGGCGTGCACACAGTTGTCGTCGACGGTCGAGTTGTGGTCGAGGACAGTCGGATGACCGGCATCGACGAGTCCGCTCTTTGGGTCGAAGCACAGCGCCGAGGGGAAGCGATCGTTCAGCGTTCCGGCCTTCCGGACAAGGCGAAGTTCCCAACGTGGTGAGTCCGAACGAGCAGCCCGCCGTCTCGGTGCGCGGCCTCACCAAACGCTATGGCGAGGTCGTTGCCTGCTCACAGATTGACCTCGACCTGAAACGCGGAGAGATCCACGGAGTGCTCGGTGAGAACGGCGCAGGCAAGTCGACCTTGATGAAAGTGTTGATCGGACTCGTCCAGCCCGACGAGGGCACGATCGACGTCGACGGTGAGCGTTGCCGGATCGACAGCCCGTCTCGGGCCGGGTCACTCGGCATCGGGATGGTTCACCAGCACTTCAGCCTGGTCGACGAACTGCGTGTTTGGGAGAACGTGGTGCTCGGTGAGCATGAACGCCTCGACGCAAAGCACGCTCGAGGGCTGGTCACCTCGATCGGTGAACGCTATGGCTTGATGGTGGATCCTGACGCTCGCGTCGGCGATCTGACGGCGGGTCTTCGCCAACGCGTCGAGATCATCAAGTGTCTGCGACGCGACCCGTCGATCGTGATCTTCGATGAGCCGACTTCGGTGCTGACGCCCCAGGAGTCGGAGCAACTCTTTGAAGTGCTCCGTGTGGCTGTCGAGCGCGAAGGCAAGGCGGTTGCCCTGGTGAGCCACAAGCTCGGCGAGATCCGCCAAGCCACCGACACGGTCACTATTCTGCGGCGAGGTGCCGTGGTCGATCATGGCCCAACCAATCGTTTCGATCAGCAATCGCTGGCCCAGGCAATGGTGGGTCGCGAGGTCTCGTTGCGGGGCGATGAAGCCGCAGCCCTGGGCCTCACTGGAGCGGTTCTTGCCGAGGCCAGCGCTGCGAAGCGCCGTCCCACGAGCACGGCCGCAACCGTGCTGAGCGTCGATGGTGCGGTGCTCGGCCGTTACGGGCACCGCGTACTTGACAGCGTGGATATCAACCTTCGAGCTGGCGAGATCGTGGGTATTGCCGGTGTCGAAGGGAATGGTCAGGTCGAGTTGGCCGATGTGCTGTCCAGCCTCGTGCCGCTCAGCGCCGGGACCGTCAGCGTCGACGGTTGTGTCGTTGAGACCGGTCGTGCGGGCGCGATGGCGGTCGCTGGTATTGGAATGATCCCCGAGGATCGCCACGATGCCGGGTGCGTCCTCAGTATGAGTGTCGCCGAGAATCTGGCACTCGGGTCGATCGGTCGCGGTCGTGCCCTTCGTCGCATGGACCGCGTCGCGATGCGCGACGACGCGTTGCGTCTGATCGATCACTACGAGATTCGTTGCGCCGGACCGGATGCGCCGTTCGAATCCCTGTCGGGCGGCAATCAACAACGAGTCGTGCTGGCCCGCGAATTGAGCGCCCAGCCCAAGGTGCTTGTTGCCTCGCAGCCGACGCGCGGACTCGACGTCGGCGCGATCGAGTTCATGGGCGAGCAACTGCGAGCAGCGGCCAACGACGGTGTCGGCGTCCTGCTGATCTCAAGTGAGCTCGAAGAGATCCTCCACCTGGCCGACCGAATCCTGGTGATGCATTCGGGTCGAATTGTGGGGGCGATGGATCGGTCGAACGCCAACGTCGAACGAATCGGACTGATGATGGGCGGGGTCACCCTCGACCAGATGGCTAACGCAACGGGGCAGCATGTCTGACGGCGAAGATCAACGGTCCTTTCTCGCCCGGTTTGTCACACGGGATATCGGTGTCACGATCGGGCTGTACGTCGTGTCGCTCTCCTCGGCGCTCGCCGTGTCGGCACTTCTCGTGGCAGGGACCGGCGGCTCTGCCTCGGCAGTGTTTGCCGCGCTGCTGGACGGGAGCCTTCGGTCGCAAGGCGCTTGGGGTCTCACGCTCACGACCGCGGCGCCGTTACTGCTCGTGGCGGTCGGCACGATCGTCGCAACGCGAGCCGGGCTGGTCAACATTGGCCAAGAGGGTCAACTGCTCATCGGGACGTGCTTCTCGGCCTACTTCGCGGTTCGCGTCGGTGGGCCGGGGTGGTTCGTCATCACCGTGGCACTGCTCGCTGGCGCCGTTGGTGGCGGTGCTTGGGCGGGAGTAGCAGCAGGTCTCCGCGCCTGGCGCAATGTCCCCGAGGTGCTGACCACGCTCCTGCTGACATTCGTTGCCTTCCCGCTTATGACCTATGGGCTGCGACAGTCATGGCTGCTCAAGGACCGTGACACCGAGCGGCTGAACCAGCTCAACTCTGGTGAGAAACTCCCGGCCAAGGTAAATCTTCCCGACCTGGACATTTTTGGTAATTCGATCGACTCCGGATTCTTCGTTGCGGTCGGTCTTGCGTTCTTGCTCACGGTGATGGTCGGACGAACGGTGCTGGGCTCGCGGATCGACATGCTCGGCTTCAACCCTCGTGCGGCGCAGCGATTCGGTGTGTCCGCTGGCCCGCTCTCGGCTGCTGTTCTGATCGGTTCGGGTGCCACCGCAGGCGTGGCGGGAGCGGTGCTTCTCACTGGCAGTGCAGCCAGCGACCGGCTCGTGTTTGGCTTCTCGGGCAACTTCGGGTGGGATGGCCTCCTGGTGGCGTTGCTGGCAAGGAATCGCGTGATGCTTGCGATCCCGATGGCGTTCGTGTTCGCAATGCTGCGGACAGGCTCGAGTTTCCTCGCTGCCACCGGCGTCGACCGCAAGATGACCGATGTGGTCCAGGCGCTCCTCGTTCTGGCCCTCCTACTCCCACCGGCACTGTTGTTCATACGCGATCGCCGTCGGTCGCTCGCTCCGTCCAACCCCGTCGTTCCTTTGGCGCCCATCGCTGTTGAGGTGAGCTGAGATGTTCGAAGCAATCGGAACGCTGTTCAGCTCCGAATCGTTATACACGAGCGCATTCCAACTGTCGGTGTTGTTCGTCTTCGCCGCCAGCGGTGAATGGGTCGCCGAACGCGCTGGCACCCTCAATATTTCCGTCGAGGGAATGTTGCTTGCCGGGGCATTCGGATCGGTCGTTGGCCACCAGTGGGTTGCTTCCAGCTTCATGGGCCTCGCCGTGGGGGCACTGGGAGGCCTGAGCGTTGCCGTTGTCCATGCCAACCTGAGCCACCGGTTGACCGCGAACCAGTTTGTCGTTGGCTTGGCGCTCAACGTCCTCGTCCTCGGTCTGACTGCGTTTCTGGATGGTTCATTCGAATTTGGCCCGGCGCGTGCTGAGGTCGTTCGGATCCCGTTGATCGCGGACATCCCGCTGCTCGGTGAGGCGCTCGGCAATCGACCATGGCCTGCGTACTTGGTGTATCCGCTGATCCCGGCGTTGTGGTGGGCCGTGTTCCGCACCCGTTGGGGGCTTGAAGTCCGCTCGGTGGGTGAGAATCCGCAAGCAGCCGACGTATCAGGTATTGATGTCAACGCCCGCCGACGCCAAGCCATCTACATCACCGGATTGGCCTGTGGGCTGGGCGGCGCGTTCATCGTGCTTGGCCAGGTTGGAACGTTTCAGTCGGGGATCATCAACGGGCGAGGCTTCATTGCGATCGCCGCAGTGATTTTCGGCGGGTGGACGCTGCGTGGAACGGTGATTGGTTGCATCGTGTTCGGATTCGTCGAAGCCCTGACGATTGCAATCCCTGCCAACCGGTACAGCATCGATCCATTCATCCTCGACGCCGCCCCGTACATCGTGGCCTTGACCGTCGTGCTGGCATTCGCAGCACGCGTTCGAGCACCAAATGCGCTTGCTCAGCCGTTTACTCGCGGCCTGACCTGAAACCAGCGGCGCTGTCATGACGTTTTGGGAAGCGGTCTTGTTGATCGCAGGTGGGCTCGCAGCCGGCGTGATCAACACGATGGCCGGTGGTGCGTCGGCATTGACCGTGCCGCTGCTGGTGTTGGCCGGTGTTCCCGGCAATCAAGCGAACGGTTCGAATCGTGTCGGTGTGCTCGCAGCGAGCGGCTCAGCTCTGCTCTCGTTCCGCAAGTCTGGGGTCGACGGGTTCCGCAATACGCGCACGATCCTTGTGCCCGCCGTGTTTGGATCGTTGCTGGGGTCATTCGGTATCAGTCAGGTGGCCGACGAGACGTTCGAGACAATTTTTGGGTATCTGCTCGTCCCGATCATTTTGCTGACCATCTTCAAGCCGAAGCCGAACCTTGATGCCGAGCCGTGGCCAACGCAGATCACCGTGGTCGTGTTCTTCTTCATTGGGATGTACGGCGGGGCGTTCCAGGCTGGGGTTGGCTTGGTTCTTCTGGCTGCACTCACGCGTGCTGGCTTCGACCTTGTCGAGGCGAACAGCGTGAAGGCGCTGATCACCCTCGTCGTCACCGCGTTCGCTCTGCCGGTCTTCATCCTGCAGGGCAACGTTGTGTGGATCCCGGCGCTCGTCCTCGCGGCGGGCTTCCTCACGGGGGGATGGTTTGGCGCGAAGCTGGCCGTTCGCGGCGGGGAGAAGCTTGTTCGTATTTTCATGGTCGGTGCAGCGATCTACCTCGCTGCTCGACTCATCGGGATCGCCTGAGCCTTTCGTGCCCTCCAAACATTCGCCACCCGACCATTTGTAAAGGTACCGATGACCATGACCGACTCTTCGCTTGACCACTGCTGGTACGTGGTCGCCACCGCCGATGCAATCGGTGACGCGCCCGTGCCCTTCGAGATCCTTGATCAGTCCTACGTCCTGTGGCGGTCCAAGGATCGGGCCCTCGTAGCGGTGAAGGACCGTTGTAGTCATCGTGAGGCCAAGCTGTCGCTGGGCACCGTGAACGATGGTTGTCTCCAGTGTCCCTACCACGGGTGGACGTTCGGCGACGAGGGTCGATGCGTGGCGATCCCATCATCGGGTTCCGATGCAACGATCCCACCGGCGGCACACCTCGCATCACTGTCGGTCGAAGAGCACTATGGGCTGGTCTGGTTTTGCCCGTCTGAACCCCATCAGCCGGTGCCCCACCTCGACGTCGAGTTCGATGCAAACTTCTCTCGTCTCAACACCTCAACCGAGGTGTGGAACACGTCGGTCACGCGAATGATCGACAACATGCTCGACGTCGCGC
>JBLFZD010000218.1:0-6180 GCA_047610085.1 Ilumatobacter sp. | reverse complement strand
AGCTTACGCATCGCGGCGAGCTGACGAGCCATCCGATGGTTCCCCGCAAGGTGGTCGGCGTTGCGAGCGAGGAAGTCCCAATAGAGCGTGGTGTACGGGCAAGCATCGGGGCCAGTTCGCTTCTTCGGGTCGAAGCGGCACGGCTTGCACGAGTCGCTCATCTTGTTCACGTAGGCCCCGCCGGAGGCGTACGGCTTGGTGGCCATCATCCCGCCGTCGGCGAACAGGGCCATGCCGACAACGTTGGGCAACATGACCCACTCAGCGCTGTCGACGAAGCTCGCCCACATCCAGTCGGTCATCGCCCAGGGGTCGACTCCGGCGGTCAGCGCGAGGTTGCCGAGGACCATTAAGCGCTCGATGTGGTGGGCGTAGCCGTGGTCGTCGACGTGGCCGATCACGTTGCTCACACACGCCATCTCGGTGGGTGCTTCACCCGTGAAGGCGGGGGGAACGGGCCGGGTCGCTCCGAGGGCGTTGCGGCTTCGATAGTCGGGCATCCACAGCCAATAGACGCCCCAGACGTATTCACGCCACCCAATGACCTGCCGGACGAAGCCTTCGACCGAGTTGATCGGCGCTCGCCCGGAACGAAATGCGGCGATGGCGGCCTCGGCAACCTCAAGCGGATGGAGCAGCCCGAGGTTCATCGACGATGCGAGCACCGAGTGAGCGAGCTTCCACTCGGCAGCCAGCATCGCGTCTTCGTGGGGGCCAAAGGGCGCCAAGCCGGAGTCGACAAACTCATGGAGCCGGGTGAGCGCTTGAGTTCGGGTGACCGGCCAGGTTCCGACAGGGTCGGCGCCAAAGGTGTCCACGGGAAGTCGCTCGATGACCGCTCGGTCGATGTCATCGAGTTCGAAGCGGGTGATCTCCGGCCACGCTCGCCCGTCCTTGGGTGGTCGCTCACGATTGTCGTGGTCGTGGTTCCACTGGCCCCCGGCGGGTTCGGGGCCGTTGTCACCAACATCCATGAGGAGATCGAGGCGCAACCGCTGCCAGCGATAGAAATCCTCCATCTTGAGCTGCTTGCGCTCGCTGGCCCATTCGGCGAAGTCGTCGTAGTGGCAGAGGAAATGTGTTTCACGCACGAGTTCGACCTTGAGCCGTTCGAGCAGTGCTCGGCCATTCCAGCTCAAGGGCTCGGTGGCAACGACTCGCTCGACGCCGTATTCCTCTACGTGTGCGTGATGCCCGTCGGAGAGTGTTGGCGCCTGGCGGTGATCGACCTCGAAGCCCTCTTCACGTAGCTCAGCGGCGAAGTGTGCCATTGCGGACAGCACGAGATGGAGCCGCTGGCGATGCCAACGCTTTGACTCCATGCGGGCGGTGCTCTCAACGATCAGGACCCGGCATTCGCCTGGTGCGAATTGGCCGAGCGCGCCGCGATGACGTGTGAGCTGGTCGCCGAGCACCCAAACGGTTGGAATCGATGAGCCGGACACACTCGCAGTTTGTCCCAGGTTCGCGCCGGGTACTTGATCGAGGTCCGAGAAGCCGGGCCCAGGTTGCGTCAGGTGGTCTGGCCGGCAAATTGAGCGCCGTGCAGGCGGGAGTATGCACCCTGGCGAGCGAGCAGTTCGATGTGGCTGCCTTGCTCCACGATTTGGCCATCTTCCATCACCAAGATCACATCAGCGCCACGAATAGTTGACAAGCGGTGAGCGATCACGAAGCTCGTACGGTCCTGGCGAAGCGCATTCATCGCTTCCTGAATCAGCACTTCGGTGCGAGTATCGACCGAGCTGGTTGCCTCGTCGAGGATCAAGATCGACGGGTTGGCCAGGAACGCTCGAGCGATCGTGAGCAACTGCTTCTCACCGATGCTGATGTTGTCGCCTTCGTCGTTGATCACGGTGTCATACCCGTCAGGCAGCGAACTGACAAACCGATCGACGTAGGTGGTCCGAGCGGCATCCATAATCTCGTCCTCGGTCGCCGTCGGCCGGCCGTAGGCAAGGTTCTCACGGATGGTTCCGCCGAAGAGCCACGTGTCTTGGAGCACCATGCCGACCTTCGAACGGAGTTCGGCTCGCGGATACGCAGCAATGTCTCGACCGTCGAGGCTGATGGTGCCCGAATCGAGGTCGTAGAACCGCATGATGAGGTTGACCAGCGTGGTCTTGCCCGCACCGGTCGGGCCAACGATCGCGATGGTCTGGCCCGGTTCGACCGAAAGGTTCAGCCCTTCGATCAGCGGCTTGTCGGGCGTGTAGGAGAAGTCGACGTCGTCGAAGACGACCATGCCCACCACGGCGGGTGGGTCGACCGTTGCTGCCTGTTCCTGGGTCTGCTCGTCGGCGTCGAGTAGTTCGAGGACTCGTTCGAGTGAGGCGATTCCCGACTGGAATGTGGTGGCCATCGAGGCCAAGCGAGTGAGTGGCTCAGAGAAGGATCGGGCGTACTGGATCATTGCCTGCATATCGCCGATGCTGATCGAACCCGACGAGATACGCAATCCACCAACGACAGCGATCAGCACGTATTGGATGTTCCCAACGAAGGTCATCGCCGGCTGGATCAGACCCGACATGAACTGGGCAGCGAAGCTCGCTTCGTAGAGCTTGTTGTTGTCTTCGGCGAAGCGTTCTTCTACGTCGCGATGGCGCCCAAAGCTCTTCACGATTGCGTGCCCGGTGAACACCTCCTCGGCCTGGCCGTTGACCGCTCCGGTGTGACGCCACTGTTGCACGAAGCGCGGGCCGGCGCGTCCGCCGATCACCTTGATCAGCACGATTGAGGCGGGCACGGTAACGAGCGCGACGAGGGCGAGAAGCGGTGAGATGAGGAACATCATCACCGCCACGCCGATCAGCGTGAGGAGTGAGGTGAGGATCTGGCTGACGGTTTGCTGCAGGCTCTGAGCCAGGTTGTCGATGTCGTTTGTGACCCGGCTGAGGAGGTCACCGCGTGACTGCTTGTCGACGAAGGCGAGCGGCAACCTGTTGAGCTTGGTTTCGACTGACTCCCGAAGGCGGAACATCGACCGTTGCACAACACCGGCGAGCATGTAGGCCTGTCCGTACGCGAAGACGAATGACCCCGCAGAGAGTGCTGCAAGGAAAAGCAGCAGGCCGTGCAGTTCGTCGAAATCGATGCCGCCGCCATTGGCCCGGTCGCGCAGGCCGTCGACGATGATGTCGGTGGCGTTCCCGAGGAGGCGCGGTGCGAGCACCGTCACGGCGACGCTGAAGATCGTCAGGATGCCGATGATCGCGAGGCGCACTCGTTCTTCGCCGAGGATCTCGCCGAGTCGCTTCACGGTCGGGCCAAAGTTGGCGGTCTTCTCGGCGGGCATTCCTGCGGCTCCGCCTGGCCCGAAGCTCGTGCGACGCGCCTCGGCTCCAGTGGTGGTCAGGATTTCGCGTTCCTCATCGGTCTGCCCGGCGGTTGCCTTGGGCGCCGCGTCGTCGGCTGGAGTCGCCGAATCGGGTGTGTTGTTTTCGTCGCTCATCCGGCTGCCTCCCGGTCGAACTGCGAATCGACGATTTCGGCGTAGGTCGGGCAGGTATCGATGAGGGCCAGGTGGCGTCCGCGCCCGACGATGCGTCCGTTCTCGAGCACGATGATCTGGTCGGCGTCGGCGATGGTTGACACGCGCTGTGCAACGATCAGTACGCCTGAGTCTTTGACCTGCGGCTGCAGTGCGAGGCGGAGGCGAGCGTCGGTTGCAAGGTCGAGGGCCGAGAATGAGTCGTCAAAGATGTAGATATCGGGCCGAAGCACGACGGCACGAGCGATCGATAGTCGTTGACGTTGGCCGCCGGACACGTTGGTGCCGCCTTGGTTGATCGGGCTGTCGAGGCCCTTGGGCATCGACTGGACAAATCCGGCTGCCTGAGCGACTTCGAGGGCGTTCCACAGTTCTTCATCGGTGGCGTCGGGCCGACCGAAGCGGAGGTTGGACGCCACGGTGCCCGAGAACAGATAGGGCTTCTGCGGGACGTAACCAATCGATCCCCACAGCAGGTCGGGGTCGAGTTGGCGCACGTCGACACCGTTCACTGACACGGTTCCCTTGGTCACGTCGAACAGCCGTGGCACGAGGTCAACCAACGTTGACTTGCCTGAGCCGGTACTGCCGATGATTGCGGTGGTGCGACCGGGGCTGACACTGAACGAGACGTCGGAGAGGATCGGGTTCGCAGCGCCTGGGTACGTGAAGCCGACCTTGTCGAAGTCGATCGTTCCGTGCTGACTCACCGCCGTGACCGGGTTGGTCGGCGGGACCACCGACGAGTCGGTGTCAAGCACCTCTGCAATGCGCTCGGCAGCCACAGCGGCTCGCGGGATCATCGAGACCATGAAGGTCAGCATGACGACAGCGATCAACACCTGCACGAGATACGAGAGGTAGGCGATCACCGAACCGAGCTCCATTTCGCCTGAGTTGATTCGATCCGCACCCAACCAGAGCACGGCGATGTTCGAGATGCTGATGAACAGCGTCACGGTTGGGAACATCAGCGACATCAGCCGGCCAGCCCGCAGAGATGTCTTGGTGAGCTCGTCGTTGGCCACGGCAAAACGCTCGACTTCTTCGGGCTCGCGCACGAAAGCGCGCACGACGCGGATGCCGGTGATCTGATCGCGCAGCACCTGGTTGACGCGATCGACGCGCAACTGCATGACCTGGAACGTGGGGACCATCCGCGTGATGATCACGGCGAGCACGCCGATCAGGAGCGGGATGGCGACCAGCATGATCACCGAGAGCCCAACGTCCTCGCGCACCGCAAACAAGATGCCGAACACCATCGTGATCGGTGCGGCGATCATCATCGTGCAGGCCAGCACCACAAGCGTCTGGACCTGTTGTACGTCGTTGGTGACTCGGGTGATGAGCGAGGGAGCGCCAAACTGACCGACTTCGCGAGCAGAGTAGCTGTTCACCTGGCGGAAGATGTCCCGGCGCAGGTCCCGCCCGAAGCTCATGGCAGCCTGGGCGCCGTACCGCACGGCGACGACCACGAACACGATCTGCGCCAGGCTGAAGAAGAGCATGATCGCACCCGTGCGCCAGATGTAGCCGTTGTCGCCTTGGAGAACGCCGTTGTCGATGATGTCGGCGTTGAGCGATGGCAAGGTGAGGGCAGCGGCGGTCTGAAACGCCTGCAGGATCAGCACGATTCCGAGCACCCTCCGGTAGGGGCCGAGGTGGGTTCGCAAGAGGCGGAGGAGGCTCATGTGAGGGTCAGCCGTTCCTCGCGTCCGAGAGTTGTTGATGGAGCAATCATTCCGACGTTCGAGGGTAGACCGATATTGGTTCGTCGACGCAGTTGTAGGTGTCGCTCGCGTTTGATGTTAGGCAACGTTTACAATCCGTGCAACGGCTGGGTAGGGTTTTTGATTCATGGTGGAATCAATCTTTGAAACAGCCGACATCAACCCCGTGTTGAACGAGATCATGCTCGCCGAGCTGGCGGGCGTCATCCGGTACACGCACTATTCGCTCGTCATCACGGGGCCGAATCGATTGCCCCTTGTTGCTTTTATGCAGGAACAGGCCGACGAGTCGTTGGTGCACGCTCGTCAAGCTGGCGAAATCCTCACCGGGCTGGGCGGTCACCCCACGCAGGGGATTGGCTCTATCGAAGAGTCGCACGATCACACGATTGAAGCGATCCTGCGGGAGTCGATTGCGCACGAACGTCGTGCGCTTGATTTGTACCGCCAGCTTCTCGCCCTCTGTGAAGGGAATTCTATTTACCTTGAGGAGTACGCCCGAACTCAGATTGGCGCCGAGGAGCTTCACGTCATCGAGATGAACAAGCTGCTGCGGGATTACACCATTGCCTGATCGATCGGCATCGCTGGTCATCGACCGGCCAACGGTTGGACTGTGCGCGGGCAAAGATTGCCGCAAGCGATGCGAGTTCGTTCAAATGCGCGATGCGCTCGCCAAGAAGTGTGAGGTCGTCGAGCTCAAGTGTGTCGGCATCTGTTCTGGGTGTGTCGTGGTGGCCAACCCGAGGTCGTCAGATCCGACCGTTTACTCGAAGCTGCGAACCAAGAAGCACCGTCGGCATTTACTCCGAGTCGTTGTCGATGAGAAGCGGCCGAGCTCGGAACTTGCGAAACGCAAAGTTGGCGGTTCGAAGCGCACCGCAACGTTGCGTCGTGTGGGTCGGCGCCTGAAGAACGCCAGCTGATTCCCCGCTCCCGCTGACGTCAGGTTCG
>JBLFZD010000217.1:0-6196 GCA_047610085.1 Ilumatobacter sp. | reverse complement strand
ACGCCCTGCTCCCAACGGTTTGAACCGCGCGAGACAAACGACGTCTGCGCGCCGGGCGACGTGTCGACACCATAGGTATCGGCCAGCCAGCCAAGCGTTGCGTTCAACGACTCGAGCGCTGCCGCCGACGGGTTCTGGTCGGTGAAGTCGCCGAGCAAACACACCAGCTGTGCGAACCCTTGGTTGCCACCTGTCGCTGATGCTTCGACAGCGTTCGCCAGGCTGCCCGAGCGCGCTTCGTAGACCCCACCAGTGGGATCGATGAAAAAGTTGTAGGCGACGTCGGGCCAACCCTTGTCGGCGCTGGTGTGGAAGTCGTAGATCCCGCGCATTGTCGCAAGCGGGTCGCTCCCCACCGAACCCGCTGTGTGATGCACCAGTAAAAAGCGGACGTCCTCGCCCGCAGGTGCGCCGAGGAACGGGCGATCACTGCCCGCCCATGTCTGGCGCGGCTGAATCGTGACACCGTATGCAGTCTGATATGCGCTGAGGATCGAGCTCGGTGCCCCAACGAACACTGCCGCCGTGGCCGCTCCAGCGAGTGCGAACGCGCTCCGCCGTGTAAGCCGGGGGAGGCAAAGATCACACATCAAACACCCTGCAACGACGCATGAACGAAGCAACCACCACTCCATCGCGGTGCAGCCAGCGCCGCACGCAGGCTCATGCCTCCCAACGCCGGCGACTCAGGGTTCGGGCGTGACGGTTGCAGCATCGAGGAACGCCAGGTCATCTCGCGTTACGACGCGAACAGCCATCGGATATTCGACAGCAGCCCCGACTCCGCGCGCACCAAGACCATACGTCTCTGGTCGACGGTCAGATCCACCGTCGCTCAGTTCGCTGTCTCGACGGTGCAGTGGAGCTCGTCGCCGAAATCGATCAGCGTGCCCGGTACCACGGCGACCGATTCACCACCGCGGAGGCGACGACGCTGGCGCCCAGGCAGTTGGATCTCGGTGCCGTTGGTCGACTGAAGGTCTTCGAGCACGATCTCGCCGTCTTCGATGCGAATCTCCGCATGCGAACGTGACAGTCCCTGGCCAGGCCCGTCGAACTTCATGATGTGCGGCAACCCTCCTTTGACCGTGCCGGCCACCTTCGGGTTGCGCCCAATGAGTACCGGCCGATCGATGTCGATCCGTTCGCCATTCGAGAATGAGAGCACCGCAAACACCACGGCGTCAGCCACAGCCGGCGAGACCGGGTTGCCGGCGTCAGCCTGCACATCGGCGAGCTCAGGGGAAGCGAACGGAATCGGCTCGTCGTCGCCCGGCAGCTCACCGACGACATCTTCGTCGGTGATCGAGGTGACCGGCCCGCGAGCCGGACCGTCATCAGATCCAATCACAGCCGTCGACTCAGGCGGGGCTCCTCCGAGGCCGGCGCCGCTCGGTGGCACGTCGGCAAACACGGGATGAGTTGCGAGCTCTTCAGGGTCAGCCGTCATGTCAAGCATTGGCGGGGCGGGTTGAGGATGCGCCGGCTGTGGCGCAGCCGGAACTCTCTCATCGGCGGCTGATTCGAACCAGGAATCGCTTGAAGTAGTAGCCACAACCGCTTCCTCAACCGACCCGACATCGTCGGGCAACATCTCGAGATCAGCCTCTGAGGCCTCAGCGAGTGCTGGCTCCGGCAGGCCAAGAGCATCAGATGGCTCGCCAACGTGGGGCACTTCGTGAGCAGCAGCGGGGCTCTGAACGGCTTGGGCTGACCAGCGCGATTCTGCAATCGCGGCGTGCTCATCGGCAACGTCGTAACGCCGTGTGAGTGATCGAGCCGGAACTGAGCCAGCGAGCACAGCGAAGACCTCATCCGGATCGCCAACGCCGTCGCCGTCGCCGTCGAGCGAAGACAGCGTGATCGTGATTGCGGTGACGTCGGCGATCACCTCTTCAATCCAGGTGCGTACATCGGATGCATCGACCTCGTGGGTTCCGCCGCCCGCGAGTTCCGCTGAGATCATGGTTCGGCCGCGAGCGACCACACGCACGCTGTCACCTTCGAGCTGAGCGATGCCAAAATCGGGCAACGCCTTCAATCCCGTCGATGACAGCTCGTCGAGAATGTCATCGAGCAGTGCGTCGTTCGACACAAGAGTCCACAGGCGTGCACGGGTCGAGGGGTTCTCACGAGCGATCAAACCGACCGTATGGCGCGCCACCAAACCGATGTCTCGTCCTGGGACGAATGCTGTGGTTCCCCACGCGTGCGGAGCTTCACTGAAACTCGTGTTGTTGTTGTCAGTCATCTGATTGGCGGGCATGGCCTGTCTCCTGGTCGTGCGGTGGCGAATATGAATTTGGATGCGGATCGCGAATTGGTTTTTCCCATGCTGCCGCGTCGGGCTTGCTTGGTGCGCGACCAAACACGTCCAATTGTCGATCATCAGCCGTCGACGGCGCCCAGGGCCCCGAAATCATGATCTCGGCGGGCATAACCGCCGCTGCGGCCGAATCAGGATTGATCGTGAGGACATCCCAAATTCGATCGTCGTCGATCTCCCCAGACAGCCCGTCGGGATACACGAGCAGACGACAGTTTTCGTCGTCGAGCACATGAAAGTCGGCCTCGTGCTTGCGCCCGCTGAAAACGATGGCCGGTCACGTACGTCAGGAGCCACGTTCTCGGCGCCTACCGTGTCGCTGAACATCAAAAGAATCGGGGGATCGACCCGTCGATGAGGCGGACAACCCAGATGCCCAGCAGCAGCGACACATTCACGGCAAACACCACTGCTGCCAGCTTGCGAGTGTTGACGATGGTGCCAACCTGACGGATCACGGCCCACACTGCGCCCAGCGCGAGCGCCTGCACCGCCGCGAGAACAACCCATGGGTGGTCCTGCCACGCAGCGCCGATATTCCCGCGGGAGAGATGTTTCGTGGCTCGAGACAGACCACAACCGGGGCAGTAGCCGCCGGTGCATCGACGAAAGACGCAGAGCCCGGGACCGTCATCGGTTCCGCCAGCGTCAACCAGGTACACACCCACCGCAGCGAGCAGCACGACGCGAATCGGTGAACTGAAAAGCCATGCAGCACCACGACGGGAAGCGGGCGGGACGGGTTGGTGCCCAGCTACCTCGGTGCAGTCATGCTGCGGGTCGTGATCATGGCCGATCAAAGTCATGCGGGTCCTTGAAAAAGCGGGCCACCCTGCGGGGCGGAGCCTGTTGAGGAGCATAGGACATGCCAGGCGCTCCAGGCGGTGGATTCCCGGGGCTTGACGGCGCGATGATCGATGCGCCGACCCTCAAGAAATATGGGCGCTGATTCCTTCATCGCCTCATGCCGATGCAGCGACGAGGAGTACGGCGTACAGCGCCGCGAGCGCGACCGGGATACTGATCACCACGATGCTGATGATGAACGCTGCTTTGTACTGCCCGCGGCTCGTGGGGTCCATTCGCCCCTCATCGACCGCCTTCATACCCTTGCGTCCCAGGATCAACGATGGGATCGCCATGAAAATCCCGATGCAACACGTGAACGTAAGGAAGATGCTGCCGATCGACAGGCCCAACGCCAGCCCAGCGTTCGACGCTTCGGGGTAGGCGTTTCCAACATACGGCTGGTAGCCAGGTGGTGCGCCATAGGCCTGCTGACCGAAGGCGCCCGGCGGCGGCCCGTACGAAGGCGGTTGCTGACCGTAGATGGGTGGCTGCTCTCCGCCCTGGGGTGGGAATCCCGGTGCGGGTGGACCGTCGCCGCCACGACGTTCTTCGGTCCAGAGGGTGCCATCCCAGTAACGCTCACCGCCGGGCCGCTCGACGTCGGGGTACCAACCAGCGGGAGTTGCCCCGGCGCCCATCTCCGTCAGTTCCCGGAACCGAGGCCGACGACAGCGACGGCAAAGATCAGGTACAACAATCCGATCGCCAAGAACACGAGTCCGATGATGCTGATGATGTAGGCAGCCTTTGCCAGGCCTCTCTGGCTCGGGTCCGTTTGGCCCGAATCGATCGCCCGAATTTCATTACGACTCATCACAAAGCCCGGGATCGCCAGAATCCCGCAGCAGACCAGACCCGCAATCGCGAGACCGAGCGAAACACCAGCGTTCGAGCTCCGCAAATATGCCTGACCAAACCCGCTGGGGGTTCCATACGCCTGATACCCCTGCGGCGCACCGTAGGGCGCTGGTGGGGTGGTGCCGTAGGCAGGCGCAGCCGGTGCCGCCTGACCCTGGGCTCGACGATCTTCGGTCCACACCGAGCCGTTCCAGTAACGCTCGCCACCAGGCCGTTCGACATCTGGGTACCAGCCTGCCGGTGTACTTCCTGCGCCCATAGTTGGTCCTCTCTCCATGTGATGACGCCATGTCACCCCGCCGGATTCTGCTCGCTCGAAGATGCCAACGCAAGCTTCGATCCGAAACGGCAGCCCACCCACGCGATTATCGGGCATCCCGGCGAAAAATCGACAACACTGACGCGATGGTTTGCACCTCCTGTTCAACCATGAATCCAGTCGACGCTCAGTTCTGCGCGAACTGCGGCGTCAGAGTCGTCGGCCAAACAGGAGCTCGTGGCGAAATCGTGGACCTCGTCGCAAACGTCAATGGGCCCCACGTCCCGTAGGAAATCACCCCTGCGCCAGCAGCCCAGCCGCCGCCTCCGCTCAACCCGCCTCCTCCCGGACCACCGCCAACGAAGCTCGGCCCGCCGGTGCTCGACGCTCCATTTCCGACATTGACCCGAACGACCGCGGTCCTTGCGATTGTGGCCGTCGCGACGGTGCTGATCACGCTGATCGGCGTCCTGCTCGTGATGCGCGGACCAAACGACACCGACGACATCGCGACCTCGCAGGCTCCGCCGACCGAACAGGGACACACGACAATCGATGCAGGCACCACCTCTCGAGCAACGCCAACGGCCACGGTTGCTCCGACCACCACGGTTCCTCCCGACCCCGCTGCGATTCCGCCGGCACCACCTGAGCCTGGCCCGATCGATGCGCCGGGGAGCCCTCAAGTACTTGCAACCCAGCAGCCCAGCGGTCTGTGGTTCTTCGAGGTCGAGGAGTCGTTCCGACTCGCTCAGAGCTTCAGTGACGCCCTCGCGCTGGAACGCTGGCCCGAAGCCCGACTGATCGACTCGGGCCTGACGAACACCTCCGACGCCGACTTCATCGCTGGTTACGGCAACACCGACCGGGTGTCGTTGATGCTGCTCGATGCTCGCCAAAATGGCCCGTCCGTCGACGAGCTGCTCATCGTGTCGGTGGCTGTGGAATTCGGCGGGTCACGAACGAGCCTCTACTGCTTGAACTGGGCGGCCAACACCGAAACGGACACGATCGACCAACAGGGTGGCGGGCTGATCACCACCTGGCAGGGCGTGAACGCTCAGCCCGAAGCGATCCGTAATGACCCGGCAGCGCTCGACACTTTCGCCATGTGCACCTGGCCTGACCCGGCCGACGCGGCGCTCCGTCTGCGGTGGATTGGCGCTGCTCCAGGTGACGACCTCACCATCATCGTGATGCACGGGCACACCCACCGGCATCGAACGGGTCTCCGACATGACCACCGCCGCAAACACCGCCGGCATCACGGTTGCCTATCCCGAGGGCACCCAGGTTCGACCCAGCGGATTTGGGTGGAGCACCGGCGCATCGGCGTTCGCAGTCGCTGGAGTCGACGGCGTCGCTGCACTCAGCGACATGATCGACCTCCTCGTCGCCACCGGATGAACACATCGCAACCACATCGCAACCACATCGCAACCACCGGCGAGTCGAACGGCGCAGGGTTGGCCCTCAGTGCTCTCTGTGACCCTCGCCTCGACGGAACCGTTCGATCCGCAGTGATGGGGATCCCTGCGGTCGACGGTGGGAACGGACTCCTCCCTCAAGCAATCTGGTTCGAGCATGTTGCTGCTGCGCGCGGTGTTCGGCCGTCGAAGCCCCGGTCCCCCTCACCCCGATCACGCAGCTGCGATCCGGCCAAAGTCGTGTTCCGTGTACCGAGTTGATCGTGGTTGCCGACGGTCTGCACACGTGGCCTGGCACCCCGCTGGAACGGCTGGCCTCCTACCTGGGTCCTTCGACCTCAACCGAGGGGTCATCGCCGACGTTTGAGCGCCAGAACCCGGTTGCCTCTCGACTCGCTGACCCGCCTCGCAGTCAGGCGAGCGTGGCAGCAATCAGGTCGAGGTGATCCAGGTCCGAGAGGTCAAGTACTTGTAAGT
>JBLFZD010000216.1:0-6202 GCA_047610085.1 Ilumatobacter sp. | reverse complement strand
GCGAAATCTGTTGCGGCATCTGCTTAAACGCCGGGTTATTGAGTGTTTCGGCAAGAATTTGAAGACCAGGCGCAACCGCCATCGCCGGCCCGGCAACGACCCGCATCATGTCGTCTGCTGCCTTCACGCTCCGGGTCACCTGCGGCACCGCAGCGCGCAGTGGCTCTTCCACCTCGGCGAGGAGCACATTGATCCGCTGTGCGGTTTCGTTCAGCGTCTCCATCGTCCGATTGAAGTTCTCGACACCTCGCTGAAACTGATCGACGCCTTTGCGGAACTGGTCAAACGACTGCACAGCACCCGCAAGGGGCGCAGCGAACAAGTTAAACATCTGCGACAACGGATCGGTATCGGCCATCACACCAATCTACTGGCCGAGCCGTACGCGAAGGGAAGCCCCCGAATCGGTCTCAGGTTTGAGCCAGCCGACACGGACGGGGATGCCCCCGTGCGCCGGCTCAAACCAAAGCGCCAATCCATCAGGTCGACGATGCCATCGCGAGCGCTTCGAGGGGTTCGCAGCTACAAACCAGATTGCGGTCGCCAGCGACGCCATCGATACGTGACACCGGCGGGAAGTACTTCGCTCCACGAACGCCGGGCACGGGAAAGGCGCCGACCTCACGGGTATACGGCCGGCCCCAGTTACCGAGAAGGTCCTCTGCAGTATGTGGGGCGTGGCGAAGCGGATTGTCATCAGCGGCCCATTCGCCGGACTCGACGCGTGAGATCTCGCCACGGATGGCAACCATTGCATCGATGAACCGGTCAATCTCGCGAAGCGTCTCTGACTCGGTCGGCTCGATCATCAGCGTGCCCGCAACCGGGAAGCTCATCGTCGGCGCGTGGAAGCCGTAGTCCATGAGGCGCTTCGCGACGTCGTCAATCGACACGCCCGTCTCTTTAGTGATCGTGCGCAAGTCGATGATGCACTCGTGAGCGACGCGTCCGTTGGCCCCTCGGTAGAGCACGGGAAAGTGCTCGTCGAGGCGGTCGGCGATGTAATTGGCGGAAACAATCGCCGTCGTCGTTGCAGCGGTCAGGCCGGCCGAACCCATCATTTCGAGGTACATCCACGGAATCGGCAGGATGCCAGCTGAACCGAAGGGAGCAGCAGACACGGCTCCGACCGCAGCGTCTTGATCGAGCGGGTGGCCGGGCAGGAACGGAATCAGGTGCTCACCCACGCCGATCGGCCCCACCCCGGGTCCTCCGCCACCGTGCGGAATACAGAACGTCTTATGCAAGTTGAGGTGGCTCACATCGGCGCCGAAGCGACCGGGCCGGGCGAGGCCGACGAGTGCGTTCAAATTCGCACCATCGACGTACACCTGGCCGCCAGCGTCATGTACGGCTGCACAGATGTCGGTGACCTCGGCCTCAAACACGCCATGCGTGGACGGGTAAGTGATCATCAGTGCACCAATACGGTCGCCGTACTCATCGATCTTGGCTCGAACATCTCCGAGGTCGACATTGCCCCCTTCATCGCAGGCGACGACGACGACATCGAGGCCAGCCATCACTGCACTCGCTGCGTTGGTCCCGTGCGCGCTCGACGGGATCAGGCAGATCGTGCGCTGTTCGTCACCGTTGGCACGGTGGTAGCTCCGAATAGCGAGCAGTCCTGCGAACTCACCTTGGCTCCCGGCGTTGGGCTGCACGCTAACGGCCGCGTAGCCGGTGATCGTGGCGAGGCGGTCTTCGAGATCGGCGATCATGTGGAGATAACCGGCCGCCTGGTCGCTTGGTGCGAACGGATGCATGTCGGAGAACTCCGGCCAGGTGATCGGCAGCATTTCGCTCGTTGCGTTGAGCTTCATGGTGCATGACCCCAGGGGGATCATGGTCCGATCGAGTGCGAGGTCCTTGTCGCTCAAGCGGCGCAGGTATCGCAGCATCTCATGCTCGGAGTGGTACCGATCGAACACGGATTGGGTCATGAATTCGTCGGTACGACGGCTCGCTGAAGCCAACCCATCGGCAACGGCGTCATGGTCGACCACTGCAACACCACCAAGGCTCGACACAATCGCCGTCACGGTTTCGAGCGTGCTGGTCTCATCAAACGTGATCCCAACCGATGCATCGCTGACCCGGCGGATGTTGAACCCTGCGGCCAACGCTGCGTCGACCGCCGCCTGAGCAGCATCACCTGACGCTAAATCAATAGTCAGCGTGTCGAACCAGGTCGAGTTGCGGATCATCAGCCCCCCATCAGTAAGACCCGCTGCGGCGATCGATGTGAGCCGTTGCACCCGCTCGGCAATGCGGGTGAGGCCATCACGTCCGTGCCAGGCGGCGTACAACCCGGCGATATTGGCAAGAAGCACTTGTGCGGTGCAGATGTTTGACGTGGCCTTCTCGCGGCGAATGTGCTGCTCGCGGGTCTGGAGGGCAAGGCGGAGCGCTGGGCGGCCTTGCGTATCGACGCTCACACCGACGATCCGGCCGGGCATGGACCGGGCCGACTTCTCGCGTGCCGCCACGAAGGCAGCATGCGGGCCGCCAAAGCCCATCGGCACGCCGAAACGCTGCGCTGAGCCAATCGCGATGTCGGCGCCCAGTTGGCCCGGGGGAGTGGCGAGCACGCAGGCGAGCGGGTCGGTGATCACTGCCGCAACGCCGCCGACGTCGTGCACATCTTGGATCGCTGCCGACCAGTCAATGACCGCTCCGCTCGACGTCGGCAAGCTGAACAACGCGCCGAACACCGCGCCGCCCTCGGGTGCGTCAGTACCCAGAAGGTCGACATCGCCAATCACGAGTTCCACGCCGACCGGCTCGGCGCGCGTGCGGAGCACCGTCAGTGTCTGTGGATGCGTGTCGTGATGCACAAAGAACCGCTGGGTCTTGGCCTTCGACTGACGACGGGCCATCGTCATTGCCTCGGCCGCTGCGGTGGCTTCATCGAGGAGCGAGGCGTTGGCGACTTCGAGACCGGTGAGTTCGGTGACGAGGGTCTGGAAGTTGAGGATCGCTTCGAGCCGGCCCTGGCTGATTTCGGGCTGGTATGGCGTGTACGCCGTATACCAAGCGGGGTTCTCGAGCACGTTGCGGGCAATCACGGGCGGGGTGATCGTGCCGTGATAGCCCATCCCAATCAGGCTGGTGACGATCGTGTTTTCCGCAGCAATAGAGCGGAGCCGTTCGATAGCGATGTGTTCAGGCACACCCGCTGCGAGGTCGAGCGGATCGGTCGAGCGGATCGAGTTTGGAACAGTCTGGGCGAGGAGGCTGTCGGCGCTTTCCACACCGAGCATCGACAGCATGTGCGCCATGTCGGATACCGAGGGGCCAATGTGGCGCCGGGCAAATTCATCAGGCTCAAAAAGTTCGGACAGGGGAGTGGGCACGGGTCCTCCATGGGACGGTAAGTCGGGCCCCCGCTGTCAAATGTGCCTGAGAGTTTAATCCCCGTCGGCGGGACGACTCAAGGTCGACCTCTTTCCAGCGTGCCTGCTTCAACCGGTCCGGGTGCCTGAGAGATTCCGGGGTGGTTGCTCCTTCGGCGCCGACTCGAGGTCGACTCTCCCGATTGAAGACATTGGCGTTTCGATTGTGATTCGTAGCGTAGTCCGGCTGGCGTCAGCGGGCAGCACGCTCTTCTTCGTACTTACCAATCTCGGTCAGTTGTGCGCCGAGCGTGGCATCGGCCCAGCGTGTTCCCGCATTAATGATCGTGTCGTAGCTCGCTTGCACCGGTGCAACCTGCCCCGTGAAGTGGGGCATCACCTCATAGGCAAACAACTCGTAGCTGTCCTTGGTTGCCTGCCACGGAGCGAAGTCGGCGCCCATCATCATGTAGCAGCCAAATCCACCTGTCTTTTTCTGCAAGCGTTCGATCTGTTTGACCGCCATTTCGGGCGTACCGATCACCATGCGGCCCGATTCGTTGAGGAAGTCGACGAATTCGTTGTAGTCAGACGGCGGCGGCGGATCGTTCGGGTCGCCCATCGGCAAAATGTGAGAGAGATAGTCAAAGACCCATTGCAGCCCGTACTTGCAGTTCTCGCGAGCTTGCGCCTCGGTTTCGGCGATGTGCATCGGGCCCATCAAGCGCCAGTCGGCTCGGTCAGCGGTGTGGCCGTTGATCGCTGCTTCTTCTTGCCAGACGTTGTAGTTGTAGTCGAGTACTCCGAAACCGGCTGGCTCGGTGGCGGCGACAGAGATGAGACCCGAGCCATAGCGACCAGCAAGCTTCGAGCCGGACGGCGACATCGATGACACAAGGGCGGTGTCAAAATTTGAGTACGGGCGCATTTGGAGCACGGCTTCTTCGCAAATGAACCAGTCGGTGTGTTTCGTCACGACTTCGCCTTGAAAGAGTCGCATCATCACGTCGAACGCTTCGTGCATCCGTGGACGCTGCTCGTTCGGCGCAATGCCGAGCATGGCAGCGTCGGATGTGAGTTGGCCGGGGCCAGCACCAAACATCATTCGACCTCGCGTGAGGTGGTCGAGTTGGACGATGCGATCGGCGAGGATGAGCGGGTGATGGTAGGGGAGCGAGTTCACTCCCGTTCCGAGCTTGATGTGAGTCGTGCGCTGCGATGCGGCAGCGATGAACACTTCGGGGCTCGCGATGAGTTCCGAACCGGCGGAGTGATGTTCACCGATCCATGCTTCATCGTAGCCCAAACGGTCGAGATGGTCGACCAACTCGAGGTCACGATGCATGGCGAGCGTGGGGTTCACCCCGGTCTTATGCATTGGTGGGAGGAAGATCCCGAATCGAAGCGGCTGATCGATCATGAAGCTCGGCATCGGTCGATCATGCCAGGTCAGCCGATTCAGCGACGCAGGCAAGTGACGCCGCTGCCGATTCTCCCTGCCCGCTGCACCGTTCCCACTGGGGGACCGCTCAGCCCGTCCGAACTTCGTCCTCTGCGAGCATTGGAAGCTGAACCCCATTCAAGGTCAGTCGTAGGCAGAGTTGACGTCGACCCAATCGCCGTCACCACCGGTGTTCGGCCGATTCGCCCACGTCGTCGAGGGCATCCAAATTTCCGCTTCCGACTGCGAGGTGTAGGGCCCAATCAACAGATCGTGTCGTCCCGTGTTGTCCAAACGGACAGCAACCTGTCGGTCGATGTCCCAGTACCAGTCGCCGGTCGCCATAGGAGAAGTGTTTCACGACCGGGTGAGAGCCATCTACCCCTGCACCGTGGATTGCCGCCGGATCTGAGCTGCTGAAACCGGAATCACACCCAAGATCAGCTGGCCAACCGAGACTCGGGCGGGCGGGGTCAGCTCAAGCTGGACTGGTGTTGCGCTGCGGTGTTGCTACAGCCGTCGATCGCCTTGATGTAGGGGTACGGGTTAATGGCGCTGCCACCGTTCGGGTGTATTTCGAAGTGCAAGTGGGCGGTGGAACTTGAGCCGGTGTTCCCAATGAAGCCGATGACATCGCCCGCCTTCACCTTCGTGCCGACTTCAATTCCCGGAGCGAAGTCCGAGAGGTGCAGGTAAATGAAGTATGTGCCATTGGGCTGCTCGACCCGCAAGCCGTTGCCAGCCAGCGCGCCGGGGTGATCCCAGTACTGCTTCGTGATTTCGCCGTCGACCACGGCATAGAGCAATTTGCCCTCGTCAGCAATGACGTCAACGCCTTCGTGCTGGCGGCCGCCGCCCCGAGGCGCATGCCACGTATCACCGAAGAAACATGGTCCCTGAACAGGGAACCTGTCGAGGGTGACCACCCCAGAGTTGGGGTTGGCGACCCCCGAGGCGTCACCGGTATTTGAACCAAGCGCCAGGATCGCTGCACCACGCTCGGTCACGATGCCGGTCTGCGACATCCCGTTGACGCTCTGGAACGCTTGCAACGCTGACTTCGTGGCACCTCCAAAGACGCCGTCGGCGCCACCGCGCACGACCAGGCCGGTGCCCTGGAGCGCCTTCTGTAGTTCGGTCACCAATTCGCCTCGGGCGCCAACGGCGAGCCCGACGTACGGGTTGCTTGACCCCACAGGGGGAACCTCTTGAATCACTGGAGCGTTGTCCACCAGCGGCACGGGGCTCAAGCCAAGCTTGTCGATCGTGGCTTGATTCACGGTGCCGTCAGCGGTCACGCCAACAGAATTCTGATATGCGATCAATGCAGTCTTGGTTGCATTGCCGAATGCCCCATCGGCGCCGCCCCGAACAACCACGCCGGAATCGATGAGTGCCTGCTGCACTTCCTTGACAGCATTGCCCT
>JBLFZD010000215.1:0-6230 GCA_047610085.1 Ilumatobacter sp. | reverse complement strand
AGATCGAAGAAATGGTCCGCGGTGCAGACATGGTCTTCATCACCGCTGGCGAAGGTGGCGGCACCGGCACCGGTGCTGCGCCCGTCATCGCTGAACTGTCTCGTGAGGCAGGAGCACTCACTATTGGTGTCGTGACGCGCCCGTTCTCATTTGAGGGACGTCGTCGCTCGGTTCAGGCCGACAATGGTGTGCAGAAGTTGAAGGAGAAGGTCGACACGCTGATCGTTATCCCGAATGATCGCTTGCTCACCGTTGCCAACGACAAGACCAGCGTGCTCAATGCCTTCAAAATGGCTGACGAAGTCCTCCTGCAGGGCGTCTCCGGCATTACCGGCCTCATCACCACGCCGGGTCTGATCAACACCGATTTCGCCGACGTAAAGGCCGTTCTGAAAGACGCTGGAACCGCCCTCATGGGTATCGGTCAGGCCAGCGGCGACGAGCGAGCTGTCTCGGCTGCCAAGGCCGCGATCTCGAGTCCACTGCTCGAGTCGGCAATCGATGGCGCCCGCGGCGTGCTGTTGAACATCACGGGTCCATCGAGCATGGGTCTCTTCGAAATGAACGCTGCTGCCGAGATCATCCATGGCGTGGCACATCAAGATGCACTCATCATCTTCGGCACCGTCATCGACGACGAGATGGGCGATGAGGTTCGCGTCACCGTTATTTCTGCCGGTTTCGATCGCTCCGATGGCACCGGAACAAGTCCGCTCTCGAACCCGATCAGTGGCTTGTCGGGCGCTTCCGACACGCAGCCCCGAACGTCGCCGACACGGATCACCGAATTGTTCGGTGACGTCGGTGACGCTGACCCGCTCGCTGATGACGACGACGACTTCGACGTCCCCTCGTTCCTCAAGTGAGTTGAGCGGGTGACTCACCCGCTGCTCGACACCGTCGTCTCCGGGCGGCGGGTTCGCGTGCTTGCGACCGATCGAATCGATGGAGATATGCACCCTATACGCGTCGCGACCGACGTCTTGGAGCGTCGGCAAGTGGCCGCATCGGGTCGGACATGGACGATGATTGATCACGTGCACGGCACAGATGTTGTTCAGGCCGGTGACGGCACGACAGGCGATGTGCTCGTGAGTACCGCCGAGGCGACCCACATCGCCGTCTGGGCGGCTGACTGTGCGCCGTTAGTACTGGTTTCATCCGACGGCACCCTCGTGGCTGCACATGGCGGCTGGCGGGGTCTGGCCGCAGGCGTCGTCGATATAGCGATCCACGCTGCGACCCAAAACGGTGGGGTGGTGGCTGCCGCTGTCCTCGGACCGGTGATCCATCCCTGTTGCTACGAATTTGGCAATGCTGATCTTCAGACCGTTGCGGACGGGTTGGGTGTTGACGTTGACGCTGTCGCGGCGATGACGTCGAAGGGGAAACCGGCGCTTGACGTTCCATCGGGAATCAGCGCCGCCTTGGGCCGGCACGGTATTGACCTGGACGCATCGGGCCCGTGCACCGGGTGCGACGACCGATGGTTTTCTCACCGCGCACGCCAGGACCGGGGACGCCACGCGGTGGTCGTCTACCGGGAGAACGCATGATCGCCGATTCGCTCGCGGCGATACGCAAGCGGATTGACTCGGTCGAACGGCGGTGGACTCACGACATCGAGATCACCGCCGTCACCAAGACCTTCTCGCCATTGGTCGTTGTCGACGCGGTCGAGGCCGGTTGTCGGGCAATTGGCGAGAACTATGCGCAAGATCTATTGACGAAGCGCGAGGTGATCGAGGCGTTTGAGGTGGATCGTCGCCCGCGTGTCGACTTCATCGGCCAGCTCCAGTCGAACAAGGTGCGCCACCTCGCCGGTCTGGTCGATCGATGGTGCACCGTCGACCGGCCGAGCATCGCGACCGAAATCGCTAAGCGCGACCCGGGCGGTTCGGTGCTGATTCAGGTGAACTCCACTTTGGAGCAGCAGAAGGGCGGCTGTGAGCTCGACGATGTCCCTTCGTTGATGGCGCATTGTCAGCAGCACGGATTGGCGGTGCTTGGCCTCTTGACGGTCGGGCCCACCGGCCAGGAACCCGCAGCGGCAGCCCCCGGATTTCGAGCGGTCAGAGCCCTCGTCGATCAACTTGGGCTCGAGGTTGCCTCGATGGGAATGACTGCTGACCTTGAGGTCGCTGTGGAGTGTGGCACCACCAACATTCGAATCGGATCGGCGTTGTTCGGCGCCCGTCCCACCCCCCGTCCACCACGAACGCAATGAGCGCGGCTAACCTCCGACGCTCAGGAGGAATACATGTCATTCTGGAAGAAGACCATGGACTACCTGGGTCTTGGTCCCGACGATGCCTACGACGACTACGACGACGAACACGGGCAGGAACCACCTACCCGGCAGCAGCGTGCGCCTCGTGAACCCGAACCGCAACAGGGCCGCAATGGCCGTGGCGGATGGGAACCCGAAGGCGAGCCGACCGTGCGAACTGTTGCACCTCGGCCGAGTTTTCCATCTCGAGACTTTGATGCGTCGTCCGCCTCGCGGCGGCCGGCCCAATCCCAGCAATCGCCATCAGCCTCGAACCGAGGCAATGATTCGGGCGTACAGGTCCGTCCGAACACTGACGAGCCGCAGCCACCACAACTCCGGAGCATCCCGGGAGGCGCCATGGAACCCCATACCGTTCGCCCACGTCGATTCGACCAGGCCCAAGAAGTCGCTGACGCTTTTAAGAGCGGAACGTCGGTGATCATGAACCTGGAGGGAACCGAACGCGATGTTGCCCGTCGACTCATCGATTTCGGCAGCGGTATCTGTTACGCCCTTGACGGGACGATGGAGAAGGTCGCCACAGGCGTCTATCTCCTCAAGCCGCCGCCCGCAGGGGCGCCGCGCTACGACGATTACAACGACTGACCGGAGAATCAGATGGACATCAGCCCACAAAGGGTTCGTACAGCAGAATTTAAGACCCTCAAGCGAGGCGGCTTGGACCCCGACGAGGTCCGTGAGTTCCTCACCGAGGTCGCAACCGAGCTCGAACGGGCCCAAAATCAAGCCACGGCGATGGAAGCGCGGGCACGCGCTGCTGTTGCCCGTCTGCAGGAGATATCCGAAGGTGCTGCCTCGGCACCGGGCGCAACGAGTGAACCCGTCACGAAGGCGCAAGCTGTTGTTGCCACGTCGTCTGCTGCTGCCGAGTTCACCGCCTCGGTCGATGAGGTCGAAACCATCAGTCGCACGTTGTTGCTCGCCCAGCGCACTGCCGACACGACGGTTGCGGAGGCCGAAGCAGAGGCCGAGCGCATCTCGCTCGAAGCCGGTGAGGAAGTAGCCAAAACCCTCGAGTCCTCGCGTCAGAACTCGGTTCGTCTGCTTGACGAAGCGCGTGAAGAAGCGCGTCGAGCAGGTGACGCCGAGCGGATCAGCGTCGAAACGGAGGTCAACTCGCTCAAGGCCCGACGCGACTTCCTCGAAGGGGACGTCGATCACCTCGAACGTCATCTGGCTGACGAACGCTCACGTTTGCGTGAAGCCGCCACAGGTCTACTGGACCTCACCGAACGAGTCCCGGGTGGGATGGGTGAGGTCCGGCGCCCGCTGATGTCAGCGTCCAACGACGCCACGTCGATCGATGAAGAACTTTTGCCCCACCTCGACCTCGATAACGAGGTGCGCGACGAGATCTCAGCGCCAGCGAGCGACGATGGTGGAACCGAGCAACTCCGCATTCAGACCGACATCGCCGGCGACTGAGCAGGGGGCGAAAGCCGTTTTAGGTCCGCACAAACGACACGTTTAGGCGTCGGTGCTGACGAAAAATCGAACCACCGATCGATCGCTGGAAGGTTTGGCACAATTGAGCGTGGCGTGAGAACACGTGTGGTCGGTGCTCAGCGTGTCACCAGCGTCCGGGTCGCGTTGCATCCCAACGTTGCGTGATGCGGCAGTAGCCTCCCGGGGATGCCATACCCCGATGTCGATCAACAGCCTGACTTTCCCGCTCTCGAACAGACGATTCTCGAGCGCTGGGAGCGCACCGGAGCATTCCAGGCATCGATCGATCAACGTGACGCAGGAACTGACGGAGATAACGAATTTGTTTTCTACGACGGACCTCCTTTTGCCAATGGCCTCCCGCACTACGGCCATCTGCTGACCGGGTATGTGAAAGACGCGATCCCGCGGTACCAAACAATGCTCGGTAAGCGTGTCGAGCGACGTTTTGGCTGGGACTGCCACGGACTGCCCGCTGAGGTAAAAGCCGAACAGGAACTCGGCATTTCAGGTCACCCCGAGATCGCGGAATTTGGTATCGACAAATTCAACGACGCATGTCGCACCAGCGTGCTCCAGTTCACCTCCGACTGGGAGGAGTACGTCACCCGCCAAGGGCGTTGGGTCGACTTTGACAACGATTACAAGACGCTCGACCTCTCGTACATGGAGAGCGTTATGTGGGCGTTCAAGACGCTGTACGACAAGGGTCTTGTGTACGAGGGTTTCCGAGTGCTGGCCTACTGCTGGCGCTGTGAAACGCCGCTGTCGAACACCGAAACCCGGATGGACGACACATACAAAGACCGCCAGGACCCCGCACTCACCGTGCAGTTCACGCTCGATTCGGGCGAGCACATGGTTGCTTGGACCACCACACCGTGGACGCTTCCGTCGAACCTTGCGCTCGCCGTTGGCCCAGATATCGACTACGCCGTGCTTGAGCAGGGCGGCGAGCGCTACATCATGGCCGAGGCCCTCGTTGCCAATCATGAGGCAGAGTTCGGCGAGGCCGAGCACGTTGACACGCTCAAGGGCTCGGACCTGATGGGGCGTCGATACAGGCCGTTGTACGACTTCTTTACCGACACCGAACTACATGGCACCCAGAACGCTTGGCAAGTACTCGGCGCGGACTTCGTATCGACCGAAGATGGCACCGGCATCGTGCACATGGCGCCAGGTTTTGGCGAAGACGATCAGATCATCTGCAACCTGGCCGGCATTCCCACGCTGTGCCCGATGGACGAGCATGGCCAATACACCGCCGAGATCGGTCCCTATGTTGGTCAGCACGTGTTCGAAGCCAATAAGGCGATCATTGCTGAACTGAAGGAACGTGGCGTCGTTGTTCGTCACGCTACGTACGACCACTCGTACCCACACTGCTGGCGTTGTGCCGAGCCCCTGGTCTACCGAGCGATCTCGTCGTGGTTTGTCCAGGTGACGGCCTTTCGTGACCGAATGGTGGAATTGAACCAGGACATCACTTGGCAACCAGCTCACATTAAGGAGGGCAGCTTCGGCAAGTGGATTGAGAACGCACGGGACTGGGCGATCAGCCGCAACCGATTCTGGGGTTCGCCGATCCCCGTGTGGCGCTCTGACAACCCAGATTTCCCTCGCCTCGATGTGTACGGATCGATCGAGCAGCTGCAGGCCGACTTCGGTACAACCGTCACCGACCTGCACCGCCCTCAGATCGACGACCTGGTTCGACCCAATCCTGACGACCCGTCGGGGCAATCGATGATGCGACGTGTTCCTGAAGTGCTCGATTGTTGGTTCGAGTCGGGTTCGATGCCCTTTGCCCAGGTGCACTACCCATTTGAAAATCAGGAGTGGTTCGAGCACCACAACCCGGGCGACTTCATCGTCGAGTACATCGGCCAAACGCGAGGTTGGTTCTACACGCTCCACGTGTTGGCCACGGCGCTGTTCGATCGCCCAGCGTTCTCGAACTGTGTGAGTCACGGCATCGTGCTCGGCGACGACGGCGCCAAGATGTCGAAGAGCCTCAACAACTATCCCGACCCTCAAGAGATGTTCGACGCTCACGGTGCCGACGCCATGCGCTGGCACCTGCTCAGCTCGGCGATTTTGCGTGGTGGTGACGGCATGGTGACCGAAGGTGGAATGCGCGAAACGGTCCGCCAAATCCTGCTGCCGTTGTGGAACTCCTGGTACTTCCTGACGCTGTATGCCAACGCTGGCGACAAAGTCGGCTCGGTACGTACCGACTCGAGCAACGTGCTGGACCGCTACATCCTGGCCAAGACCCGCGACCTCGTTGCCGATATGACCGCCTCGATGGACGCGTACGACCTGTTCGGCGCGTGCCAGCACGTCCGGTCCTACCTCGACGTGCTCACGAACTGGTACGTGCGACGCAGCCGAAGCCGTTTCTGGGAAGGCGACCAGGAGGCTGTCGACACGTTGCACACCGTGTTGTCGATGATCACACGACTTACGGCGCCGCTGCTTCCCTTCA
>JBLFZD010000214.1:0-6248 GCA_047610085.1 Ilumatobacter sp. | reverse complement strand
AACTTGTTGAGGTCGATGACCTGCTTGAGGCCTTGGGTCTTCCACATGTCGGTGTGCATTGCCGAGCCGTGGTCAAACGGGTTGATCCCCTTCTCCACACACTCGGGGTTCTTATGGACAATGAGGTCCATACCAATCTCGGCAGCCGTGCGATCACGGAAGCCGTACATGGCGTTGAACTTCCACGTGGTGTCGATGTGCACCAGCGGAAACGGCGGAATGCTCGGGAAGAACGCCTTGCGTGCCAGATGCAACATGACCGAGCTGTCTTTGCCGATCGAGTAGAGCATCGCTGGCCGATCCGACTCCGACACCGCTTCGCGCATGATTTGGATCGCTTCGGCTTCGAGTCGCTGGAGGTGCGTCAATCGGGCCGGAGATCCGATACTTTCCGTCGCTGTTGTCATCATTGTCTGTATTGTCTACTATGTCGGTGGACAATATGCAACAAGATCCAGCCACTGCCAACCAAAGACCCTCGAACGCACTTTCGAGTAGCTCAAAAAAGCGGAGTCTCGCCAAGACACTCTCGTGGCGCGTGACTGCAACCACCACGACGTTCCTCATCGCCTGGCTCGTCACGGGTGATATCGCTACGGGCGCGGCGATCGGCGGGGTCGAGGCCGTTGCCAAGATGTTCCTGTACTACGGCCACGAACGGGCGTGGGAACGCGTCACGATCTCCTGAACGAGGCGGGCGTCCCGACTCGAGTGACGCCGATAGGGCGTTAGCTCAGGTTCCGACGGGGGTACGTCGCCGTGCGGTACTCGTTGGCGAGGTCGGCGACATCGACAGGAAGCTTGCCGCTGACAAGGTCAACCAGTGTGACCGTTTCAAGGACGCGCCGCAGACTCGCCCGAACCGCCATCCACACGTCGGGGAGCGCTTCGACAGGCGGGAGATACGTCAGGGACCGCAGGCTCTCATCGTGCACATCGGCGAGCGGTCCGTCGATCGCTCGAAACACGTCGGCAAGGGTGATCATCCCGGCTGGCCGCGACAATGAAAATCCACCGTCCGGTCCACGCTTCGCGCGGAGCAGCTCAGCGCGCTTGAGATCACGGAGAATGTCGTGCAGGTACTTCGTCGAGATGCCTTGACTCGTCGCAATCGACTCTGCCGTCATCGGCGACCCGTCCCCAGCAGCGAGCTCAGCCATGGCCCGCACTGCGTTGTCGACCCGCTCAGTAATCCTCACGGAGCGACGATACCTGGAGCCCGCTCTTCCACTGAGGTACCGGTGCTGCACGCCGGGGTACGGGAATGGGGCCGAGAGACGCCGAACCCCGGACCTTTCTTTAGGAAACGAGACGGACCTCAGCGGCTGCCATGACCTCCCACAACTCGTTGCGCGCCCGGTCAGCCGCAGGCGCCACGAGTCCATTAGCAACGATGACACCTTCAATCATGTCGGCGAGCACCGCTTCACGCGGCCGTCCCCGCACCCGCACCGACACCACTGCATCCCCGCCCGGGGACCGACGCCGAATGCTCCGGTTAATCCCGACCAGCCGCGGCGGACACCGAAAGCTCGGCCCGACCAGCCCTCGCGCCGCGGCGGCACGGGTGAGCAACCTGGCCGCGTGGGCGAATTCGACGGTGGACGAGAACTCCATGGACACCATCTAAGCGAAGGGGTACTTCAGAGTTCATGACCTCCTCTACTGTCAGAGGCGAATGCAGACGATCATCAATCACCATTCACTCATCCCGTCAGCAGTCGACGAACCCCTCGACGACGCCTGGCCATCGGTTCCCGCCAGTGGAGACAGCTCATGCTTGCGGTCATAGGGAGCGGGGAGTACCTCCCGGCGATGACCCAGGTCGATCGCCAACTCCTCGGCCTCCTCAGCCCGAACCCACGGGTTGTTTGCCTCCCGACAGCCGCCGGGCGCGAAGGGGACTGGATGATCGATGATTGGATGCACCGCGGCGTCGACCACTTCACGTCACTGGGGGCCCAGGCTGAACCCATCCGAGTGTGGGATCGAAGCAGCGCAAACGACCCCGAGTTCGCCGAGCGCATTGCGATTGCCGACTTCGTGTACCTCTCTGGCGGTAAACCGAGCTATCTCTACGACACCCTTAGCGGAAGCCTCGCCTGGCAGTCCATCATCGGAGTCGTCGAACGGGGCGGACTTCTCGCCGGGTGTAGCGCTGGGGCCATGATCCAGGGCGACATCTTCGCCGGAGTTCCGCAGGGCCATCAAGGGTTTGGTCTCTGGCCCGGTGTGCACATCGTGCCGCACTTCGACGAGATCCCATCGGCGGTTGTCTCGGCGATGCGACGGACCGTGGGCAAAAAACGCACCCTCATCGGCGTCAACGCAAACACTGCCCTGGTGAACACCGGCTCGGGATACGAGGTCGCCGGCGAGCAAGTCACCATCTGGACCTCGACGCACAAGACCGCCTACGGCCCCGGCCCGATCCCCGCCGAAGCGCTCAACGGCATCAATCGCTCGTCTCAGTGAGGCGTTGCCAACAAGGCCCCGCCGTCGACAACGAGTTCTTGGCCAGTTGTCATCGGCGACCGGTAGCGATCCGCGAGGAACATGACCGCATGACCAATCGCTTCCACCGGTATGGCTGAAGCACCAAGAATCTGCCGCGGGGCCCATCGGACATTTTGATCGCCCACGCTGTCGGCCACCCAACCCGGCGCGACCGCATTCACGCGGATTCCCTTCGGAGCGAGTCCCGCAGCAAGATCAATCGTCAATTTGCTGAGAGCCGCCTTCGCCGATCCGTACTGAGGGAAACGGGATGAACTCATGCTGTGGATCGACGTCACAAACACCACAGCACCACCACCCCCGGCAGCGAGCGGCTTCACGAGCCCAGCGGTGAGGGTGGACGGACCAACAACATTGACGTCAAGCATCCGTCGAAACGACTCCGGCGTGATCTCGGCAATGTCGGCCACCCAGTCGTTGTGCCCCGCATTGTTCACAACCACATCAACTGTAGAAATTGACGTGGCAAGCTCCTGGACAGCATCGAGATCGGCAAGGTCAAGCACGTGGTCGTGAACGCGGGCAGCATCAGCCACCGAACGTTTCCCTTGCGCGTCGGCGAGGCCCTGTTCGTCGATGTCGATCGCATGCACGAAGGCTCCCGCAGCCACAAAGGCGTCAACAAGGTGGCTGCCGATGAGCCCGGCCGCTCCGGTCACCACAATGGATTGCTTGTCGAAGTCACCAGAGCGCCGAGGCTCAGCAACACTCCAGCTGACCGGCGCCGGCTGTTGAAGAGCTGCAACCATGCCACGCTGCACCAATCGCACACGCCGACGCCAGCTCTTTGTTCCGTGCTGTCGACCCTTCATGGTCCCATTGTGCCGCTATCCCGCCCGCTTCTTCATCCTCGGGGCGCTGCTCACCGGCACGTGAAGAGTCTCGGCGATGGGCTACCCGATCGTCGCCGCCTGCTCGCTGGTACGTGATGACGCCGTCCGACAAGCGTCCGACCCTCCACGAAATGGGGCCGCTCCACACCGCCGCGCTGCCCCACGTGTTTCTACCGATCAACTCGCGTCGAAGAAACCTTCGCCGAATCAGCCCTCGGCACCGTCATCAGATGATTGCTCGGTCACGGCCGGCAGCTCGGGAAACGCTCCCGGACCGAGGTAAACAATCACCTTGGCAACACCAACTCCCGACACGGGCGGCGCCTCGGAGACCGGCAGAATCGTGACGTCAGTCCGCTCGTAGCCAAGGTCAATGGCCACAATCTGCGCTTCACCAAAGAATGATTCCGAGTAATACAACGTTGTCTTCTGGGCCGGCACAGCCCCGACCACTCCACGCACATCGAGATACCCGGCGTCGGTCAGACGGCTGATGACTGGCGGCAACCGCTCCCCCGCAGTCGTGCCGTTCACCACAAGCACGCCCACGAAGAACCGGGCGACGGGTACCTCGGTGGTCGGCACAACGGTGGTCGTGGTTGTTGTGGTCGTGGTCTCGGGGACCGTCGTCGTCGAGGTCGTTTCGGGGACCGTCGTCGTCGTGGTCGTCGTTTCGATCACCGTCGTCGTCGTCGTCGCAGGAACGACCATTTCGGTGGTCTCCAGATACAGAAGGGTTGCGAGGAGCCCCGCAACGAGCACGCCGAGAATGATGTTCAGTGCAGTAGTAGGTGACATGGAGAGACGGGGCGAGGATATCCACCCGAATCACCTACAGTTCGCAGAGTGAGCGACGGGTCGCAGGTGCCGGGATTGTCACCCGTCCAACAACGAACCCTCGATGTCCTTCGTCGCTCCGGTGACCCCGTCGAATTCGACCCTGCATTTATCAGCGACATTCGCGGCGAAATGCGTGCAGCGCTCGACCACTTTGCCGCACGACTCGATGTCGACCAGGAAATCTGGCTGTCGAAGCACAAGGTCAGCTCGGTGCTCGACTGCGAGGAGCAGTACCTCGTCCCCGACGAGTTCGAGTGGACGTCGTCGAATGCAAAGGGCACGATCGCCCACCGCGCAATCGAGCTCCTAATCTCATGGCGTGGCGACACCACGCCAATCGACCTGGTGGACGAGGCACTGTCACGTCTTGCCGACGAGAACCGCGGCATCGGTATTTGGATCGACTCGCTCTCGCCAGCCGATGAGGCCGACGTACGCGGCCAGACCGTTGTCCGGGTTACCCAGTTCATCGAGAACTTTCCGCCGCTCTCCAAGAAGTGGGCACCTATCACCGAAGCTTCCGTGCGATGGCCGAACACCGGGCCGATTACGCTGGCTGGCAAAGTCGACCTCTTGTTTGGCCGACCAAACGGGCGCGAAAGCCGCAAAGTGATCATCGACCTGAAGACCGGCCGGCCCAATGCTCGGCATCGCCACGACCTCGCCTTCTATGCCTTGCTCGAAACGCTGGTGCGTGAAGTCCCCCCGCGTAAGGTGGCCACGTTCTACCTCGACGCAGCTGAAGCCCACGCCGATGACGTGTCCGAACGCATGCTCGAAACCGCCATGCGACGGACACTCGATGGGTTGAACGCTGTCGTCGAACTCGGTTCGGAGGGACGGCCGCCGATTCGCCGCCCCGGTTTCGGATGCCGATGGTGCCCACTTCGCACAACGTGCGACGACGGCATCGCGTACCTGGCCGAAGCGGCGCGATATCGCGCCTGACCCGCCCAGACGCTGACACTCCTGACGAGTAGCGTGTTGCCTATGTCTGTGGACCCGCCGAACCACGCCAGTGCGCACCCAATCGACCGCAACTCACGCGTCTTTGTGGCCGGACACGGCGGACTCGTCGGCTCGGCAATAATGCGGCGCCTTGATCGCGACGGTTTCACCGACGTGGTCACCGCCACCCGTGCCGAACTCGACCTTCGCAATCAGGCCGATGTATCGGCATGGTTCGCCACCAATCGTCCCGACCATGTTTTCCTGGTGGCCGGCACCGTTGGTGGGATCATGGCCAACAGCACCCGACCCGCTGAGTTCATCTACGACAACATGATGATTCACGGCACCGTCGTGCACGCGGCCCACGAAACCGACGTCACCAAGCTGCTCTACCTCGGCTCGTCGTGCATCTATCCCCGCAACGCACACCAGCCGATCAACGAAGACGAACTCCTCACCGGGCAACTCGAACCAACCAACGAGGCGTATGCCATCGCGAAGATTGCGGGCATCAAGATCTGTCAGGCATATCGCCAGCAATACGGTCGCGACTTCATCTCGGCCATGCCGACGAATCTGTACGGTCCGAACGACAACTTCGACCTCACCTCGAGCCATGTCCTCCCGGCGCTGATCCGCAAGTTCCACGACGCTCGGTCGGCCAGTGACCCTTCGGTCGAAGTCTGGGGAACCGGTTCACCAATGCGCGAGTTCTTGCACGTCGATGATCTCGCCGACGCCTGCGTCTTTCTGATGGATCGCTACAGCGACGACGGCCACATCAACGTCGGCACCGGCATCGACCTACCGATCCGGAACCTCGCCGAGAAGATTCGAGATGCCGTCTGTCCCGAAGCCATAATGAAATTCGACACCAGCAAGCCGGACGGCACCCCACGCAAGGTCCTCGACACGTCGAAGCTCAACTCGCTGGGTTGGGAGCCGTCGATCGACCTCGATGCCGGAATTGCCTCGACCTACGAGTGGTTCGTCGCCAACGTCGCGTCCGGCCTTCGCGGCGTCTGACCCACGCGCATTCCCCTGCGTCGGGTATTTCCGTGGTGTCGGGTATTCCCCTGCGTCGGGTCTTTCCGTGGTGTCGGGTCT
>JBLFZD010000213.1:0-6282 GCA_047610085.1 Ilumatobacter sp. | reverse complement strand
GAAGGAGGCGACGGAGGCGCCTCACGAAGAAGCGGACGAAGTCGATGCCGCCGGTTGATACGCCCTCGCGAATCAAGAGTGACGAAATCAGGAACCCCGACAACACGAAGAAGACGTCAACCCCGATGAAACCACCTGGCAGGATCGAGGGTTGGAGGTGGTAGGTGACGACCAGAATGATCGCGACACCGCGCAGCCCGTCAAGGGCGGGCAGGTGTGTCAGCGTCGTGGACGCAGGTTGCGGAGGCGAATCGTCCATGAGATACCGAGGCCGGAGAGCCGAAACTGGACCCAAGGTTATCTGTTGGGAGGACTACTGATCTGGCGCGCGTCGATGGCAACGCGCGCTGGGTGTCAGGTCGTGACGAAATCCGCGTTGTAGCCGACCGTGGTGCGGTGCAAGAGACGGTCGTGGCCGTCGTACCCACCGGTTGCGCGGTGGAGAACACACCGGTTGTCCCACATCGTCAACATGTTCGGCGCCCATTGGTGCCGGTACTGGAACTCCTCACGGATCTGCCAGTGGTGGAGGTCGACCAACAGATCTCGCGCTGCATCGTCGTCCATGCCCTCGATCCCGATGATGTAGCCGATCGTCGAGTACAACGTCTCGGCACCCGTTTCGGGGTGGACACGGGTCAACGAGTGGGGCCGTGTGGCATAAGCGTTCTCGCTTGGACGGATCTGCATCGAGCGGTCGTCGCCGTCGTCTTGTCCGTACAGCCCATCCGGTGCGTAACTCCCCGCAGCAGAGTGGATTCCGACCTTGCCAGCGATCCGTGACCGGAGTTCGTCGGGCATTGCCTCAAGGGCTGCTTGCTGGTTCGTGTAGAGCGTGTCGCCGCCGACCGGAGGAATGACTTTGCCATAAAGACAGGTCCCATCCGGTGGAAATTCCTGGAAGCTCCAATCGGCATGCCAGTTCTCCGCGAACAAGTTCGAGGTCTCGTCGGCTCGCCGACTGATCGCCGCGATGTGCGGATGACCCTCGATGGAGGCGAAAAACGGATCGTCTCCAAACGGTCCGAACCGCAACGTGAACGCCTCGAGGTCATCGTCGGAAAGCTCCTGATCGGGGAACGCCAGCACCTTGTGTTCGAGCCAAGCCGAGCGAATCATTCCAACGGATTCGTCGGTAAGGGCTCGGACGTCGACATCGCTGACGGTCGCGCCGCACGATTGGTTACTTGGCGTGATGTGCATCTCGTTGAACCTCCATCTCAGGTTGGGCGGCCGAAAAGACCGTCGGCGTCAAGTCTGACAGAAAAACGCTGCACCACTCGTTGCGGGCGAACATGGTGATCAGGCGCGTCCACCCATGACTCCACGTCGAAACTGTCGCGAACAATCTGTTCCTACGGGCACGAGTAGGGCCACGCTCGCTCGGCGAACATGCCGATGACCTTGCCCCACGAAAAGCCCACCGCTGCCTGCCAGCCCAATCGGCGTTCTGGGCGAACGAGTGCAATGGGCACACGTGCAGCGACCTTCGCCCACGGAAGGAGCACTTGGAGCACCGACCCGCGTTTGAGACCGCGGGAACGGAAGTCGCTGTGAAGTACCGCATGCGCGTATCCGTATCCGATGTTCTGTCGCCGCGTAGCGCTCCCGGAGCGTCGGTGCCGATAATGGACAACCGCAGCCGGGGCAAAGCCGATCCGGTAGCCCGCAAGCTGTGCCCTCCAGCTGAAGTCGACGTCCTCACCACTCCGGACGTATCGAGGGCTCCAGCCGCCCAGATGATCGATGACCTCTCGCCGCACAGCGAAGTTCGCACCGGTGGCAAACGGGAGGTAGCCGCACCCCATCGGGAGATCGGTTCCCTGCCCCGTCCTCGGACGCGCTCCGGGCGGATTGAGGAGCCCTTCCTCGATGGTTCCCCCCACAATGTCGTAATCGTCGAGCGCTGCGGACATTGCGCGTATCCAGCCTGGCGCAACAACGTCATCAGCGTCGCAGCAAGCGAGGTCACCAACAGCGGACTCCGCCGCATAGCTGCGTACGTTGCAGAGTCCGATCACGCCTGCCCCATCGACGATTCGCAGGTTGGGGATCCGATCCATGAATTTTTGGACCACGACAAGAGTCTCATCGACGGACCCATTGTCAACCACCACGATCTCGACGCAATCCGCTGCCTGACCGGCAAGCGCCTCAAGCTGTTCAGCAATGGTGGCTGCACCGTCACGCACCGGGATGACGACGCTCAAAGAGCGTCGTCCGTCAGCAGAACTCATCGAGCGCACCGCGACCTCATCGACTCCCCGGCACACCCGATGAGGTCGCGGCATTCCCACGACATGCCAGGATTCTTGCTGCGACCATCATCATGAGCTTGCCCGCAGCTTACTCATTTCGCACTTCGATGGTCCGCCGAGCAGCCCGGGTCAGGCGGCGGTGACCTGGACCGGAATGCCATTGAGCGTGGCGTTGCCCGACAGATCGTCGAGCGTCGCATCGTCGGTGAGCACGTTTGAGTTGACGCCGGGCTTGGTCTTGGCCGTCTGCATCTCAATGCCGTCTTCGTCGTAGCCCCAACCGTGTGGCAGGCACACGACACCGGGCATCACTTCATCGGTGATCTCGACCGGCGCCACGACGGTGCCGACTCGTGATCGAACGCTCGCCAAACCTCCGTCGATCAAACCGAGCCGGCTCGCGTCATCGGGGTGAACCTGCAGGGTGCAGTCGGTCTTGCCTTTGATCAAGATGTTCAGATTGTGCATCCAGGAGTTGACGGTCTTGAGGTGGCGACGCCCGATCAACACAAGCTGTTCGCTTGCCTGACCGCCCTTGCTCAACAGCCCAGCATCGAAGTGCGCTGCGAAGCGCACCATGTCATCAACGATCGGTTGCGGGGCCAACTCGACGGTTCCCGACACCGTCTTGATCGCGTCGGGGAACCTCGGAACGAGCGGACCGAAATCGGCGCCGCTCGGATGCTCATCGATCAGCTTGCGCAGTGTGAGCCCGTCGGGGTTCGCTCCGAAGGCATCGCCGTACTGCCCGACACGCAATCGGAAGTCGATGATCTGCTCAGACCATTCCCACGCCGCCAACCCCTTGAAGATTTCAGTCTTGTCGCGGCCGTAAATCAGTGATGATTCACGCCCCAGTTCGGCATCAACAATCTGCTCCATCAGCTGGTTGTGAACGATCACCGGATCGGTGTCGATGGGCTTTCCCCCGATGACGAGCGAGAGACGGCTCAAGATCTGCTCTTCGCTCGGGGCATCTGTTTCAAAGACGGCCGGCGAGTACTTGGCGAACGAACGGATCATGTTTGCCTCGAACGCAAAGTCATAGTGACTGCGCTCAAGTGCCGAGGTTGGTGGCAGGATCACATGTGCATGCCGACCCGTGGCAGTCACATACGGGTCGACCACAACCAACAGGTCCAGCTGCTGCATCGCCTCATCGATACGGGCACTGTTCGGGAACGATCGAACCGGGTTGCACGCCAGTACGAAGAGGCCCTTGATAGCGCCTTCGCCCGGTGTGGTGATCTCTTCGGCAAGCGTTGCCGCCGGGAGTTCTCCCTTTGCCTCGGGGCGACCGGATGCTCGACCCTCCCAGCGTCCGAGCTTGAAGCCTCGGCCGCCGGGGGTTGACGGCGCCATGTTCTGAGTTGGCGCGCAGTTGAACATGATGCCGCCCGGCTCATCGAGGTTGCCCGTCAACACGTTGAGCACATCGGTTGCCCAGCTGGCAATCGTGCCGAATTCGACAGTGTGGGCACCCATTCGCCCGTAGACGGTCGCCGTTGGGGCTGCGGCGAGTTCGCGGGCGATGCGCCGCGTGGTCTCAGCGGAGATACCGCACCGGTCAGCGACGACCTCGGGGGTGTACGAGGCGGTCATCTCGCGAACTTCATCCACGCCGCTGACGTGAGGCTCAAGCCGGCCGATGTCGACCAGGCCTTCGTCGAAGAGTGTGTTGATGAGCGCCATCAGCCAGTACGAATCCGTACCGGGCACGATCGCAAGATGCTCCGTTGCGTTCTCGGCAGTTTTAGTGCGGCGCGGGTCCACCACGACGAGCTTGCCTCGTTCTCGAATCGCCTCGAGCCGACTCGGCATGTCCGGTGCAGTGAGCAGGCTGCCGTTCGATACGTACGGGTTCGCACCGAGCATCAACATGTAGTCGGTGCGGTCGAGATCCGGAAGGGGAAATAGGTCAGGCCGGCCCCACATGAGACCTGCGCTGACGTGCTTCGGCATCTGATCGACGGTCGACGCCGAGAACGCGTTCGTGCTCCCGACCGCGGTCATGACCGGGCGGACGTACAGCAGCCCACCGAGGTTGTGGGTGTTCGGGTTGCCAAGCACCGTGCCGAGCGCCTGGCGACCATGTGCATCGACGATCGGACCGAGCCGACGTTCGATCTCGGCAAAGGCCTCGTCCCAGGTCACGTCCTTCCAACCATCTCTGGTACGAATGCGCGGTGACGTGAGCCGGTCGGGATCCTCGTGCAGCTGCTTGAGCGTGGAACCCTTCGGACAAATAAAGCCCTTGGAGTATGGGTCATTCATATCGCCGCGAATGCGCACCACCTGGTCGGCCTTGGTGGTGATTTCGAGCCCGCAACAGGCTTCACAAAGCGGGCACGTGCGCTGGTGGGTCACGGTCTCATCGGCAGCATCGGTGACGGTGGTGACTTCATTTCCCATCGGGCCACAGTACGCGACTCGCTCACCGAGGCCCCACTGCTGCGTCAGCCAACGGGAGCGAGCGGTCCGATGATGTGGGCGACAGCGGGACTCCTGGTCGGTTGCGTCGCTCTTGGCAGATACCGACCGGCTGGACCAGCAAGGATGGCCCACCCAGATCATTGGAGGTATCCCGATGTCCGAACAACGCCGTGCGATCAATGCGACACAACGACGAGTCGCCTCTGTGACTACCTTCGGTCGTTATCGCCACTGCCTGCTGAGGCGAGCAACCAGCGGCCTGCTGCTTCTGGGTCTGGTGTGGATCGTGCTGGCGACGGTATGGCTCGTCGGCACGCCATTAAAGATCACCGCGGTGACCATCCTGGCGTTTCTCACCAATCGGCTGACCCTCCGCGGCATTCGCCGCACGTCTGACCGGCTGGCACACGTCAATCTTCCCGGTGTATTCGTGTCGGGTCGCCTCGCCGACCGCTCGCGGCAGTGGGCTGACGCGATGGGTGCCTTGTTGCGAAGCGTGGCGCTGGCACTGATTTTCGGTATCGGCTGGATCATCGTGCTTGATGTGATCGGTGTCAGCGTCATCCCGATCATCGCGTCGCTCGGCATTGTCGGCCTGGCGATCAGCTTTGGTGCACAGAGCCTGATCGCCGACCTGATCTCGGGTGTCATGTTGATCATCGACGATCAACTCGGCGTCGGCGATCGAGTCGACGTCGGGGCCGTCGAAGGTGTCGTCAAGCAAGTCACATTGCAATCGACGGTGATCTCGGCCAGCGTCCAGCTCGGCGTGCCGCATGCAAGCGACCTCCGAACCGTTGCATCGCTCCTGCAAGTCGCCGTTGAACTGCCAGACTTCCAAATGGATGTCAATATTCGAAACGTGGCGTTGTGACCCCCGCAAGCGCCAACGTTGGGCTGCCCCGAGGACTCATCGTCCTACTCACCCTCGCCTCCAGCTTCATCTTTGTTGCAGGATTGAAGGCGTTCTCGGGCACGGTCGGACCGACCTTTCTCGCCCTCGTTGTCATCGTCGTTCTCTTCCCAATACAAGGGGCCTTGACACGTCGGGGGGCTCCCGGTTGGCTCGCGATGGCGGTCTTGGTTGTTGCATCGTTCGGTGTGATCGTCCTCACCCTTGGGAGCGTGGCGTGGGCCGCTGTCGAACTCGTCAACCTGCTTCGCGGTGACAAATATGAGAGCGAGTTGTCCGCCGCGCAAGCCGACCTCACCGAACTCGCGAATCGTTTCGGAGTTACCGGCGATGACCTCGACAGCATCATCGACGGCATCGACCTCGGGTCGGTCGCCGGCCAGTTGACCTCGGCGCTGTCGGGGGCCCTCGGCGTGCTGAGCGCGCTCGGGCTGATGAGTCTCACGATGATCTTCCTCGTGATGGACGCAACGAAGTTCAACCGCAGCCTGGCGTCGGTCGCAAACGACAAGCCCGACGTTGTTGCGGCGCTCCGCAAGTTCGCGTCGGCGACCCGTTCGTACTTTGTCGTCGCCACGACCTTTGGGCTCATCGTCGCTGTCATCGACGTCGTCGCGCTGCTGATCATCGGTATCCCTCTCGCACTCGTGTGGGGGGTGCTGGCGTTCATCACCAACT
>JBLFZD010000212.1:0-6295 GCA_047610085.1 Ilumatobacter sp. | reverse complement strand
GTCCCAACGCAACAGTTCCTCGACGGCTTCGTTCGGCGCCACGCTGCCAGTCGTGAGCCGTTTCCACTCATTGGGATGATACATCAGCGCCCGAAATCCGTTGCCAAGCGTGTTCACCGTTGCCTCGTGGCCAGCCTCGACGAGCACCATCGTGGTGCACACGATCTCATCCTCGGTCAGGGTTTCGCCCGCATCCTCGACCTGGACGAGTTGAGAGACGAGTAGATCGTCGGGGTGGCGTCGCTTTTCCGCAATGAGGTCACGTGTGTATGCGATGTATTCGTCAGCTGCCTGGTTGGCCGCATGCTTGACCTCGTCGGACGCCTCAATTTCGTACATTTTCACGATTGCGTGTGACCAGGCGAGTAGACGATCGGCGTCGGCTCGGGGTACCCCGAGCATCGAGCAGATGACTGCGACCGAGTATGGCTGTGCGTAATCTGCAAGCAGATCGAATGAGCCGCGATCTCTGCACAGGTCGGTGCATCTGTCGAGGAGTTCATTCGAGAACTCGGCGATTTGGCCCTGCAGTTGAGCGATGGCGCGCGGCGAGAAGACCTTTTGGACAAGCCGACGAAGGCGAGTGTGATCTGGTGGTTCCAGGCTCAGTAATGACCATCGTTCGTGTTCATGGAATGACGCCCAGCGCGGGTCGGGCTGGCTGCGACCGACGTCCTCGTGTGAGAAGCGGTGGATGTATGCGCGGCCCATACGCCGGTCACGCAAGGCACTTGCAACGTCGTCGAAGCGCGTGACGATCCATTGACGTGTCGGCTCGTTCCACCAGATCGGTGTTGCTTCGCGAATCGCATTCAGCGTCGGATACGGATTGGCAATGAATGCCGGATCGTTGACGTCAAAGCGGCTGATTAGCTCGGGCAGTTCGCTCACGTCCTCAAACTACGCCAGGTTCGGCGTTTGGCGACGGAACGGATCGCGCTGATCAACACGGGGGATACCCTCGGGCGCATGCCGAGTCCGTCGAATGGTGCGAACCGACCATTCTGGATACACCAGCTGGTCGAGTACCTCATCGGCGCAGTGTTCGTCTCGACAGCCTTTGGCAGCCCCACACCGGTTGTGCCGAGCGTGATCGGCGCCATCGTGATGATCAACTCGGCGATTGCGATTGGGCCGGGTGGAGCGTTCCGTCTTGTTCATCGCCGGGTCCACCGTTGGCTTGATGTTGCCATCATGATCCTGATTGCCGTCGCCACCGTGCAGCCCGTGATCGCGATCGATGGGAACGCCCGCCTCCTCATGGGTCTGCTGGGTGTCGTGTTCGCGTTCGTGTGGTGGAACAGCGACTTCTCGACGAAGGACGAACGCAAGCAGCGTCGAACCAAGGCGGCTCGCCCAGATGCCGAACAAGTTGGCCGAGCTGCGGGCCGCTCGGCCGCTGGCACCTATATGGCAGCAAAACGGTTGAAGAAGGCGGTTGTTGACGACCGCCGTGACGTCGACTGAGACGCTCGCTGTGAGCCCAAGATGGCGTCGTAGGCTCTCCTCGTGAGTTTCGAGCGGCGCGTTCCTGACCTGGCCAAGGGTGTTGCGAGCTCTTGAGCGGCGCGGCTTCGCTTCCTCGTCGTCCCGGCGGACGTCAGGTCGTTCCTCGACCGAGCACGACACGGGTTGAATTTGACCACCCGTGGGAGGTCGATTCGAACTGGACCGTCGATGAGCTGATCGCTCCGGTTGCCACTTCGTCAGCGCCGTTGATCCCAACGTTTCCCGACGCTCGTCATTCAGCGGTGCTGCTCGTTCTCGCGAACGGGCCCGATGGCGCCGAAGTGTTGCTGACGCGCCGGTCGATGGAAATGCGCAATCACAAAGGGGAGATGAGCTTCCCCGGTGGGCGATGTGACCCCGGGGAGTCGCCAATCGAAACGGCTTTGCGCGAAGCGCATGAAGAAATCGGCCTCGATCCTGGGCGACCGAATGTGATCGGTGAGCTTGGACATCTCTCGACGATCGTGTCGAAGAGTTACATCGTTCCGGTGGTGGCGACCATCGACGAGCGGCTCGACCTCGAGCCGCAGACGATGGAGGCGGACCGGGTGATGTGGACGCCGATTGGTGAACTGACTCGACCCGGTACGTATCACCGCGAGCGATGGGGGTTGCCGCCACTCGATCGGCCACTGCACTTCTTCCACCTTGACGATGAGACCGTGTGGGGCGCGACGGCGCACATGCTCGTCGACCTTCTCACGCTGCCGCGTTGAGCCGGTCAGGCGCCCCAGCCGCCCGAGAAGTCGAAGAACTGGCCGGTTTGGAATCGGTTGTGGCCATCGAGCAGGGGAGCGGTGACGTGCGCAAGTTCGTCGAGCGTGCCTAGCCGACGCATCGGCGTCTGCGCCTCGATTTTTGCTCGACGTTCGGGGTCGGCTGCACCGCTCGCGGCGATGAAGCCGGGGAAGTTCATGAAGTTGGTGCCAACTGCGTTGACTTGCACCCCGTCACGAGCGTGTTCGAGCCCAACTGCGCGGACGAGTCCGTTGGCCCCGGCACGTGTGCCGCCATAGATCGACGTCATGGGATCGGGACGCCCACCGGTCGATGACGTGAACACGACGATCTGACCTTCTCCTGCTTCTTTCATCGTTGGAATCGTGGCCTGCAGCGCATGAAAGACCATGTCCAGATTTGTTCGTTTGATCTGCTCCCACTGCCGCTCGGTCATGTCGAGGAACTTGCCGACGATGATCAGACCGGTCACGAAACAGGCGGAGTCGAGGCGACCGAATCGGTCAAGGCTTGACTGCACGAGTGACCGATTACCGGCTGCGGTGGTGAGGTCGGCATCGGTGATGGTGTGAACCGCAGCTCCACGCGTTTCGAGGTCGGCAACCTGATCGGCGAAGGGCTCTTCGATTCCAACCATCGATTCAGCGTTGGCAGTTCCCTGAAGGACGAGGTCGAATCCCCGATCAGCCATGGTGCGAGCCAATGCGGGTCCGACGTACCCGGTGGCCATGGTGATGAGTGCGACAGGTCGTTGGTTGGGGGTCATGGGTGCATCGTTTCACGCGTTGCGATGGGGATTGAAGCCGGTCATTGGAAACCACTCCGGGTCGACGTTTGTTGCTGCGTTAGCGACGGGGCGCGTCGCAACGGTCAGTCAACGAGAGTTGTGAGGAGTCGCCACGCGTCGAGCACATCGGCTCGGGTCGTCGTCCGCGCTCCAACCGAGATTCGCAGTGCTGATCGGTCATCCAACACCGTTCGAGTAAAGAGCGCGGTCCCGCTGGCGTTGGCGCGATCGACGAGGTCGTCGGTGCGTCGATTCGCTTCGCCGAGTGTCCCGCCACAAACCGCCAGACATACAAGGTTCAGTGGATGCGGCGCCATGATCTCGAATCGGTCGTCAGCAGCGATGAGTTCTGCGAGTTCAGCAGTGAGTTCGACATGGGTCCGAATCATTTGCTGCATCGAGGCAACGCCATCCATTCGGATCGCGAACCACAACTTGAGAGCTCGGAATCGTCGGCCGAGTGGTATCTGCCAATCCCGGTAATCGATCACCGCGCCAGCCTCAGCAGCTTCGGACCGCAGATATTCGGGCAGGATGCTGAGTGCGCCGAGCAGGGATGCGCGGTCGATGGTCCAGTAGGTGGTGCAGTCGAAATTCACGCCCATCCACTTGTGGGGGTTCGTGCAATACGAATCGGCAAGGTCGATGCCACTGTTGACCCATCGGTACTCGGGGGCCAACGCTGCAATACCTGCCATGGCACCGTCGACATGGAACCACAAACCTTCGTCACGACAGATCAGGCCAATCTCCGGGCTCGGGTCGAACGCCATCGATGAGGTGGTGCCGTGATTCGCGGTCACGAAGAAGGGGATGAGCCCGGCAGCTTTGTCAGTCCGGATCATTTCGTGCAGAGCGTCTGGCAGCATTGCGAACGCGTCATCGTGTGGCACCGTTCGAAGCCGCTCGGTGCCGATTCCAGCGATCCGTAGACCCTTCTCAATGCTCGAGTGTGACTGCGACGTGGAATAGGCCACCAGTCGTGAAGTGTCGCCGTCTCGGTTCACCGCGCCGTTGGTGATGCGATGCCGCGCGGACAGCATCGCCACGAGCGTGGCCTCGCTCGCCGAGCCTTGGATCACTCCGCCACCCGTGGGGCTGGTGGAATGGAAAGTATCGGGGAGCCCCAAGAGCTGCTGCATCCAATCGAGCATCAACGTCTCGAGTTCGGTGCACGCCGGGGACGTGACCCAACTCATTCCCTGCACACCCAGGCCTGCCGACATCAGCTCGCCAAGAATCGATGGATACGACGAGTTGGCCGGGAAGTAGGCGAACCAACCGGGGTGTTGCCAGTTGGTGACGCCCGGCATGATCACACGCTCGACGTCGGCCATGACGGACTCGAACGATTCGGGCTCGGTCGGCGGCTGCTCGGGGAGCCCGGCACGCACATCACCCGGCTCGGCCGGTGCTTGGACCGAGCGCTCGCCGACACCTTCGACGTAGTCGGCAATCCAGTCGATCATCTCATGGCCGTGGCGACGGAACTCTTCCGGTGTCATGGGTGCACCGTAGAGAACGCAACCGCAGAAGTTCGGAATCTGCCAGGCCGAAAACGAACTGGTCGCTTTTGCCTTGCTGCTCCAACGCTTCCGGTTTGGCCCGACTTCTATTCGCGAGGAAGCCGGCTGGCCGCCGCAGATCCGACGAGTGAGAACATGATTGCGAGGATGAACACGACGGTAAAGCTGCCGGTCGCGTCAGCAACGAGTCCACCAACCTGTGGCGAAGAGAGCTGTGCGAGACCAAAGGCGAGTGTGGTCGCCGCGAAGATCGGTCCAAACGTCTCGGCGGTCGTGTGACCGACGACGTATCCGGCAATCACCGATGCGAGGCCCGAGAACATCATCCCGATCAGCACGGAACCGGCTGCCACGAGTGCGACGTTGCCGGTCATCACCGCGGCGACTGCCAACGAAAACAGTGCAAAGCCGACCGTGAGCGTTCGGCGTTCGCCGATGCGGTCAGCTGCCGCACCGAGCAGAAGGCCTCCCATGATCCCACCGATTCCGACGAGCGCAAACATTGTCGCAGCACGACCCTCGGTGAACCCGGCATCGTCTTCCAGTCGCGAAGTCAGGAACGAAAGCGTCAACAGATAGCTAAACCCGTAGGCCGCATACGCCCCGGTGAGTGCTTTCCAACCCGGCATGGTTTGGAGCAACGCCAAACCACCACTGGAGCCTTTCGTTCGAACAGGTGCGTCTTGGCGATGTCTCACGAACAGGATGATTGCGACCACGGCGACGACGGCGAGCAACAACTCGATTCGATAGACATCGCGCCATGCAGAGTCTCCTGACCGGTTGCGGAGGGCACGAGTGGTTTGGCCGGAGAAAACGATTCCGGCACCGATTCCCGCGCCGATGAGGCCGATCGCTGAGCCTCGCCGCTCGGGGCCGATCGCGCTTGCCGCGATCGCCGGTGACGGAATCCAGATCATCGCCCCACCGATTCCCATGAGGAACAGCGATACAGCGAGCGTGGAGGCGTTCGGGGAGAACGCCGCGCCAGCGAGCCCGCTCAGGGTGAAGGCAAATCCGCTGCGGAAGACGGTCATGAGTCGCAGCCGGGATGTCAGCGAGGCAACCGCCAGCGTGCCGAGGAGATACGCGGTGACGTTGATGGTGCCGAGGAATCCGGCAACGGTGTTCGAATGGTCGAGGTCATTGCGGATCGCCGGGAGCAGGGCGCTGTACGTGAACCGGCCGAAGGCCTGCGCGACGATCGCGCCGAAAGCGATCAGAACGACCGTGGTCCAGCCGGTGGCCAAAAGGCGAGATCGTTCGGACACTTGCTGAGTGTGACGGTCGGATGTTTGCGGCAACGAATCGAACCGCGGCTGCGGTGCGACGAGGACTACCGGTGCTTGGCGTCGAGGTCGGCGCGATTGGCGCGGATGCCGACTGACACCCGCCACAGAATGATGCCCAACCCGAGGGCGAGGAATCCGAAGACCAGATTCTGTCCCGTGCCGCCACGAGATTCGCTTCCGCAACCGGGCTTCTCGACCAATCCGACGCAGTCGCTCAGGTTGTTGTCTTCAGGGAAGAAATCGTTCACCGTGACCGGTGGTTGCTCATCAACCGAAGCGACTTCCGTAGGGGCCGCCGCGGAGACATACGAAGCAGGACCGGTGGTACTTTCGAACACGGTCGCCCCGAGGGTGACGAGTAGGGCGATGACCACCCGTACGAAAGCGGTACCGATCCTGACGCTCCCTCTACGATGCATATGGTGAGTCAACCGCAGACCCCG
>JBLFZD010000211.1:0-6338 GCA_047610085.1 Ilumatobacter sp. | reverse complement strand
TCGATCACCGGCGCCGCACTTCGACCGCAAGCCGCAAGCCCGGCACGCTCGATGATCTCGCTCGCCGCCGCGGCCGAATGAACCCGCGTCTGCCACACGAATGGTTGCGGCGCCTGGTCACCACAGGTGGTTTCAAGTCCGAAGAAGGTTGGCGGTGGCGAATCGATCCGGCACTGCGCTTCGGCGGCTTTGGGCCGTGGCGACCCGAATGGACCCTCATGCGTTTGCCCGGCCTCCCGATGCCGTTCCTCGGCATTCTGGGAGGCCAGATGGAAGAAATGGGCTGGGGAACACCGCCAGCGAAGGTGATGCCCTACATGCCGATCGATGGACGGTGCGAGATCCTCGACGATGTCGGCCACTTCGTCCACATCGAGCAACCCGACCTCGTGAGTGATCTCATCCTCGACTTCATCGGAGCCTCGTCGTGAACGCCCACACCGTCACCCTGCGACACAACAAGATCGATCTGGCTCTCCACATCTTGCGGGCCGAGCCACTCGACCCCGCCACACCGTCGCGGCCACTGCTCCTCCTACACGGCCTGGGCGACAAGTCTCCTGCAGCGGTGCCCCACTGGGTCGAGTCGTGGCCGGGCGTAATCGCTGCACTCGATTTCACCGGCCACGGCGAATCGACCGTTCCAGGTGGTGGCGGCTACGCGCCCGAAACCCTGATGGCTGACGTCGATCAGGCGCTCGCGCACCTCACCGGCGGCGATCCCGACCGATCGATCACAGTGTTGGGCCGCGGTCTCGGTGCCTACGTTGCGCTACAGATCGCCGGCGCCAGAGCGAGCCAGATCCACGGAGCGATCCTCACCGACGGCCCGGGCCTCGCTGGTGGCCCGACGGGACCCAGCTCACAGAGCTTCTTCGCACTCGAAGGCGACGGCTCATCGCCCGACCCGTACGCGCTCGTCGAGTTGGGCCGTGACCTGCGCCCCGGCGACTATGCCGTGTCGTTCGTCGGTCTCGCGATCGCCGGCTCGCCAGCGACGCATCCGATAACGGTTGCGAGCAGCTTTCGACCGAAGTGGTTGACGGCGGTTGCCGACGCGCCTGGAGTTGCTGAAGGATCGGTTGCCGACGCTCTGGCCACCTACGCCTGATCGGTCAGGAACGCGATTCCAGGTAGGCGCGGGCGGCCGCGCGGGCTTCGGGATCAGCCAGCGCAGCGCCCAGTTGATCCGTATCGGCCCACGAACCCGCCGTGCTGGCAATGTTCTCAAGCGTGGCGTTCACGTGTCGTTTCGTCGCACGCAACACCGAGGGCGCCTTGGCCGCGAGACTCGTGGCAAGTTCATCGGCTGCGGCATCGAGGTCCGCCCGCGGCACGACCCGGTTCACGAAGCCCAGCGAACGTGCTTCTTGCGCATCAAACGGGCGACAGGTCAACACCATCTCACGCACGATGGCTGGCGGCAGCTCACGCAACAATCGCGGGATGCCACCCCAGGCAAGCGGTATGCCCAGGTCGACTTCGGGAAGCATGAAGCGTGCGTCGTCCGCCGCGATGCGAAGGTCGCACGCTCCCGCAAGCACGAGGCCCCCGCCCACGCAGGGGCCAGCGATCGCCGCGATCGTGATGGCCTGCATCCCCTCCATTGCGTCGGCCATCAGGCGGCCAAGATCGCCTTGTTCCCGACTCGACATTCGACTCAGCTCGCCACTGCTCCCCGCACTCCCGCCCCCGAATTCGCGCAGGTCAAAGCCTGACGAGAATGCTCGACCTTCACCGCTCACCACCACTACCGTCGCATCGGTTGTGTCGAACCAGTCCGCCGCCTTCGCAAGTTCGACAAGCGGGACGAGGCCGAGTGGGTTGAGCTGCTCAGGCTGGGCCAGCATGAGTCGACCGATCCGACCGTCGACGTCGACTCGCAATGTCTCGAAGTTGGGCATCTGCACATGGTGACAGTTCGCCAGGATCCGTATCGGATCGACGCTCTCGGGCGGAGATCGCGCGTATCGTGGCGAGTGTGAATGTGTCATCGATCTTGATTGCCGCGCTGGCGTTTGTCGCAATGGAGCCCATCACCGCTGCGACGCACCGCTGGGTCATGCACGGCGTCGGAGAGCGCTTGCATCGCAGCCACCACCGACAACCCACCACGCGGTTCGAGGCCAACGATTGGTACCCGGTCCTCTTTGCTGCGATCGTGAACGTCGGCTTCTTTGCTGGGTTCAACTGGAACAGCTTTGAGGTACTCGTTCCCGTCGGCATCGGCATCACGGCGTATGGCGCCGCCTACGCACTCGTACACGACGTCTACATCCATGGCCGCCTGAGCTGGTTCGCAGGCCGACGGATTGAGGCGTTCGAGCGCCTCGCTGAGGCCCACCGGATCCACCACCTCTACAACGCTGCGCCATACGGCATGCTCTTACCGATTGTGCCCACAGAGCTTCGCAAAAAAGCCAGCCTCACCGACCGCAACCCCCTCGCAAACGCCTCACAACCCTGACCCTGCTTCCCCGCCACTTTCTCTTCACTTCTTGCAGGTCCTGCTGAAGTCAGATCATTCGAGGCCAAGTCGGCATCAATACGAGTCGCCCTCCGGCAATGGGCGACGAGGGCCAGCGCGGGGATCGGGCGACCTGGCCCAGGAAAACTCAGAAAACGAAAAGGCCGAAAGTACCGGGGCCCGTGTGGGCACCGATACTCGGGCCGATCCGGTAATGCACCACTTCGGCCACGAGTGCGTCACCGGACAGGGCCGCAGTGAGGGCCTGGGCCATTGGCGCACTCGACGAATCGGACGTACCGATCGCTATCCGCAGGCCGTCGTTGCAGCTGGGCGGCCACGCCAGCGCATCATCGACCATCGCTGTCACAGCGGTGTCGATATCGGTCGCGGTGGCGAGCACGACGATGTCGGACCCGGTCATTGCCAGGACAGGAACGCCCTCAGCGGCGACAGCTTCCACTTCGACCCCCGCAGCTCTCCCCGAACGGTCAACCATCTGCGGAACACCAACCGCGAAAGAGGTTCGCAGCCCCGCAGCACGCTTCTCGGCAACGGCTGCGGCGGTTTCGAGGTCCGCCCCCGCGTCAATCGCCTCAGCGGCGGCCCAGGCACAGCACGCAATGCCGAAGCTGGCCGTGCCCGAGTCAACGAGACGGACGCGAGCATCGACCATTCGTGACGCGACCCGCGCTGCGTTGATCGTGCCACTCATCGATTCGGTGACATGGATCGACAAAATCTCGGTCGCCCCATCTTCGATGAGTTGGTTGTATGCCGAAACGAAGGCACCGGGCGACGGCTGGCTGGTCTCGATAACCGGCACATGGCCATCACCCCAAGCGGAGTAGAACTGATCGGCATCGAGATCAACCCCCTCGAGATACTCGACGCCATCGATAATCACCGTGAGCGGAACAACGACGATTCCGTATCGGTCAGCAAGCTCGTCGGGGATCTGACTGTTCGAATCGACAACCAGACCGATCATGCGTCGCTGGACGCGTGTTTCGCGAGCTCGCTTGGGTTCCCAGCTGCGATGAACCGTTCGGCGATGATTGCGCTCGATAGCAGCGCCGAGACCGGCAGCATGATCGTGGGCTTTGGCCCCCAGAGATTGCGCCAGCCCTTCATCCACCAAACGAACCCGCCAACCACCCAACACGCACTTGAGGCAAGCGTTGCGGCGAATGCCCGCTGCTTCCAAGCAGGAACCGCAGCTGTTGCTGCCGCAACGCCAACATCGATAGGAAAGTACGCCGGGAACGTGGCAAAGCACTGGCCAACGCTGGTGGCCACGCCCTTGCCGCCCTTCAAGCCGTTCCAGACCGGATAGCAGTGCCCGGCCACCGAGGCCGTCCCCGCAAGGTGTGCGCCGGTCGGGCCTGCGAGAACGCCGCCGACAGCACATGCCGCCACACCCTTTGAGATGTCGCCCGCCATCACGGCGAGCCCGGCCTTCGTGCCGAGCACCTTCATCGCGTTCGCCGCCCCAGGGTTACCCGAACCCTGGGATCGCAGGTCGCCGGCGGACATCATCTTCGCCACGATGTCGGCGGTAGAGATCGTGCCCAACGCATACGCCACCCCGATGCCAAGACCCAGCCGATTCAACTTTCCACGCTTTCCACGCCACTTCATTCGCTGACCATAGACCCACCAGGACAGATGCCACAGCAGGAGTCTGGGAATCCGCGCGTGGAACGCGGAGGTGGCGGTGTTAGGTTCCTCTTGCTCTCAACGAGAAGAGGCCCAAGCCTCGAATAGGCCCCCATCGTCTAGCGGCCTAGGACTCCACCCTTTCAAGGTGGCAGCACGGGTTCGAATCCCGTTGGGGGTGCGGCGCAGTAATGCGCTAGAATTTAAGAACATGGCAGTTTGACACCTGCCGGGAATGCATCACTGGTCCCGTGGTGAAGTCAGGAGTTCACGCCGGCCTGTCAAGCCGGAGGTCGCGGGTTCAAATCCCGTCGGGACCGCTACTGGGCCACTCTCCAAGCAATTGGCGAGTGGCCTTTGTACATCTGGGTGAGAAATCATCGAGGGCAAAAGAAAAAGTTGAAGACAGAAAAATATGACAAACGCCAGTCGGGCCCGAGCAGTTGTTCGGGAACGGCAGGAGGTCGGCCAAAGGTTTGACACGTCATCATGGTCTCGTAGCTCAGTTGGCAGAGCGCTCGCCTGAAAAGTGAGAGGTCACCGGATCGACGCCGGTCGAGACCACATCGATCACGAACCCCCGCCTCACGGTGGGGGTTCGTTCGATTTTCGTCACATCGCGCCGACCGGTTCGCTCCCCAACCGGGTGAACGACTCAATATGAGCGATTTCGGCACGACACGATACTCATCCAACGGAACCCCGACATCGCCACCTTCCGCGGCTGGCGGCCCGCCGCTGCCCTCAGCGTCACGGAAATGATTGAGTGAGGCTGCGATGAATCTCCGCTGCGCGGTCAGCGGTGCTGCACAGCACCCGATCGTAGAACTCGATCACCACGCTGCGCTGTGGGACCCGGAGGCGCTGATGGGCCTCGGGGTGAGCACCTGGAACACGACATTGGAATCGGTGGTGATCGTCGCTGTGCGAGTATCACCGTTGAGGAAGCCGATCTCACCAACGACGGCACCGTCGCTGAGCGACACCCAGACCGGACCGGTCACCACCGCGACGGTGTCGGTGTCAACACGCGCCAAGACCGCTGCCGCAGCCGAGGTAAGGCCGGACCACACGAGGGCAGCGCTGGTGAGTTCTCGGCGTCGGTCAGCCAATCGTCCCCAACCCGGCGCAGCACGCGCCTCACGCAATCCGAAGCGTCATCGGAGTTCGTGGATGGTGATGTCGCCACGACCGATCTCGAACAACAAACGCGTGTCGGCAAGTGGCCGAGCGTGCCGCCGGCATCGGAGTACTCGAGGGTGTTGTCTGTCGGATCGGCGACAGCCCCAACTGTGGGTGCGTCGGGAGGGTCGACGTCGAGTTGAGGTACACCTAAATGTCGGGAAATCGGTCGGTGACGGTGAGACCGTTGACGGTCTGACCGTCAGCGATGTCGACTTCGAGGACGTACCGACGCGGGAAGCTCGGCCGGTCGCGGTCTCGTCCTCCGGGGCAACAGCTCACTTCGTAAACCGCACCACTTCGGGAAACAACATCGTTGTATCCGTTGCGCCCACGATCCGAGTCGTCCTCTTCGGGGAATCACCGAAAGCGAACCCGCCCGTCGCGGTCACACTCACACCGACGCCGACATCGGCGAGCCCGCTGACCGATGCGATGACGCTGACCGGTGCGACTGGCTGGCCCGGGGTGAACGACCCGAACGGAAGTTGCAGCACGACGATCTAAGATCCGATCGGACACGCATTGCTGTCACCAGTCCTGGGATGCGCCAGCGCCATCAAACACGGCGAGAGGAACGAACGGGGCACCCAGGGAGTTCGCCGAACCAAAGCTGACTCCGTCGTCTCTACCCGCCCCACCCGAATCGAATACGAGGTCGACATGCGGGGCGTAATCGGGGCCAGTCGTGTCGTCGAACGTGACCGTCAACGGAACATCCTCACCAAGAAGCGGAGAGTTCGTTGATGCCGTCACTGTCGAAGCCGGCACGGGCAGCGCTGCTTGCGACGGCGCCGAGCCAGTGACGACAAGAACCGAGGTGACAGCAAGTGCTGCTGCTGCCCAGAGTGTTCGATGGCGGAATCGTTGAGTTGCGTTCGACATATCAAAATTCACACTGAAGCGAAAGCCGCGAACACGTGGACCGCTCAATAGCTGCAAAGAGTTTGTCGGCGTAACGACAACCAACGTAAGGGAACGTTTCGAGAAGATAGACAATTCTCCATTTTCGACCTATTTAAAGAACCAA
>JBLFZD010000210.1:0-6379 GCA_047610085.1 Ilumatobacter sp. | reverse complement strand
AGCAGCCAGCGCTGGCACTCGTCCGAGTTGCGCGGGGCGGCATGTACGAACCGTCCCCGAGGAAGCCGCCGTGCAGGGTCCGGCCTGCGACCACGTGCGACGTCGCATAGTCATGCGTCACCATCAGTTCGTCGCAGTTGTACCGGAGTGATTCGCTGTCGACCGTCGAGCTCACGGGAGACTTTCCTGGGTCAGACGTTCTTTGGGAGTTCGGAGAAGGCCTTGACCTTGTCGTCGTTGGGTTCCTTCGGCAGTCCAAGGGCCCGTTCGCCGATGATGTTGCGTTGGATCTGGTCGGTGCCGCCGTAAATCGGCGGTGCTTGGGCATAGAGGGCCGGGCCCGTGACCATGCCGAGCAGCGGGTTGCCGGTTGCCTCGGTGAGCGCCTCGCGCTGCGCATCGGTGTAGGCGTGCAACATGCCCGAAGCGCCCATGATCTGAAGCCCGAGGTCGCGCACCAGGCGCACCGTGTCGCTCATGAGCAGCTTGGAGATGTTGGCCATACCAGGGATGTCCTGACCCGACTTGCGCAGCGCCTTGAGGCGCTGGCCGTTGAAGCCACCGATTTTGTTGAGCGTGTAAAGGCGCATCAAGTCCTGACGGATGTGCGGATCATTGATCTTGCCTTCTTGCTTCGCGAAGTCGAAGAGCACCGAATTGTTGGGGCGACTCGCTGCGGTTCCCTTCCGAGCGGCCTTCTTCGGATCCTTCGGCGCCACGAGATCGCCAGCGCGTCGACCGAGCTGCTTTGACACGGTGCCGGGAGGAGCGCCCACTGCGCCGCCCGATCCACCAGCACCAAGGCCGGCACGCTCGGCCTGGAGCGTGGTGTTGGTGACCGCCCAGCCGTTGTTCGTGCCGCCGACGAGGTCAGCTGCCTTGACACGGGCGTCGGTGAGGAACACCTCGTTAAACATTGCGTGGCCGGTCATCTCGTGCAGGGGACGAATCTCGACGCCCGGCTGATGCATGTCGATCGCCATCCACGAGATGCCCTGGTGCTTGGGCACATCGACGTTGGAACGGGCGATCAGCATGCCCATGTCGGCGGTCTGACCCATCGACGTCCACACCTTCTGGCCGTTCACGATCCACTCTTCACCGTCGAGCTCAGCCTTGGCGGTGAGGCCGGCGAGATCGGAGCCAGCGCCAGGTTCAGAGAACAGCTGACACCACGCCTTCTGACCCGTGACGATGTCACGGACATGTTCGTTGATCTGCTCGGGAGTGCCGTGCGCTGCGATCGACGGCGCGGCGAGCAGCAGCCCCAGTCCACTGGGTGGGCCGAGTGCTCCAAAACTGGCGATCTCGCGCATGACAGCGACAGCGTCCGAACGTGAGAGCCCACGGCCGAAGGCATCGTTCGGAAGGATCGGAGCGGACCACCCGGCGTTACCGAGCCGCTCCCACCACTCGCCAACAGTCAGGTCGGGGTCCCAGTTCTGCTCCAACCATTCGCGGACCGCACCAACCGGGTCGGCGGGGGTCTCGTTAGTGGGTATCTCCGTCATGGTCATCGCTATCTCCTCGATACTTGTGCTCTGCAATCATATTCGATGAAAGGGACTTCGGTGAAAACGGGGCCGCAACGACGCGTGCTTCTCCAACTCAAGTTGCCGGAACCGGGTCGGAGCAACTCAAGTCGATCGAGTCAGCTGAGGTGGTGAGCGGCTCTGTAGGCCGCGGGCGAGGCACCGACAACACGTCTGAAATGGCGGCTGAACGCACTCTGGTCGTAGTACCCGCACGCTGTGGCCACCGACGTGAGGGCCATGTTGGTGGTGGTCACCAAGCGAAGCCCTTCCTCGATCCGGAATCGCATGACCAACTGTTTGGGCGTCAGGCCAAGAACACGTCTCGCTGCTCGTTCCAACTGCGCAACGCTCATGCCGGCCGCATCGGCGAGGTCGGACACCTCGAGGCGGTCGGCAAACCGATACCGAGCAACTTCGACCGCATCGGCCAGACGGGCGTGAGGGCCGGTGGCATCGACCGATGTGCGGAGGTCGACCGACACGCATACCACCCCGGCTGGCTTGCCAGCGCTGTTGGTCCAACGTGACTTTGACGTAAGGAACCAACCGACGCTGCGGTCTGGTCGCGTGATCAACTCAAGTTCGTTGCTCAGAATGTAACCGGTCTCGATGACGGCCTGGTCTTGCTGCTCGTACTGCTCGGCCAGCTCGCCAGGAAAGAGTTCGTGTGCCGTTCTGCCGACCACATCACCTGCGCCCATCAGACCCGCGCGTTCTGCAAAGGCCAGGTTGGCGGAGAGGTAACGACCGTCGATCGACTTGATCGAAAACATCACGTGCGGCGTAGTCGCAAGAACGTCGGTGACCGCTTCCAACGACCGATCGAGCATCGCCTCATCATGCCAGCCAGCCGTAATGCTCACCGTGCTCGGTGGCGACATCATCTACGACGTTGACCGATTCACTTAATAGGTAACGCTGCCTCGGTCAGAAATCGACACGGATTGGCATGATTCCGTACAAGACCTGCTGCATCGATGTGGGGTTCGATTGTCATATGGCTTTCACCCTCGCCGGCGTGCCGATTCCCACCGCCGACAACGCCGATCAGGACCTCATCGACACCTCGATTGCGCTCGCTCGCGCGCTGCTCACCGACAGCCAGATAGACGAGTCACGAGGCGAAGCGCGACGACGCGAACGGCTGGGTGCGCTGCTGGCTGACGACGATGGACGACAGTTGATCTTCGCGATGACCGACGAGGTCTTACGTATGGGCACTCCCGCCCTCGCCGCCGAACGATTCGCCTCGGTGGTGGCCCGCCATCACACCAATGCCGTCGGTCGCATCGATGCGCTCCTGCTGCGCGTCGGGGCGCTCATAGCCCCGGTGCTGCCACGCGTCGTGATGCCACTCGTCGTTCGCAAGATCAAGGCCGAAACCCACGGCATCGTCATCCCGGCGAACGACCCCAAGTTCTCTCGACACATCAGCAAACGTGCCGGTGACGGAGTTCAACTGAACGTCAACCCGTTGGGTGAGGCAATCCTCTCCGACGCGGAAGCTGACGAACGCATGCGGTCGGTTGTGGACCGCGTCGACCGAGCGGACGTGGACTACGTGTCGGTCAAGGTGTCGGCGATCGTGGCCAATCTCGATGCTCTCGCCTTCGAACTGTCGGTCGATCGAATTTGCGAACGCCTCCGCGACCTCTATCGCCGCGCCGAGGCCGCCTCGCCGCGCACCTTCATCAACCTCGACATGGAGGAATACCGCGACCTTGAACTCACGCTGCAATCATTCATGCGGGTGCTCGACGAGCCGGAATTCGCGAGCATCGATGCGGGCATCGTGTTACAGGCATACCTCCCCGATTCCCACGACGCGCTCGAGCGGCTTGGCGACTGGTCTGTCGCTCGGCATGAGGCTCAGCGCGGCACCGTGAAGGTTCGGCTCGTCAAGGGCGCAAATCTTGCGATGGAGTCGGTTGAAGCCGACCTGCACGGTTGGATCGCTGCGCCGTATCCGACCAAGGCCGATGTCGATGCCAGCTACAAGGCAATGCTGGACTCCGCACTGCGACCCGAATGGAGCGGAGCCCTCCGCATCGGGCTGGCGAGCCACAACCTTTTTGATATCTCGTGGGCGCTCACCATCGGAGCGGAGAACAGCGTGCTCGATCGAATCGAGTTCGAAATGCTTGAGGGGATGGCTCCGGCCCAGGCCCGAGCGGTTCACGCTGCAGCCGGCACGCTCCTGATGTACGCCCCGGTCGTAGCCGACGATGATTTCGACGCAAGCATCGCCTACCTTTCGCGTCGCCTCGACGAGAACACCCAGCCCGACAACTTCCTTCGCTCGCTGTTCACACTCACCCCCGAATCAGCAGACTTCGAACTCGAAGCGAAGCGGTTCACGACCTCGGTGGCCAATCGCCGCGATGTGTTTCGCGGGCGTCGGCGCTCGCTGCTTCCAGCGGTCGACGACGGTGGCTTTCGTAACGAGCCCGACAGCGACATGACCGACCCTGCATTGCGGGTTGCAATCGGCGAAGCCGTGGCGAGTCCGCCGCAACCCGAGTTCCAAACACTTGAATCATCGGGGGCTATCGACGCGATCATCGCGACCGCCTCCTACTCGCATCTCGCCGCGAAACATGACCGCACGGAACGCAGTGCCTGGCTGCTCGCCACCGCTCGATTGATGAGCGCGGAACGAACCGAGACCATCGGTCTCCTCGCGAACCATGTGGCCAAAACCATTCACGAGGGCGACCCAGAAATCAGCGAAGCGATCGATTTCTGCCGGTACTACTCGACCACCGGCAGCGCCTGGCTTGACCAAGCTGAAGCCGACGGACTGAGCGTTGACGGACGCGGAACCATCGTCGTGGTCGGTCCGTGGAACTTTCCGTATGCGATCCCGACTGGCGGCGTTGCGGCTGCGATCGCCGCTGGCAACAGCGTGATCTTGAAGCCCGCTCCCGAGGCCACCCACGTTGGCGCCTGGATCGCGGAGCAGTTTTGGCGGGCCGGCGTGCCGCGCGACGTGTTGCAACTCGTGGTGTGTGAAGACGGCCCAGTCGGCCGCCACTTGATCACTCACCCCCGCGTCGACACCGTCGTACTCACCGGCGCACACGAAACTGCATCGATGTTCCTCGGGTGGAAGCCCGACCTCCGTGTCCTCGCGGAGACAAGCGGTAAGGATGCACTCGTCATCACGCCATCGGCCGACCTCGACCTCGCAATCGCCGACCTCGTGCGCTCAGCATTCGGCCATGCGGGGCAGAAGTGCTCGGCGGCCAGCCTTGGCATTGTTGTCGCCCAGGTCTACGACGACCCAGGATTTCAGCGTCGTCTACGCGATGCCGTGACGAGCCTGCGGGTCGGCGCTGCGACCAACCCGGGAACGATGGTCGGCCCGCTGATCGCTCCGCCGACTGGGCCGTTGGCCACCGCACTCACCGAACTCTCGCCCGGCGAGACCTGGTTGGTTGAACCCCGCCAGCTTGACACGGCGGACACCACCGATGGAACGAGTTGGTCCCCCGGCGTCCGCCTCGGCGTCCAAGCTGGCTCGTGGTTCCATCGCACCGAGTGCTTCGGGCCGGTACTCGGCCTCATGCGTGCCGACGACCTCGATCATGCGATCCGACTACAAAACGACAGCCACCTGGCACTGACCGGTGGCATCCACTCGCTCGACGACGCCGAGGTTGATCAGTGGCTCGCTCACGTCGAGATTGGCAACGCGTACATCAACCGCCACATCACCGGCGCCATCGTTCAGCGTCAGCCGTTCGGTGGTTGGAAGCGCTCGTCGGTCGGCGGCGGCGCCAAGGCAGGCGGACCCGGCTATGTCGGTCAGTTCGCGCGAGTCGCCGACCGGGGCGACCTCGACAACGCCACGATCCGTCACGCCTTTGCAGCGGCGTGGTCGAACTACTTCAGCGTGGAGCACGACGAGACCGGGCTCACCGCCGAGGCAAACATTCTGCGGTACCGCCCGCTCACCTTTGTCGCCGTCCGCACCGACGCCGATGATCGCTCGCTCGACGTACTACGCGCTGCTGCCGAGGTCGCCGGCGTCGCGCTCGACATCTCGTTCACCGCCGATGAAACCGACGTCGAGTTCGCTTTGCGCCTGGCAGATTCCGAACTTCGGCCAAACCGGATACGCCTGCTGACCACCCTCGATGCGGACGCACTCCGCATGCTGCATCTCGCCGACATCGCAATCGACCGTTCGGAGCCATTGTCCGACCCTCGGCTCGAGCTGCAACGCTGGGTGAAAGAGCAGGCGATCAGCCGCACCCTCCACCGGCACGGTCGCCTGGTCTGAGCAACCTCAACGCAACACTGAGTTGAGCAGCAGGCTCGACTCCGAGTTGATGACACCGTCGACAGACCGGATCTCACCGAGTACCCGATCAAAGTCGACGAGCGAGTCGGCGCGTATTTCGGCCACCAGATCCCACCCACCATTTGTGGTGTGTAGCGCCTGAATTTCGGGCAGGCCGCGCAACGCCTTGATGACATCGGTCGTGGTGCGCCCTTCGACTTCAATCAGGCTGACCGCCCGCACGTCGTCGTCGCCGTGATTATCACGCATCCGGACCGTGAAGCCAAGCACGGTCGCGGACTCCAGCAGCCGCTCAAGCCGACTGTTCACCGTCGCCCGCGAGACCCCGAGCTGACGGGCGAGCGTCGTCACCGGGGCGCGGCCGTCGGTACGCAGCAACGCGACGAGCTTGCGATCGAGTGGATCAAGGTCAGCCATGGACATAATGCTATTCCAAGTGATGCAATATGAACAGTTGGTGCACACTTTCTCCTCTATTTGACCGTTGATGTTGCACACCGGTCACTCATAGCGTTGAAGGTAACCCCTCCATCACACA
>JBLFZD010000209.1:0-6418 GCA_047610085.1 Ilumatobacter sp. | reverse complement strand
TCCAAATTGCCGACATGTTGCGCAACGCGATGGTCCAATCGTTCTCGAACCGCAAGATCAATGACATCCTCACCAATGCCCGTCGCCTGTCGCGACATCAGATCGAAGACCGTTTTCACGAAGAGCTTAAAGCCTTTAGCGAGGGCGAACGGCAGGTCCGAATCACGTCGATGGATCAGGTGCTCAGTTTCATGGCACTCGACTATGTGATTAGCGAGCGCAGCCACACCCGTGAAGAGCTTGAGCGTTACCTTCGTGGAGCGGTTCGTGCTGCGCTGACGGTTCCCGAAGTCGGAACCTGACATCTCGCCGGCTACTGCGGGCGGTCCCCGGTGTGCTGGCTCAGCTTTGAGGTGGCAACGAGGTCGTTGAGGTCGTGCTGCTTGTTGTCGATGTTTGTGTGCCTCCGGCGCCCGTGATCGGATCGGCGGTCGTTTCCGGCGCGATGGTGGTCGTTGCGGCGGCTGTGGTCGGCGGACGAGTGGTCGAGATATTGGTCAGCAACGTCGTTGTTGTTTCGGGCACTGTGGTGGTGGTCGTTTCCGGAACGGTGGTCGTGGTGGTGGCCGATGGGTCGGGACGATCGAACGACGGCAATGACTCGAGTTCGCTGACCTGCTCAGGTTCGGTCACACCGTTCCACACGAGGATCCGGTCGCCGATGGCGACGGTGGACTGGAAGTACTCGGAGATGTGCATTGGAATGCGCACGCAGCCGTGCGATGCCGGCTCGAGCGGAACGTTTTCGGCGCCGTGTACGGCGATCCCGTAGTTGAAATAGACCGGGTTCCACATGCCACCGAGCGGACTCACTCGCTTACCTTCCACCTGGCGTTTGTAGGCAAACACGCCGCCTGGGGTCTTTGCCTCGGCGCACACGGCCTTCTCCACCGGCTCGTCGAGTTCGCGGCCCTGTGCATCGGTGTCATACGTGGCGGTTTCGCAATACTCCCGAGGAGTACCATCGGCATTCAATTCACCCGTTGAGATGTGTGAGATGAGTACGGGCTGGTCGCGGTGGAACACGATCATGACTTGTTCGGGCAGGTACACCTCGGTGTGGTTCGCCTGCTCGTTGGTGGAACGTCTCGGGGCAATCGTGACCTCGCCCATGACGTGTTGCCAGGCGCTTTGGTCAATCTGGCCGGTCGCCTCGGTGCGCGGTGTCTCAAGGACGAGCTTCTCGAACGCCCACACGGCCTGCTTCGTCATCAGCCCAAAGATTCCGTCGGCCGGACCTGGGTCGAATCCAATGCTGGCAAGTCGCTCTTGGAGCAGCTGTACCTCGGCACCCTGGGACCCCTGGGAAAGCGTCTGGCTCAGTGGTACGAACTCAACGGGGGTGGTGACGGGCACGGCTGCCTTGGGAGCGACCAGTGTGGTCTCGGGGGCGAACGGGGCAACCGTGACCGATGGGAACGTGGTCTCAGAGGCATCTTCGTTCCCGCCACCTGCACCCACGACCCCAACGCCGACGATCACGGCGATCAACGCAGCGGCGGCAATGATCGGCACGCGGCTTGCTGACCCGACGTCGTCGGATGGATCACGAGGGGAGCGCTGAGAGGGTAGGGGTTGCGGAACGATCCCTCAAATATAGACAACCGCGCACGTGAATGGACGTCGGTATCTGTCACGTTGCGAACGTTGAAATCGCCCAACCAGCGGTGTGAGTTGTCGGCGTGAAGATCGGTCAGGATGCGCCGACGAGCGGGTCGGACCAGTCGGCCCAGTCGGGCCCGAGGGCGCTGCGGACCTGAGCGGTCGCGACGTCGCGACGATTGCGGATTGTGCGAACCGTGACGTTGCAGTCGCGCGCCGCTCGCGTCGGTGTTCCGGCCCGAACGAGGCTACGAATCAGCTCCAGGTCTGCGTCGGGCACTCCTGCCCGAGCGGCGGCACGCATGGTCCCGGCGAGGGCCGTGAGTGGGTCGACGATGCGCTCCTCGGCGGCGATGGTGCCGAGGACCTCGGTGGTGGTGGGAACCTCGGTTTCGTTCTTGCGGCGGGTCTCTCGACGGACTCCGATCCACAGGCTGTCGGCGATCAATGCCGGGGCGACGAACCGTCGCCGTGCCGAGGTATCGAATCCTCGGATCGCCATCCAGGCGGCGCCGACGATCACGTCGGTGGGGTCACCGGTGTCGAGGCGTCGATGCCATCGTCGCGACCGGCTGATGAGGCCCGGGAGGATCCGCTGGAGGACGACTCGGCCAGCGAGTTCGTCGTGCGCCGCCAGTTCGATCAGGCGCGCCAACACCTCGTCGCCGGAACCGGTTGGCCCGGCGTCTGGCTGCGTGGCGGCGATCACGTCATCGAGGTGGGTCGCCAAGGAGATGACGCTGTTGAAATGGTCGTCGCCGCTCCACGTACCTACCCGGTTGAGTGTTCCCGATCGGCCGTTGAGACGAGCCCACTCTCGGTCGAGCTGGTGTAACAGCGGGGTCGATCGCAGAGCGGGCCGGTTGACGGTGCTCGAGGTTGACGCTGAGTGCTGGGTTGAGCCGGTGGTGAATGTCATGAAGCGACCATGACGAATCACCCTCACCGGGGGTCTCACCGCGCCGCTCTCTCTGTCGAAAGGTTCAGGTTGAGCCCGTTCACCAAACCTTGTGAGGTGCTCACAGCATCAGCTCAGAGAGTATTTCCTCGCTGAACGTCAGGATGATTCGGGGCGGAAAAACGTGGGGGTCATTCCCCTTTGGTGATGCCACGACCCAGTGAAGGTTCGTGACACGATCAATCCTCCCCCCACTCGACCTCGTTGGACCCGATGGCGATCGACTCACGGTGCGCGCGCTTGATCGCGATGACACCGTCCGGGCTCTCGCTGATCGCCTCGCTGTCAAGAGTCTGTGGGTAACGGGTCGTGAGCTGCAGCCGAACGAGCGTCTCTGCGATGTCGACGAGCTCCGGATCGGCACCCGTCTGGCCAGGTCCGACCCGACGCTGTCTGGCATCAGTAATGATCTCGGTCTGGTCGACGTTGCCGTTGTGGCGGGGCCCGCTGCATCCGCCTGGCAATCATTGCCGGCGGGTCGCCACCTGGTTGGGCGATCGGCACATGCTGGCGTCTGCGTTGAGGATCCTGCGGTGGAGCCCCATCACGCGCTTGTAGAAGTCGGCCTGAACGGTGCTGTCGATGTGGTGCAGCTCACCGGAGTGGTCCCGATCCGGGTCGATGGCCAGCCACTCGCGACGAGCCGTCTGCCCGAGAACGGCGCCCGGTTGCAACTCGGCGCGAGCGTGATCCACGTTCGACCAACCCGAGGGTCGAACACGAGATTGGGCAGCGTGACCCGGTCGGGCAAACCGATGTCGATCGACCGTCCAGCGCTCGGGTCGGTGGCGGTCCACCCGAGCGATCCCTGGCGCCGAATCGTCTGGCGCTCACCGTACGCGCCGCCTGAGTGGGAGGCCGTCCGCTTGACCGCCCCGTCGGCGCTTCGCGAGCCGTCGCGTCCTTCGTTCACGAGCTTGATCGGTGTGGGCGTGATGGCCTCTGGTGCGGTGCTCATCGCCACGATTATGGGCAACCCAATGTTCATGCTGTTCGCTGCGATGGGCGTGATCGCAGCGGTCTCGACCTTTCTCGTGAACGCGGTGACAGCGCGTCGTCGACGGACCCGGGCGCGAGCTGAACGCTCCGATGCATTGGACACGTTCGCCGGAGCGGTTGACGTCCTCCACGCGGAGCGGCACGCGCATCACGAGTCACTTCATCACTCGCTTCTCGAAACACTCGCTGAGGTCGCAGTTGGCGAAGGTCGGCTGTGGCAGCGGCGACTTGTAGGAAGCGGTGTTCACGACCCGAGTCCGATTGGAGTGGCCAACGCTGGGGGGTTTGATCCCCGCTCACTCTCGGCGACCATTGGAGCTGCAACGTGTCGATGGCGCCCAGATATCGAGGTACTCGACGACGCGGCGCTCGACTCAACGTTGCTGCATCGGGTTGAGGCCTGCTCTCGACTGACCAGTACGTACGCGCCGATCACGATTCGGCCCGGCGATGCCGTCGCCTTTCACGGTCCGCGTGTCCACGCTCGATCGGTTGCGCGTTCGGTTGTCGTGCAGCTGGCGACGTGGACGGGCCCCGCTGATTGGCAGCTCGTCGTGGTGTCGGGTGATCGGAGGGAGTGGGCGTGGGCCGATTGGCTTCCGCACGGAGCGCTTGGTGGATGCAGTGTGCTGGTAATCGATGGCGCCTCCGTTGATGCGATCGGTGACCGCCTTGATGCCATCGACACCGATCGCCAAACCGTGCTCGTCACCGACGAGCCGCATCTGTTCACCGCTCGCACGGGTCCGCTGCGTCGGTTCGTCTCGCGTGCGAACGCTGCATCGCTTGTCGTCGTCGATACCGAGCAAACCGTCCCTGCAGTCTGTCGACGGATCCTCACGATCGGCTCGGCGGGCTCGGCCACGTGGACAGGGGATGTTCCCGAGTCCGATGCTGCGAGCACGATCGAGTTCGCCGGCGTCTCGATCTCCACGGCCGACCGTGCTGCCCGTCGCCTTGCCTGCCTCGTCGACCCCGAAGACGATGGTGGATCTGGGGGTGGAGTGCCGGGCGGCGTCTCGTTTGCGGAAATGATCACAGCCGATGCCATCGCCCCAGAACGAATCGCTGCCAGGTGGCGCGCCGGCGGTGACGACCCGGCACCATCGGCCCCGCTTGGCATGTCGGCCGATGGGCGAATCGACATTGACCTCGTTCGCGACGGTCCGCACGGGTTGATCGCTGGGACCACCGGTTCGGGCAAGAGCGAGTTGCTGCGGACGCTCGTGCTCAGCCTTGCCGCCTCGGTCGGGCCACAGCACCTCAACGTCGTGCTGGTCGATTACAAAGGCGGCTCCACTTTCGACGCCTGCGTCGATCTGCCGCACACCGTGGGGCTGGTCACCGACCTCGATGATGGCCTTGCGGAACGAGCGCTCGTGAGCCTGAATGCCGAGCTGCATCGGCGTGAGCGCCTGCTCCGGCGGGTTGGTGCGTGCGACCTCACCGACTACCGGGCGCGGCGGGATGCCGCCAGCGGCCCGCCCGAGCCGATTGCGCGACTCGTCGTCGTGATCGACGAGTTCGCCGCACTGGCGAAGGAGTTGCCCGATTTCCTCTCCGCCCTGGTCGGGGTCGCTCAGCGCGGACGAAGCTTGGGCGTCCATCTACTCCTTGCGACCCAGCGCCCGGCCGGCGTGGTCAACGACGACATCCGCGCCAACACGAACCTGCGGCTTGCGCTCCGACTCCACGACAAACCCGACGCCATCGATGTGGTGGGTGACGAAATTCCCGCCAAATTTCCGCGGGGGCTTCCGGGTCGCGCAGCGCTTCGGCTCGGACCGGACGAACTTGTGGTGTTCCAGGCTGCACGTTGTACGGGGCCGGTCGCAGCGGTCGGAGACGACGGCATCATGATCGATCGACCGGATTGGGACGAGGTCGGCCCCGGCGAACCCAGGGTGCTCAATGGCTCGACCGACCCGTCGGTCGTCATGAGCGAACTCGACGCGACGGTGGCAAACATCGTTGCTGCCGCCCGCATCGACGACCTCCCTGCTGCGCATCGGCCGTGGGTTGAGCCGCTGCCGTTTCCGCTGCATCGCGATGAGATCGAATCATCCCTTGAGCTCGATGTGATTTCGATCGGCAGCATCGACGACCCCGAGCATCAGCGGCGGTTGCCGCTCACGTGGGATCCCTCAGATGGTGGTCTCGCGCTCATTGGCTCTCTTGGTTCCGGCACCACCTCGACGTTGATCGCACTCGCGACGTCCCTCTGTCGAGCGCGTTCTCCCGAGGATTTCCATCTCTATGTGGTCGACGCTCGCGGCGATGACGGACTCACCGCCCTTGCGTCGGTTGCGCACTGCGGCGGCATCGTTCGCCTGGCCGAGGAGGAGCGGCTCCACCGGTTGCTGTCCCGCGTGGTTGACACGATCGGCCGGCGAATGGGTCTCACCGGGGACAACGCCTCGGGTGACCCGAGCGTTGTTGTGATGATCGATGGATTTGCGTCGCTCAAGGCCTCCCTGGCCCCGATTGAACGTCAGGCGACATTCGATCTGCTTCAGCGGCTGCTCACCGATGGCCCCGCAGCTGGCATCGCGTTGGTGGTCGCCGATGAAGGGAGTTCAGCGTTGTCGTCGGTGCCGGTTGCACATCGTTGGCTGTTCCATCTTGATGACCCGAGTGCGGCGCGCGGCTACGGGCTCCGTGCGGCGCCGGTGCCACACGGAGCCCCCGGGCGACTCCGCATCCTTGCCTCGGGGTGTGAAGCCCAGGTTGCTCAAGGGGCAGCCGGGCTCGCCGAACTTCCCACGCGATGTGAGGGCGCTTGCACGGGGCCCGACCCGATCGCCGTGCTTCCCGAGCAGGTTTCGATCGAGTGTCTCGATCGTCGAATATCGCCAGGGT
>JBLFZD010000208.1:0-6426 GCA_047610085.1 Ilumatobacter sp. | reverse complement strand
GCGGCAAGTTCCTTCAGCTGATCACGGTCTCGCCGGGCAAGGACTGGCACCAGACGGTCGGGCCGAAGACCCAAGCGAGGCAGGATTCTCCGCGCTCCGGACACCCGCCGCATAAAGGGCACAACGCAGTCACGCGTCGTGATCGTTCCATCGACGTCGAACGCAGCCACCGTCAGCGTCACAACGACCTCGCCGGCATCTCAGCGAGCGCATCCCAGAAACCAGGCCAGCTCTTGGAGACGACGCCAGGCGACTCGATTTCGATGCCGCCTACCACCAAACCGAGGAGGCCGAAGGACATGGCCAAGCGATGATCGTGGTGCGTGGCGAGCCGAGCACCATGCAAGAAATCGGTTGGCACGATCGTGAGCCCGTCGTCGTTGACGGTGACGTCCGCTCCCAGCTTGGTCATCTCGTGTGCGAGGTCCCCAAGGCGGTCGCTTTCCTTACCGCGTATGAAGCCAACGCCGGTGATGCGCGTGGGCGATGTGGCCTGTGTGGCAACTGCTGCCATCGTGGGGACAAGGTCGGAAATGTCGGCCATATTGATATCGATGCCGAGAAGCGGAGTATCACTGCGGCGCATTACGACGGTGTCGTGGTCGCTCACCGTGACGAGACATCCCATTCGCTCAAGCACATCGCAGAACGTTGCGTCACCCTGCAACGATGTCCGGCCGAGTCCCTTCACGCTGACGGCGCCCCCAACCATCGCCGCCGCCGCCAGTGGGTAGCTCGCCGAAGAAGCATCGGGCTCAACGGTGTACTCGGTTGGCTGGTACTCCCCCGTCGGCACGGTGATGTGGCGCTCGCCTACCGACACGTTCGGCACGCCGAATGCACGCATCACGCTCTTGGTGATCTCAACGTATGGTCGACTGACCAATTCGGTCGAGAGTCCCAGCGAGACGCCGCCGGGGATCATCGGGGCGATGAGCATAAGGGCGGTCACGTACTGGCTCGAAACGTCGCCGGGCATGACGATTGCATCGGCGCCGCCAAGGGGGCCCGACACGGTGACCGGTAGGTAACCCCACTCTTCGCCCGGTTCGATACGGGCACCCAAGGAATGGAGCGAATCGTGCAGCGGCCCCATTGGCCGCCCTCGAAGTGGCGGTTCGCCATCGATGAAATACGGGCCCGGTCCCAATGCAGCAAGTGCGGTGACGAATCGGGAAGTCGTGCCGGCGAGCCGGGTATCGAGCGTGATCGGTCCAACCGGGAGATCTCCGCCGGTGCCCATGATCTGGCCGACGAGCGTTCCGTTGCGGCTCTCGACTCCGATTGGAATTCCCAGCGCACCGAGGCAAGAAATCATCGCATTCGTGTCGTCCCCGGGAGCGAGCCCGATGATGGTCGATTCCCCGTCTGCGAGCGCTGCACAGATCAGAGCCCGATTGGCGATGCTCTTTGACGGCGGAACGAGTACGTCAGCAATCACCGGTCCGTCAGCACGGCGAACAATCAGTGTGTCGTCAGTCATGACAGCGCCTGAACTGACGGCCGAAACCCACGGGCGATCAAGCCACCCCGGAACACTTCGGCGTGTGCCGCGTCGACCAGCACAACAGCCACACCTCGGTTGCGTTCCGCGACGTGAACCACCTCAAAGTTGGCGATATTCACGCTGAGCTCAGCGGCCAACGTGAACAGTTCTGCGGCTGAACCTGCACGGTCCGGAATCGGAATCCGGACTTCGGCGAGGTTCTCGGGATGAACAACTCGGCTCGGCAGATTGGAGCGAGCCACCCGAGCCCTTTCGAGGCGGTCGTGAAGTCCTTCGCGGTCGCCGAGTTCAACAGCGACTCGAACCTCGCACAGTTCATCGATCAGATGCGTCAACGCGCCAACAATAGCGGTGCGGTTCTCGTCGCAGATGTCGAGCCAGATATCGGCGCGTCCACTCGCGATCCGCGTCATGTCTCGAAAACCACCGGCGGCGAGACGAAGGAGTGAAGCGTGTTCGATTGAACGGTCAGCGGCGAGCCCCATCAGCGAGGCTGCGGTTAGGTGAGGCACATGGCTCACAACGGCGACCACTTCATCATGTCGTTCCGGTGTGATCGCCACGACCTCGGCTCCGAGTTCGGAAATGATTCCCGTGATCTGAGCGAAGACGAGGTCATCGGCGTCGTCATCGGGCGTGAGGACCCAGATGGCACTTTCGAACAGGTTCGGGTCGGCACCGTCAAGGCCGTCGCGCTCGCTGCCGGCCATCGGATGCCCACCCACAAAACGTGGATCGGTGATCGCTGCGCAAATGGGGGTCTTCACACTGCCGACATCGGTCACGGCGCCGTTGGTCTGTTCGAGCGCACGCGTGACGACTTCGGTGCCCCGCATCACGGGAACAGCGACGAAGGTGATTTCTGCGTCTGGGTCGATACCTGCGGCGTCGACCACATCACGTTCCACTGCAGCGTCGGTGATATCCGACTGATCATCAACACCGGTGACGTACCACCCGCGTTCTCGCAGCGCGACGGCGATCGACCCGCCAATCAGGCCAAGACCGATAATGTTGGCACGGCGTGGCTCAGTCACGGCGGTCGACCGTCGTTGCGACTGCTGCCACCATCGCGTTGCGCTCGTCGTTCGTCCACTCGCGCCATTCGCCGGGCTGCATCGACCGATCGAACATCGGCCCGATGCGGGTCCGCACCAATCGGGTAACGGGATGCCCGATTGCGTCGCACATTCGACGCACCTGGCGATTCTTGCCTTCGTGGATGGTGATCTTGAGGATTCCCGGCGACGGTTGCGACACCTTGGCGGGAGCGGTCATGCCATCATCCAGCTCAATGCCGTCACGGAGCTGACGGAGCTTGCCGGCGGAGACCTCACCGTTGTCGACTTCGGCGAGGTATTCCTTGTCGACGCCGTGGCTCGGGTGCGCAATGCGGTTCGCCAATTCGCCATCGTTGGTGATCAGCAGCAGGCCTTCGGTTTCGAGGTCGAGTCGGCCGATCGAAAACACCCGCGGTTCGTTTGGAACGATGTCCATCACGGTTTCACGACCATGAGTGTCGGCGCTCGTGGTGATGACCCCGGCCGGCTTGTTGAGTACGTAGTAGACCAACCCCGGCTTGACGCCAATGGGTGCGCCGTCGACCTCGATCAGGTCATTGTCGGCATCGACTCGCCTGCCGAGAATTGCGACCTCGCCGTTCACGGTCACGCGCTCTTCGGAGATGAGGTCTTCGCAGACCCGTCGGCTTCCAAAACCCACTGCTGCGAGCACCTTCTGGAGCCGCTCGCCCTGGGGAAGCTCAGCATTGCGGTCAGCCATCTGTTCCCACAGGGGACGCTCGGGCACTCGGTCATTCATGGTTTGTCGCCAATTCGTCGTCAGGGGCGTCTGAAATCTCCGCGTCGGGAGACGCAACATCGTCATGGTTCCGTTCGGCACCGGCACCGGCAGTGTCCTGATCGGTGACGGGAGCGGCTGATGGTTCAGTGAGTTCGCTCGGGACAACCGGAGCGGGGACAACGATGTCGATCGCGGGTGTCACACGTAGACCGTGCTCGAGCGCTTCGACCACGTCCGGACCGGGAATGAACTCGGCGATCGGCGGAAGGTCGTCGGTCGACTCGAGTCCCAGCTTCTCGAGGAACGACGAAGTGGTGCCGAACAGGATTGCTTGACCGGGACCATCATCACGACCGATCTCGTCGATGTAGCCGCGAGCTTGCAACGTGCGCAGCACGCCGTCGGGATCGACGCCACGAATAGCTGCGACTTGGGCACGGGAAATCGGCTGCTTGTAGGCGATGATCGCCAAGGTGTCGAGCGCTGCGCCAGACAGGCGAGCGCGCTGATCGTTCAAGAGGAATCGCTCGACATATGGCGTCAGGTCGGCAGCGGTTTGGTAACGGACGCCGCCAGCCACACGAACAAGTTCGAATCCGTTGCGATCAATTTCGTATTGGCGGGCGAGTTCGTCGCACCATTGCTCAACGAGAGCCGTCGGCTGCTCGAGGAGTTGGGCAAGCAGCTCGTGGGGCACCGGGTCGTGGCTAACCAAGGCAATTGCCTCGATGGCGCGCTTGTACTCGGCAATGCGGGTCGAGCGTTCGGTGTCGTCGATCATTTCGTCGGTCATGGGAAGTTCCGTCATTCTCGAAGGTGCGTCAGCCGTCATAGGCGTCGATCAGGATGGCGTCGGTAGCGATGCCGTCGGCAGACGACCACACGACTTCGATATCGCCGAAGCGTTCGGGCTGCTCGAGTTCAATCACGCCCTGCTTGAACAGTTCGAGAAGCGCAAGAAACCGCACGATGACTTCGATGCGGTCGGCGAGGTCAGCGGTAAGGCGCCGAAACGAGATCTTGCCGGCGCGAGGTAGCTCATCGAGGAGCTCAGCAACGGCGTCAGCCACGGTAATTTTGATTGGGTTAACGTGGAACAGGTCGACGACAGGAATCGGGCGTGGTGTGAGCGCTCGGATCGCCGCACGCTGCAGGCTCTTGACGCTGGTTCCTTCAAGCATGTCGGGCAGAACGGCGGCAAACCGTTCGTCGGGTCCGACTGCACGGGGGAACGACAGGTCGGCGTCGTCTGCGAGCTTCGAGAAAATTCCTGCGACGTCCTTGAATGTTTTCGCTTCGAGAAGGCGGGCGAGAAGTAGGTCGCGTTCTTCCCACAGCGCCAGTTCATCATCGAGGTCCACGTCACTCTGGTTCGGCAACAGCCGGCGGGCTTTCAGGTCGACCAAGGTTGCAGCAATGAGCAAAAACCCAGTGGTTACATCGAGATCGAGTGCCTTGGCTGCCTGCATTCGCTCAACTTCGACGAGGAAGGCGTCAACGATGGTCGACAGGTTGATCTCATAAATGTCAACCTGCTCCTTCAGGATCAACTGCAGCAGCAGGTCAAAGGGCCCCTCGTACGCGGGGGTAGCAACGTCGACCATCGTGGGCGAGGCTACCGCCCGGACGCTGACTGCCCTGTCTCTTGGAAACGAGCTGGCGTCAGATCATCGAGCCCCCGATTGCTTCGCAAAGTTGCCGAGATCCCCGCTCTTGCGGGATCCCGGTGGATCGTGACCGGGTGTTTCCGAGGTCGTCAACAAATGTGGCCTGAACGCGGGACAGCTCCCAGCGAACTCCGAGATCTCACACCGTGTTAGACCCGGACTCAACCCTATGCGTACACACCGCTGAGAGGTAGCGTCGGGCGCCGTGAACACCTCCCGCGTTTTGTCATGTATCCAGCCCACCGGTGATTTGCATCTCGGCAACTATTTGGGCGCATTGCGTAACTGGGAACGCGGTCAACACGCCTGCGATGCTTTTCACGGTGTCGTGGATCTGCATGCGCTCACGGTCACCGATACCCCTGGCGTCGTCGGCGAGGCGACGTTGTCGGTCACCGCAATGCTCTTTGCAATCGGCCTCGACCCAGAGGTCGCCACCGTGTTCGCTCAGAGTCATGTGCCAGAGCACAGCCAGCTTGGCTGGATCATGCAGTGCAACGTTGCCTTCGGCGAGCTGAGCCGGATGACGCAGTTCAAGGACAAGTCGACCAAGCGTGAGGGCGAGTTCATCTCGGCAGGCTTGTTTACCTACCCGGCACTACAAGCGGCGGACATTTTGTTGTACGACACCAACGAGGTGCCGGTTGGTGACGATCAGCGACAACACATCGAGGTCACTCGCGACATTGCCACTCGGTTCAACCACAGGTTTGGCGAGGATGTACTCGTGCTCCCTGAAGCGGTGACGCCCGCTGCCGGCGCTCGCGTGATGAGCTTGCAGGACCCCACGTCGAAGATGTCAAAGTCCGACGATTCGAGCGCGGGGTGTGTGTACCTCATCGACGACCCCAAGGCCATCATGAAAAAGTTCAAGCGAGCAGTCACCGACTCCGAAACCGGACCAGATTCGGTTCGCTACGACCGCGAGAACAAGCCGGGCGTCGCCAACCTGCTCGAGATCAACGCCGCGGTCACCGATCGAACGCCGCAGGAGGTCGCCGCGGTTTACGAGCAGTACGGGGCGCTCAAGGTCGACACGGGCGAAGCGGTGTTGGCTGTACTCGAGCCGATTCGCGAGCGGTACTTCGAGTTGATGAACGACCAGGGCGAACTCGCTCGTCTGCTGCGCGTGGGGGCCGAGAAGGCGCGTGTGGTCGCCACGGCCACCGTGGAACGAGTGCACTCGGCCATCGGCCTTGTCCCGAGATGATGTGAACGTTCACGCCGACGTCGATCGCCGGATCCTCACGCTGGCGGTTCCGGCGTTTGGCGCACTCGCTGCCGAACCGTTGTACCGCCTGGTCGATACCGCCATCGTCGGCCGTGTCGGCACTCAACAACTGGGTGGAGTTGCCATCGCTGTCTCGTTGCTCTCGCTCGTGATCGCCGGCTCAAATTTTCTCGCCTACGGAACGACGCAGCGCGTGGCCAACCGGCTGGGTGCAAATA
>JBLFZD010000207.1:0-6437 GCA_047610085.1 Ilumatobacter sp. | reverse complement strand
TCTACCTCGCTGGGTTGATCGATGTCGACGGCACCGTTCGCTCCGACGGCCCTTCCAAGACCGAGCGAATCTTTGCCCACGGTCGCACCTTCTCCTATCGACTGTTCGGCGACTCTCCCGATCTCTCCGAGAACATCAACGTCACCCAAGACGACGTTCGTGCGATCCAGTTGGCCAAAGCTGCGCTGCGCGCCGGCATCGATCTGCTGTGTGAACACGCCGGCAAAACCGACCCGAATGAGATTGGATCAGTGCGGCTTGCCGGAGCGTTCGGCGCACACATTGACCCCCTTTACGCCAAGGTGCTCGGGCTGGTTCCAGATGTACCGGTCGCCAAGGTTGCATCGGTTGGTAACGCTGCGGGCGCGGGCGCCGTGCGGGCCCTCGTGTCCGCTGCTCAACGCGCCGAGATCGAGGCAACGGTTCGAACGGTCCAAAAGATCGAGACCGCGATCGAGCCGCGGTTCCAAGCGCTGTTCGTCAACGCGATGGGCTTCCCGCACACCACGGAACCGACGCCGAACCTCGCGACCGAAACCGTCCTCCCCGACGCCCAGTCCCGACCCGAAGGTGCTGGCTCCCGCCAACGCACCGGCCGACGCCGACCCCGAAGTTGACACCAACGCCAGATTCCGGCGTGTGCGATTTGTGAGCAATCCTGACGCCCCAGCCACACACCGCAGGGAATTCATCACCCGAACGTCTCAGCGGGTGCAGCGAATTCTGTATGATGGACCTGTTCCGGATGGTGGAACCTGCGCTGAGCGATGAGGGGTTGTAATGAGCGAGGAACGTCAAGGACGACGGTCGGGCGGCCGGGCAGGGCGAGCGGCAACGCGCGCAGCCAGTGCGGCCCCGGTACCGGCATATCTTCAGCGCCAGATCAAGCCGTACGAACTCATCACCGATGAACAGCTCAAGCTGATCGAGTACAACGCCGACACCATCCTCGAACAGGTCGGGATCGAGTTCCGCGACTACCCCACTGCGCTGGAACGCTGGAAGGAAGCTGGTGCTGAGGTCGACGGCATTCGAGTCCGCTTCCCGCGCGGCCTGTGCCGCAAAATCGTTCAGGACTCAGCGCCTCGCCAGTACACACAGCACGCTCGGAACCCTGCGAACAACGTCGAGATCGGTGGCAACAACACCGTGTTCGCGCCGAACTACGGCTCGCCGTTTGTGTACGACCAGGACAACGGTCGTCGTTACGCAACAATCAACGACTTCGAGAACGTCGTGAAGCTGGCGTACATGTCGCCGCACATCCACCACTCGGGGGGCACCGTCTGCGAACCGGTCGACGTCCCGGTCAACAAGCGTCACCTCGACATGGTCTACGCACACCTCAAGTACAGCGACAAGCCGTTCATGGGCTCGGTCACCGCCGGCGCACGCGCCGCTGACTCGATCGAACTAGCGCGCATCGCATTCGGTGGCGACCTCGCTGATGAGAACGGCACGGATCGCACCGTCATGTCATCGCTGATCAACGCGTCGTCGCCGCTCGTGTGGGATGACACGATGCTCGCCGCCGCAGAGACCTACGCTGCGGCGAACCAGGCCTGCATCATCTCGCCGTTCATCCTTTCCGGTGCCATGGCACCGACCACGGGCGCCGCCGTCGCTGCCCAAACCCTCGCCGAAGCGCTTGCCGGCATGGCGTTCTGTCAACTGGTTCGCCCGGGTGCACCCGTGATCTTCGGATCATTCGCCTCGTCGATGTCGATGGCCACCGGCGCACCGACGTTCGGAACCCCCGAACCGGCAATCGTCTTGTACACGGTGGCGGCGCTCGCTCGGCGACTCGGCGTGCCGTTCCGCTCAGGCGGTTCGATGACCGCATCGAAACTGCCCGACGCCCAGGCTGCATACGAGTCAGCGTCGACCATCATTCCGACCGTGATGGCCGGCGTGAACTTCGTCCTGCACTCGGCTGGGTGGATGGAGGGCGGCCTCGCGTTCGGCTACGAGAAGTTCATGATGGACGCCGATCAACTCGGCATGATGATGAAGTTTGGCCAGGGCCTCGACATGAGTGAGAACGGCCAGGGCGTCGACGCGTTTCTCGCACACACACCGGGTGAGCATTTCCTTGGCACTGCGCACACGTTCGCAAACTTCGAGTCCGCGTTTTACCGATCGACAATCGCCGACAACTCCAGCTTCGAGCAGTGGACCGAAGACGGCGGCACCACAGCAGCTCAGCGAGCAAACACGGCGTGGAAAGAGTCACTCGCAAGCTACGTGGCGCCAGCTCTCGACGATGCGATCGATGCCGAGTTGCTCGACTTCATCGGCCGTCGCAAAACCGAGATGCCCGACGAAATCGGTTGATCCGCAGTCGGGCTTCAGCGGCGCGTCGCGAGCGTCACCGCCGCAAGGCCCGGCACGCCGAGGATGACTGCGCCAATGATCATCGGCGTCACCGTGTCGCCAATCTGCGCGTCGATCACCGACGCAAGCAACGCCCCGACTCCGAGTTGAGCTCCGCCGAGAACAGCACTTGCGATCCCCGCCTTATCGGCCATTGGTTCCATGGCGAGCGCTGCTCCCATCGAGCCGATCACCATCGTCATCGCGTTGGCGAGCACGGCCCATCCGAACCACAACCACACCGACGGCACCCCGTTCCCACCGAGCACGACCGCCGCCACCACAACCGACAATCCAACGTGGAACGACGCAGCGGACCGCAACATCAGCCGAGCGCCGAACCGATCGATGAGTCGGTTGTTCAACAACAGTGCGATCCCCATGCCGACCCCTGAAAATCCGAAAAAAATAGTGAACTGCGCATCTCGGTCGTACACCTTGTCGAGGATCGGCTGAGCACTCCCGAGCCAGGCGAAGAACGACCCGCCGAAAAGCGTGAGACCCACGATCGCCCAGCGCGTGACCGGGGTGCGAGCCACCGAGGCCAACGCGTCACCGAGCGGCCGAAGCGACAGCGGCCGACGATGCGCAAGAGACATCGTTTCACCGAATCGAATGGTCCACATGAAGGCGACAGCGGCGAGCAACACACCAACAAAGAAGACAGTGCGCCACGAACCGACAAGGAGAATTGCCTCACCAATGAACGGGACGAAAACGGGGCCGATCAGGAACACCGCGGTAAACGTCGCCACGACGCGTGCCATCCGGTCGCCTTCGTACAGGTCGCGGGCAATCGCGAATCTGAGGACCGACGGCCCCGCGGCGCCGAGACCCCAAACAAACCGCGCCGCAAGCAGCAGCCCAAAGGTCGGGGCGAGCGCACTCGCGATTGCCGCGATGCCATAGAGCACCAAGCCAGCAACGAGTACCGGACGCCGACCGAAGCGATCCGACAGCACCCCGGCAACGAGTTGCCCGACCGCCATGCCCGCGAAGTACACGGTGCCCGTGACCGCTGGGCTGATATTGCGAGCGTCCAGATCGAAATCGACGCGGAGTTCGTCGAACGCAGGAAGCGCAGCGTCGATGCCAAACGCCATGAGAATTCCAATGAAAGCCAGGAAGGCAATCACCTGACGGTCGCTACGCACCGCCGCACCATAACGACACCATCGGCACCGCTGATGTGACTCACGCAGACGATGCTGGCTACCGTTGTGATCATGGATGCAGCCGACGTCGCCGTGCTCACTTCTCCACCGATCGTGAACGCCGCTGATCTCGGCGAGCTGATTGGCTGGACACTCAAGCCCGAAGGGTTGTGCCGCGACGAGCGCTGTGTGATCCTCCCTGACCGTTCAGTGCTCGAATCCGATGGTGGCGTTGATCTGGCTGCGATCGCCGAACTGCTCGATCGTCCGTGCGCTGTCGACGCCGAAGCCGGACTCGTGGCGCTCGGTGCCGAGCGCGGACAGCGGCGCGGCGCATTACTCGAACGGCGGGCCCCCGATTTCTCACTCCCCGACATCGACGGCACGTGGCACGCGCTCTCCGACCACCGATCAAAAAAGAAGCTGCTCGTCGCGTTCTCAAGTTGGTGAGGTTGCCTTCTCGATCTGCCAGGTTGGCAGACACTCCAAGAAGAACTCGCCGGTCACAACTTTCAGGTAATCGCCGTTGCAATCGATGAAGCGGTCGACACGATTCGCAACTACATCAACAACGACACCGATGGCGTCTCGTACCCCGTACTCATCGATGCCGGTCATCTGGTGTCGGAGCTCTACGCGATCTCGAACGTGCCCACCGTGATCCTGATCGATGAAGACGACATGATCGTTCACCCGAACTGGAATGCGTACGCCTCCAACACGTTCAAGGAGTTCCACGGCATCGATGCCGATGCGCAACTTGAAGCGATTCGCCGCTGGGTTCGCGACGGCGAGACGATGATTCCTGTCGAAGAGGTTGCCGGCGCCGTCAAGGACCTGACCGACGAAGAGGAACGCGGCAAGCTCCACTTCCGCCTCGCCACGCACCTGCGCAACGCAGGAGACGAAGCCGGTTCTGAACGCAACTTCACTCGGGCTTGCGAACTCGCTCCCCACGATTGGACCATTCGCCGAGCTTCCATGCCACTGCGTGGTGGCGATCCATTCGGCGCCGAGTTTTTCGAGTTGGTCTCCGAGTACACCGCTGCCGGAAGCCCGTATCACGGCATCAACCACCGCGGCGTCACCGATCACCCCACATAGCGGCTCGCAACAAGGCTGCGGAGCCACGCCCGAGGTTGTACCGTCGCGATCATGAGCGATGTGTTCCATCTCGGGCTGACCGCCACCCAACTCGAGGGTGCAACCCTCGCAATCATCCCAGGTGACCCCGCACGCGTGGAGCGCATTGCGAGCGTTCTCGACCGCCCGGTCAAGCTCGCTGCGACGCGTGAGTTCACCTCGATGCTCGGTTGGATCGGTGACACACCCGTGGTGGTCTGCTCCACAGGCATCGGTGGACCGTCGACGTCGATCGCCGTCGAAGAGCTCGCGCAACTCGGGGTGCGCACGTTTTTGCGTGTCGGCACGACCGGCGCAATCCAACCCAATATCGAGCCCGGCGACGTGATCGTCACCACCGGCAGCGTTCGCCTCGATGGCGCAAGCTCACATTTCGCGCCGATGGAGTATCCCGCCGTTGCCGACTTCGACTGCACAACGGCGCTGGTCGATGCGGCGCGAGCGGCCACAAGCGCTGGCCTGCACATCGGTATCACCGCATCGTCGGACACCTTTTACCCGGGCCAGGAACGCTACGACACACTGTCGGGTCGCGTTGTCAGCAAGTTCCGCGGCAGCTTCGAAGAGTGGCGCGACCTCGGCGTCCTCAACTACGAGATGGAGTCCGCCACGTTGCTCACGATGTGCTCGACCCAGGGCCTCCGAGCCGGGTGCGTGGCCGGCGTCCTCGTCAACCGCAATCGAGAAGAGACCCCCGACGAAGGTGCCTCCGAGGCCGTCGAGGCAATCTCGATCACCGTGGTCGTCGACGCTGCCCGACGGCTACTCAGCAGCTGACCGCATGGTCCGATGGGATCGGTGCGCTGTGACCGGTCGTCAGATATTCACCGTTTCAGACCGCTCGGGTGGATCGACAGTCAAAGATCTGGGGCGTGCCATCATCCACGCCCGACCACAGTGAACCGGCAGTTTCGGTCTGAGGATTCGCCATCTCTTCGACCACTGCTTCGGCCACCTCACCCCAACCGAATGTGCTGACAAGTGGCGCCACGACCACGGTCAACCGGATCTCCGATCACCCGCGTCCAAGATCCTGGGTCGACACCAGACCCTGCAGCGCAGGCGGTTGCTTCGGAACTGCTGTGGCCGGGATCGCGACCTCGCGCTGCTCCTGTCACCAACCAGTTCTATCAGCTGACCCCCAGTTGCTCACTTAGACCAGCGGGTCTCCACCGCCCGGCGGCTGGGAGACAGGTGGCACTTCGAGCACGGACCCACCGGCGTCGTCGTGCTGTCCTCGAACTCCGGCAACGACCGCAGCCCCGCCGACCGCCACAGCGGCAGCGACGCCAATTGCGAGCCCGGCCCGGTTCACCGAGTCCCGGCCGCCACCGCCGGGCGTAGGCGCATCAACGACCGATGCATCGGATCCCGGTGGCGGAGGTGTCGCAACCGGGCCTTCCGCAACGGTTGCGGGAACCGTGCTCCCAGGAACCGCCGTCTCGAGAACCGTGGACGTTGCCGGTGTAGTCGTCGACGTTGGCGACGGCGCTTGGGTGGTCGATGGGGCCGCAACAGCGCCACGTAGTGCGCTCACCTCGCTCGCAACGTTGGCAACGAGGTACGGATAGAACGTGTCGCCCGGACAGGCCGTCCGACTCATGTCACGATGCCCCGAGATTGTATTGGCGGTGACCGTGACGCCCTGCTCCCAACGGTTTGAACCGCGCGAGACAAACGACGTCTGCGCGCCGGGCGACGTGTCGACACCATAGGTATCGGCCAGCCAGCCAAGCGTTGCGTTCAACGACTCGAGCGCTGCCGCCG
>JBLFZD010000206.1:0-6474 GCA_047610085.1 Ilumatobacter sp. | reverse complement strand
TTTCGATGATGATGGCCGGCAGATGACGCCGCTCACCAACCGTGGGGGTTAGTCGACGAAGAGGCTGGCGGCCTGCGAGGTGCGAGTGATCGCATCTACAGCGAGGATTACTGCAGCTGCGGTGTAGCTCGTGTGCTCGTCGAACGGGAACAGAACTTCGCCCGGGTAGACGATGCCGGTCCAGTACGAGCCGTCATGGCGGCGATGTGTGCGGGTCCAGCGGAGTAGATCGGTCGCCGTGGACGTGTCGCCGATCGCAGCGAATGCAATTGCGCACTCAGCGGTTTCGGAGGCTGTTACCCATGGTTCGTCGCTGACGCATCGGATACCGAGGCCTTCCATCACAAATGAATCCCAGCCGTCGGCCATGTGAGCCTTGGCTTCGTCACCGGTGAGCGCTCCGGTCAGCACGGGGTAGTACCAATCCATAGCCCAACGCTTTTTTGGTTCGAAGGCATCCGGTTGAGTACGGACGGCCTCGATCATCTCGTCGGCAGCCTCGATCCAATGTGGCTTGGGATCGTTGAGTGCTTCGGCCAGCCGCGCGCCGCAACGCAACGCATGCTGGATGCTTGATGTGCCAGTCATGAGTGCATAGCTCCATGGCTGCGCGTCTGGTTCAACAGCCCAAAGCGCTAGGCCGTCGTCACGGCGGAGTGACAACACGAACTCGAGGGCCCGCTCCACGGTGGGCCACATGTTGTCGGCGAACCCCCGATCCCACGTGCTGCGCCAGTGGTGCCACACGCCGGTCGCCACGTAGGCGCACACGTTGGTGTCGAGTTTGGAGTCCTCGACCGCACCGTCGTGGGCGTAGTACGCGTGCCATGCGCCATCGGGGCGCTGGACGTCGTGGAGCCACTCGTACGCCTGCTCGGCTTCTTTGTGGAGCCCGGCGACGTCAAGCGCCATCGCTGACTCGACATGGTTCCAGGGGTCGCAATGGCCGCCGGGGAACCACGGGATCATCCCCGTCTTCAGCTGAAGATCGGCGATGTGTTGAGCGGTTTGCTGGAGCTCTTCGACGGTCATCACGCCGTCGAGTTCGGGGACCACGCTCAACTGCCGGCACCGTTTTGGTGATCGTTCATCGGCTTGTGACCGTAGAACACGATGCTCTTGCCGAGCGCAGGCGACAGGACTTTTTCCGCAAGACGTGTAGCGGTTGGCTGTTTGATGATGTCCCACTCGAGAAACTCGCGATACTTGGTCACCATCGGGTGGTCGTCGTTGCGTGGGCCGACGGCGCACTTGAGCCACCAGTACGGTGAGTGGAGTGCGTGGGCGCGGTGGGTTCCATGCAGGTCGAGGCCGCCGGTGCGCAGCTTCGCACTGAGTTCAGTCTTCGAGTAGATCCGCACGTGGCCACCAACACTCTTGGGAGCGTGGTACTCATCGCTGAGCATCCAATTGATCTTCTCGGGGCCCCACGCCGGCACGGTGGCGGCGAACATGCCACCGGGCTTGAGTACTCGAATCATCTCACTGATCGCGGCGACATCGTCTTGGATGTGTTCGAGCACTTCGGAGGTGATGACTTTGTCGAATGAGGCATCGGCAAACGGAAGCTTGGTGGCGTCGCCCTGCAGCACGCCCTTGAACCGGGCGATGTCGATTTCGCCCGCATCGACCATGGCGCCCAGCGTTGCGCGAGTCTCGACGACCTCGTCATGGGCGTAGTCGAGAGCGACCACGTCGGCGCCGCGTCGGGCGAACTCGAATACGTGGCGGCCGAAGCCGGCCCCCACATCGAGTACCCGGTCGCCGGGGCGCAGGTCGAGGCGGTCGAATCGGATGGTCAGCATGGCGTGGTCAGCATTCGTTCGAGAGGTGGTGCAGGCTCAGAGCCGGCCGTTGCGCTTCAGCTTTGCGACGTTGTCTGGCATCGCCAAGACCTCGCGGTATTGATCGACGGTGAGTTCAGCGCAGCGCTTCCAGGTCCACCGTTCGAGCACACGCTGCCGTCCCGCTTCGCCGATCTTGTCGCGAAGTTCCTTGCTGTCGAGACCGCGGGCAATTGCGGCGGCGAGCGCGTCGCTATTGCCAGCCGGGCAGCGCAGAGTGGTTTCGCCGTCTGTGCCGGTGACCTCGGGGAGTGCGCCGCCGTCGGTGGACACGAGCGGCGTGCCCGAGCACATTGCCTCGATTGCGGGGAGGCTGAAACCTTCGTAGAGGCTGGGCACAACGGCGAGTTCAGCCTCGGAGTACAGCTCAACAATCCGCTTGTCGGGAACGCCCGAGACGAACTCGATGTACGGCTTGAGGCCGAGCGACTCGATCAGTTTCATCGACTTGCCGGGCTTCGGCTTGCCGATGATGGTGAGCGTGATGTCGCGTTCGGTGCGCAACTTCGCCATTGCTTCGAGCAGGTAGCTGAGGCCCTTGAGGGCGACGTCGGCCGACGCTGTGGTGATGAGTCGGCCCGGTGTGCGTGCCACACCAGGAACCGGCTTGAACAAGTTGGGGTCGACACCGACGGGCACGAGGCGCATGCGGTCTTTACTGACGCCCATGTCCTTGTGGATGTCGTCAATCGAATTCTGGCTGACCACGACGATGCGCGGCATCTTCGACGCGACCTTGCCCTGCATCTTCACGAATGAGTACCAGCGACCAATCGACCATCGCCGGTAGGCGTTCTTTGCCGCGGCCATTTCAAGCTCGCGGTCCTTGGTGATCGGGTGGTGCAGCGTGACGATCGTTGGGATCTTCTTTTCGATCTTCAAGATCCCCGTACCGAGGCACTGGTTGTCGTGGACGAGGTCGAAGTCGCGAGTTCGCTTCTTCAGCTCGTTGGCTGCCCGTGCCGAAAACGCTCGGGGCTCGGGAAATGTTCCGGAGATGAACTCGGCCATCTCCAAAGCGTCGTAGCGGTCGTTTATTTCCCAATAGCCGGGCAGACGGCCCGGGAAGTGATCGTTGAACGTGTCGAGGCTGGGCAGCTTGTGCAATTCGATGCGCTCGTCGAGCACCGGATACGGCTGGCCCCCGAACACTTCGATCGTATGGCCCATATCGGCCAACGCTTTGGTGAGGTGCCGGGTGTACACGCCTTGGCCGCCTACGTGGGGCTTGCCGCGATACGTCAAATACGCAATCTTGAGCGGCGCATCCGGATCCAAAACATTTCCCGACCCAATCGACACCATTCTGGTGACGCTATCGCGAGAGGTTACCGATTGGTAGGTAACGGCCCCTACACAAACATGGTTCACACCAACCCGGTTCAGGCAACACATGTTGTTCTCGAGCGCTGAGGTACCCCCTGGTCAAAATAGGTCCATGCCACGACGTCACGGACTCGATCAATCGACCTTCTTCCACGTCTTCAATCGCGGTGTGGACCGCCAAGACGTCTGCACCGCCGACTCGGATCGCCCCTACTTTGAGCAACTCCTCGCCGACACGGTCGCCGAGACCGCCCTTCGCATTCACGCCTACAGCCTGATGAGTAACCACTTTCACCCGATCCTCGAAGCGCAAGGCCCTGATCTGTCGGACGCAATGTGGCGAATCAGCCGGGGTTATCCGCTGCGCTACAACCGAGCGGCGGAGCGATCTGGTCTGCTCTTCGAAGGGAGATTCGGATCGGTTCCGATTACGACCGACGAGATGTTGATGGTCGAAGGTCGGTATGTGCATCGAAACCCGATCGACATTGTCGGAGCAGCAGCGTTACTGACGTACCGTTTTTCGAGTCTCTCGACCTACGCCGGGTGCCAAGATGGGCCCGAATGGCTCACGACGGACTTACTCAGTGCACCTTTTGACGATGCTGCGCTTTGTGACGCGAGCACATTCATCCGACATCGAACGGAGTGGAGTCCACCCGCCTTCCTGCCCTGCAACGATGAATGGGCTCGTTGAAGCCGTGTGCCTCGCGGCTGGGGCATCGCCCGCGTCTGTGGCTGTGTCGCGGCCGGATTGTCGCAACGATGCGTGGGTTGTGCTCGCCACTCTGTTCATCGAGCTCCGAGTCGGTTCGACGCAGACGTTCGCCAAACGGTTCGGGTTCGGCAGTGCACAAGCCGTTCGCAATGCTGCTTCGAGCGGGCGAGCTCGGGCTGTGCGCGACTCGACGTTCGCTCGACTCTGCAAACGGTCCATGGAACGATTGGTGGTCATTGCCTGAACATGTGTTTCCTGAACCGGGTAGGAGAAACAGGGGTTGGTGATACTGGGTGGGCAGGCTGAGTGATGCCCCGTCTCGAAACTCAGCACACCCGCAGAACTAGCGTCGCCGGTACATGGCAGAACTTGCTCACTTCCATTCCTCGACACATCCGGGTCAGGTCTGTGCCCAGCTCGATACCGACGGCGCGGTCATCGTCGACAACGTGGTATCCACCGACGATCTGGCGCAGCTTCGAACGGAACTCGATCCGTACTTGCACGACGTGAACCACGGCCGCAACGATTTCTCCGGGTTTGCAACGAAGCGGGTGGGGGCCCTCATAGCTCGCTCATCGATGTGTCGCGAGCTGGTCATGGACCCGATCGTGAACGAGATCGCCTCGACCGTGCTTGGCCGCCATTCCGACGGCTACCAACTGCATTTCACGCAGGCGGTCAGCATCGGACCCGATGAAAGTGCTCAGGTGCTGCACCGCGACCGCGGGGTGTGGGGCGGATTTGTGCCGCGTCGAATTGAAACTCAGATCAGCACGATCTGGGCGGCCAGCGAGTTCACTCGCGACAACGGGGCGACGCTCGTGGTTCCAGGCTCACAGGACTGGGACAAAGATCGCCAGCCGGAGCCCGACGAGATTGCGGCGGCAGAGATGTCGGCCGGTTCGGTGCTGATTTACACGGGAACGGTGATGCACGGTGGTGGCACGAATGTCACGAAGTCTCAGCGGCTTGGGGTTCTGCTGCATTACACGCTCAGTTGGCTGCGCCAGGAAGAAAACCAATACCTGTCGTGTCCACCCGACGTAGCGAAGGATCTCTCGCCGGAGCTGCGGGCACTGATCGGCTACTCACAGGGTGGGACCGTGCTCGGTTTCTACTCCGCACCGGTCGGCCCTGGCCTGGGCGCAGAAGTCGCAAGCCCTGAACGGCTCTTTGACCCCGACGGACTCGCTGCCGTCGACGACGAAGATGCCTTCAACGACCCTCGAGCAGCAGCGGCGGCACGCTGATGCAACTCGAAGACGCCGAGCTTCCTTTGCTCGAACTGGCGCAGCCCGGCATGGTCGGCGAACGCCTGCACGAAACACTCGCCGCAACCCGCGCCGAATCGTGGATTGCGCGGAACAATTCGGGCGTCTCGATCCTCGACCGCGAGGCTGCCGAGTTCTTCCTGAAGTCGCCGGCTCTGGAATTCCCCGGTGCGGTGATGATGGAGCTCATGGGGATCACCGATGGCCCCATTCACCGTGTCATGGAACGGGGACTGCTTGGGCGAAATGGCCCCGACCACAAGCGACTCCGGCGGCTTGTGTCGCGCTCGTTCACGCCGCGTGCCGCCGACCGTTGGCGGCCCGTGATGCGTGAGCAGCTCGCCGAGCTCTGGGCCTCACTCGATGGCGCTGCGTCGTTCGATGCGATGGAGACGTTTGCGCGGCCTTTCCCGTCGAGGATGATCGCTCTGAATGTTGGTGCGCCATTGGCAGACGCAGACGTGCTGCGTCACTACTCGGCCACAGTGCAGCAACGGCTCGACGTCACGGCGTTGCAGACCCGGAGGGCGGAAATCGAAACGGGCACGGCTGAGTTCGAGTCGTACGTCGAACAGCTTGTCGCCGATCATCGGGTCAATCCGTCCGACGACCTCGTGACCGAACTCATCGATACAGAGGTCGACGGAGACCGCCTCGACAACGATGACGTCGTGAGCTTGATCATGGCGATGTTGAGCGGTGGTATCGACACCACCGAGAACCAGCTGGCTCATGGACTGCGCCTGTTCGCTCAGCACCCGGTTCAATGGGAAGCGCTTGGGAACGATCCGAGCCTCGCCAAAGCAGCCGCAGACGAGGTGCTGCGTTTCGAGCCGGTGTCACCGTTCACCGTACGCATCGTGCGCAGCGAAGTCACGTACCGCGACATTGTCTTTCCTCCCGGAACAATCGTGCTCGTGTGTACCTGGTCAGCAAATCGGGAAGGCCGAGGTGACGAACGCCCGACCGACTTTGACATCACGGCCGATCGAGGGACGGACCGCCTGCTGTCATTCGGTGCCGGCCCGCATTATTGTCTTGGTGCAGGTCTTGCCTGGGCTGAGCTCGAGGAGACATTCTCATTTCTTGCTGGTCGAATGGCTGACCTGCGATTGGACGGCGACGTTGAGTGGGGGAGCCCGATCGGGATCTACAACATTGAGCGATTGCCGCTCGCCTTCACCCCTCGATAGGTGATGCCGCTGAACCCTTTTGTCAGCACGAAACGGCGGTGGAACCGCTGATGCTTGCGGTGTTGCCAGGGTTATCTGTCGCTGTAAAGGTCCAGCTCCACGTGCCATTGACCTGGGTC
>JBLFZD010000205.1:0-6506 GCA_047610085.1 Ilumatobacter sp. | reverse complement strand
CGAGATGCCGATCACCGAGCAGGTCGTTGCGGTCTGTCACGAGGGCCGTGTGGCCAAGGACGCATTGGCCCAGTTGATGGACCGAGACTCGAAGAGCGAAGTCTCTTAGCACTGGGGAGCGCGAGTCAGCGTTGTGTCGCTGAACAGCGCCTCCTTGCCACAAACGGCTGCTTGACTGACCCGATGACGACCCAGCCGACGAATCAGGTCATGGCCGCCGACGCAGCAGCAGATACAGCCACCGGCATTACGATTGGCGTGACTGGCCAACAGGCTCGCTGGACCGTGGCGCCCTGGGGTGCGATTACTCCATGGGGCCAAGAGAATCCGGTCACATTCGACTGGTTCATCGCTGCTGACGATCGGTGGCATGTGCCAGCTCACGAGCCGACGGTCCGCCAACTGCGGCTCGAAGGCACACCGGTGCTCGAGACCAGAGTCCGCATTCCTGACGGTGACGCGGTCCAACGAATCTGGGCGGTGCCCGATGGCGGTGGCAGTGTCATCATCGAGTTCGAGAACGAGTCACCGAAGCCATTCGCTGTCGCCGTTGCCGGCCCGGCCATCGTGACCGAGCGGCCTGCGGCTGACGTGCCCATTCAGGGTATCGAGCTCCCCGAGGGTGCGATCGTGTTGCCGGTTGGGCATCGGGCGACTGTGCGAATCGCGTTCTCGTTCCCCGACGCTGTTGGGCATCCCGTGTCGTTGAACCAGGCACCGCCAATGCTGGCGGTCATCCGGGGCTGGACGCGCGTGACCGAACAGGCGAGCCGTCTGGTGCTCCCCGACGAGTCATTGGTGAACGCCATGGTCGCCGCTCGCTGTGACCTTTTACTTGAGGGGCCCGTCGACGGCGCAGAGGATCCCGTCGGATTCCTCCTCGACGTTGCCGAACTCGTCCGGTGTGGTGACTCGGCCGAGGCGTGGCTTCTCGATGTCGTCGAACCGGCCGAGCGGCTGGCGAGACGCGCCGGAGCTCGGGGTGCGTCCCCTGAGGCGGTTGCTGATGCGTTTGCTGGGCTGGCTGCAGCGCGACTTGTGGCGGTGCACGCAGGTGATGATCGGGCGGCTGGCGATATCGATCGAACGATCGCGAAGGTTGCCTCGAAACGTGATGATCTTTCCGTGGCAGTGTCGGCTGGCGTCGTTACATCGTTTGCTGACCTTCGACGCGAGTCGTCGGTGGGGCGCTTCGTTCGTTCCGTCGAGCGCCGAATCGTCGATGGCGGGCGCCTCCTGACGGGTGGGATGCCGACAGCTTGGCTTGGCAACAACTTTGAGGTGCATGGCTTGCCAACGTCGCCAACGTCGACGGTCGGGTTCGCTGTTCGCTGGCACGGCGAGCGCCCCGCGATGCTCTGGGAACAGCACGGCACTGCTGACGTGGAGCTGTCAGCGCCCGACGTCGACCCCGGGTGGACCACCAGCGAAACGTCGGGCGAAACGTTGTGGCCGGCGCCTGAGGTCGAACGTCCCAAGCGTGCGGCGCTGTCGATTACTGTCGATCCTGACGGGGCCAGCTTCAGCTGATGGGGTTTGCCTGACGTGGTCTCGAAGAAGCGTGCGCCAACTCGGGAGATAGAAAAGTCGCTGTGGACGCAAGGCTATGAGACGATCGTCGGGATCGACGAGGTTGGGCGCGGGTCGTGGGCTGGCCCGCTGATGGTTGGCGCGGCGGTGCTTCCTCGAGACACTCGGGTCAACGGCGTTCGGGACTCGAAGCTCTTGTCTGAGCCGCAACGCGAGGCACTGTTCGACAGGATCGCTGAGTGGTGCGTGAGCTGGTCGATCGGTGCGGCGAGTCACGCCGAATGTGATCACCTGGGGATGTCGGCCGCGCAGAAGCTTGCTGCAAAGCGTGCGATCGACGGGCTGTCGGTTCAACCCGATATTGCCGTGACCGACGGGAAATGGGACTTCGTGTCGCCGTCGGTTCCCAAGGTTCACCTCGAGGTCAAAGCGGACCTCCGATGCTTGAGCGTCGCAGCGGCGAGCATCTTGGCAAAGGTGGTCCACGACCGTGAGATGCGGATGTGGTCGGAGCACTACCCGGCATGGTCATTCGACACGAACAAGGGGTATCCGTGTCCGGCACACCAGTCGGCGCTCCTCGGGTATGGGCCATCGAGTATTCACCGCCGAAGCTGGGTGTTTATGGAGACGTGCAACCCCTGGACGGCGATTCAACGCACGCCTCCCGCAGGTCAATCAACGCTCTTCTGACCCGAGCCGGCCGGCGGCGAACCTCGGTGTCGTGGGCTGCTGGTCGAATTGTCTTTTTACTCTGTTCCGCTCTGCTCCTTGCAGGTCGGCGATAGGCCGGGCGTGGGCGGCGTCAGCGGGCGAGGGCTGAAAGAAGCGAGTGGACAGCAGCAGGGTCGGCGAGGCGGAAGGTTGCCACGGTGTCGCCCGTTCCGACCTTGATGCTCACGTCACCCGCTGCAGTCAGTCGCGCGATCGCCGCCTCGTCGGGGACGTCGTCGCCGATGTAGAGCACCGAAGTGGCCTCACACTCTTCGCGGAGACGATCGAGCCCCACGCCTTTGTCTGTTGGGCGCGCCATGAGCTCGATCACATTGCCACCTTCATGGAGTTCGTGGCCGAGGAGTTCCGCACTTCGCTGGCGTGCCAACCTCAGGGCATCTTCGCGTCGTGCTGGGTCAGCTTCGCGGACGTGTACCACCACACTGGTCGGCTTGCGTTCAACCCAAGCTCCGTCGCCCGCCACCTCGGCGGCTTCGACGGTGATTTCGTCGAGACGTCGGAGTAGCTCGACCTCGTCGTCGTTCAACTCGGGAGTGCCGATACCTCGACGTTCGCCGCCATAGCTCCCTGCCACCACGACAGCTTCGTCAAAGTTGAACTGGGCGAGACCTTTGAGTGACCGTCCTGACAGGATCGCCACGGTCGTATTTCCACTGCGTGCGAGCTTGGCGAGGAGGTCACCGATTCCGTCGAGGAGGACCGAGTCGTCGGCGTGGTCGACGAGCGGAGCGAGAACGCCGTCACAGTCGAATACGAGGAGCCGAGGGAGGGGCATGGCTGCGATGGAGCGTGCAATGGTCTCGACGTCGGCGAAGACATGGCCGGCCGCAGTTTTCGACCCTTCCGTCACGATGCTTTGCCGGACTCTGCGAGCGCATCGAGGAACCGGCCGGCCCAGCCTTGTACGTCGCTCTTGCGGATCTGATCGCGCAAGCCGGCCATTCGGCCCCGGCGCTCGTGACGGTGCATTTCGACGGCTTCGACGATCGCGTCTTGCAGCGCACGATCGTCGTGCGGGTTGACGAGCACCGCATCGGTGAGTTCGTCGGCGGCGCCAGCGAACTCGGAGAGCACGAGCACCCCATCGCCGTCGATGTGCGCGGCGCTGTATTCCTTGGCCACCAAGTTCATGCCATCACGGAATGGTGTCACGAGCATGACGTCGCCAGCGCGGTACAGCGCAACGAGTTCGTCGTACGGGAGGGTCTGATACAGGTAGTGCACGACAGGCAAACCGATTCGGCTAAATCGCCCGTTGATCTCGCCGACGAGGCGTTCTATTTCGGCCCGCTCGTCTTTGTAGTGCTCGACGGCTTCACGGGTTGGCGTGGCTACTTGGACCATCACGTGACGAGCCGGGTCAAGCCGGCCTTCTTCGAGGAGTTGACCGAAGGCTTTGAGCCGCAGCCCGATGCCCTTGGTGTAATCGAGCCGGTCGACACCGAGCATGATCACTTCCGGGTCGCCGAGGCGCGCCCGAATCTGACTGGTTCGCTGCCGAGTCGCTCGGCCTGCGGCGATCTCTTCGACTTCGGCAACATCGATCGAGATGGGAAAGACCCCGGCGCTCACGGTGCGGCCATCGAAATCGATGACGTGGCCGGCCGAGTCCGAGGCGGTCTCGGAGTCGGGGTTGGTGTTGGCGTGCGTGTCGGTGTCGGCGCCGAGTAATTGGTGGGCCGCCGCTGCAAAGTTTGCCGCACCCATCGGACGTTGGAAGCCGACAAGGTCGCAGCCGAGTAGCCCCCGAAGGACCTCGTCGCGCCATGGAAGACGGGTGAAGAGCTCGACGGGTGGGAACGGGATGTGGAGGAAGAAGCCGATGGTGAGGTCAGGGCGCTGGTTACGGAGGATGCCGGGAACGAGCTGGAGTTGGTAGTCGTGGATCCACACCACCGAGTTCTGCGGCGCGATATTCGCAAGCGTGACGGCGAATCGTTCGTTGACTGCCTGGTAGGCGTCCCATTGTTCGATGTTGTACGTCGATTCACGCAGGGCGTCGTGATACAGCGGCCACAGCGCGTCGTTTGAGAATCCTTCGTAATACAGCTCGACTTCTTCGGCGCTGATGGGAACGGGGTGGAGCTCGACACCTTCCACCTCGAACGGTTCGGCCGCATCGTCGGGGTCGCCCGTCCACCCGACCCAGGTGCCCCCGGACTCACGCAGCATCGGGTATAGGGCTCTGACCAAACCGCCGGGTGATGGGGTCCATCCCGATTCGGTTTCGTCGTCGCGCATGACCGGGAGTCGGTTTGCGGCGATCACGATCGGACGACCAAGCCCCCTCACCGGGGTGGGTGCATGAATCGGAGCTGACCCGGTCGAAATGGGAGTCGATGCGTCATCAGCCATAACCCCAGGATGCCACGGCGGGACCATGCCCCGCCGGAGGGCCGCAATCTTTGAATGAATGATCTCTACCGGTCGGTGAAGTGGTGGAGTTCGCGGGTGGAGTCGCGCTGGGTTGGGTGAAGCAGAATCGTGTCTGCCCCCTTCGGTGGGTTTGTCTCGCCTTCGGGCCACCGGAGCCTCACCGCCGGTCGACGGTGGAGCCGCGATGGTGGAGCGCCCCGTCGGGTCGGACCCAACTCGCAACTCGGTTGGGTGCCATCTCGAGTACCCAGCCCCCTTCGTGCACGAGATGGTGATGTCGTTCACAGAGCGGCAAGAGGTTGTCGATATTGGTCTCGCCAAGGAACCTCCACCAGACGACGTGGTGGATGCGACAGGCATCGAACCCGACGCCACACGATGGGTGGACACAGGTGCGATGCATGGTGCGCAGCGCACGGCGCTGCTCACGCGTTGCCGTGCGCTTCGAGCGGCCCTGTTCGAGCACCACTCGGTCACTGCTGACCACAACGGGGAGTACCTCGGCATCGCAGCACAATCGGCGAGCCGTGGTGATTGGAATGGGGACGCCGGCCTCGGTCTCACAGATGCCGAGTGTTTCGGTCAGGCCGAGCAGCCAACGAACATCGATCACCAGCGTTGCCTCAGGCACACGATCGACACGCCGAATGCCAGCGGGAGCGCCGGTTCGAGGGGTTGCATCGCTCTCGGTGGCAGACGGGTCAACGGATCCGGTTGGTTGACCCGAGATCATGTTCACCCAGGCCATCACTTGGAGCTGCTGCCAGCTCAGTTCACCGTTGCCGTCGACCTGGCGCAATCGAGCGATTTCGGCACTGACTTCTGCGTTTATCGCTGCATCGCGGATCGGATCGAGTTCAAGCATCGTGTGGTGCATCCCGGTGCGCCGATCGACCCAACGAGTGACCTTGGACGCATCGCGCTGGGCCGTCAGCTCGTCCGCATCGGAACCTGACCGGTTGGCGGCCAGCAGTTCCTTGGCGAGTGTGTTGCAGGCCCGCCGGAACGAGTCGAGCGAGTGTCGCGACGACCGGCGGAGGAGCTCGTCGGCGGCGGCACCGAATTCCTCTCGAACCTTTGGTGGCAACCGTCGGATGGCGGCGGCGATTGCGTCGACGTGAGCACCGGTGATGGCCCCGTCGTCGAGTGCGTCTTCCACCGTGGGCATCTCGGCACACGTGGTGTCTCGTTCGGTGACGTCTTGTGCCGATCCGCTGGTGCGACCTGACGCTCCGGCGATCGCTGCGGCTGGTTCTTCCGCGCTCCCCAGGTCATTCAATGTGCGAAGTCGACGCGCCGCCTTCATCTCGAAGGCATCGAGACATGATCGGGCTCGCCGAACGCATTCGAGAACAGTGACCACGCCGTTGCGGTCAAGGTGCTCAAGGTCAGCGGCACCGACCGAAGCCCAAGCTTCGTCAGCGCTGATGATGTTCATGTGTGGTCCTTTCACAGCGTTCGCATGAAAGGGGGAGCCGGTAGTGAACATAATAGCGAGGGGGTACTTCAGAGTTCCCCGGGGCCTTTTGAGCTGGGCAAACGACTCACGTTCTCCGACCCCTGACTCCCGACCGTCAGTTCGTCGCCCGGAACTCGTCGTGTCCCGGTTGTCGGAACGCCCACCATGGTCGGAGCGGCGCCAGCAAGGGCAGCGCCATCGCCAGGTCGCCCGATCGCGGTGTTGCTGCCGCTCCAAGCCAGCGAACCTCAGACCGACGACTACTGTGCGCGGACGCCTCTTGACCCACAGATCGCGCCAATCGTCGAAGTTGTGGAATCTGCGGCCGCTTCGGGTCCGCCTCCGAGCGAGATCAGCGTGGACGATCATCGCGCCGGCTATCTCGCTCTCTCCGCGTTTGCCGGTG
>JBLFZD010000204.1:0-6512 GCA_047610085.1 Ilumatobacter sp. | reverse complement strand
CCGAGTTGGGCGGCGAGTGCCTCGCGATCAGCCGGATTCCCCGACCTGGCGGACGAGAGGTCGAGGACAGGGACGTCACCTCGCTGAATTGCATCGAAGCCGGAAGGGGAATTTGTGGGCATCTCAATCTCCTGGAGTGGAAGGTGTTGCGCGGGTCGTGGTGGGGGGTGTCCGGTCAGACAACAAAGGTGTTCAAGCGAAATGGATTGCCGTCCGGATCGCGATGGATCACCTGAAGGGACCCATACGGGGTCTCGAACGGCTCCCGTACGACGGGCACATTCGCTGCGACGAGGGCGTCGTGGATGCGGTGGAGTTCGTCCACGCTTCCTGGATCGAACGTCAGCATCGTGGCGAGGAGATCGTCCTCCCCGAGTTCGAGTCCGAGTTCGCGGAACGCCTCGGGTGTATGCAGTGCGAGGATGACGTTCGGAGCGACTTCGAGCGCTCGAAAGCCGTCGTGGCTCCAATCGGTCAACTCTTCAATTCCGAGCATCTGGACGTAAAAGTCCTTCATCTCATCGAGTTGCTTGGTGACGACGCTCACGTAGCTCAGCTGCATGCTGTTCAACTGTATTTAACACTTGGTGAAGCCGTCAAGTGTTTTCCTCTGCCACTTGGTCCCGTTCGGCGCGTGCTCAGTCCTCGCTCGTTGTGACGATCATCAGGTGGACGTCAGGGCCAAGTCGTCGTGTCCGATGGGGAATCTCACCGGGGTAGTTGATTGCATCGCCGGGTTCGAGCCGATGGAGATCTCCACCGATGTCGACTTCCACGCGACCGCTAATCACATACAGCAATTCGGTACCGGCGTGTTCGTACGGTGCTCCAAAAGCAGCTGGTGCACCACGAATCTCCATCGCATTGAACTCGTTGGAACTGTTCACCAGGCTTCGAACGATGCCGTCATCAGGATCTGAACTCTGATGAACGAGTTGGCCGGACGACGCGCGTGAGACCACCACGTGTCGGTGCCCCGCTGGGTGCGCGGTGACCGACGCATCAGCGAGAATTGCCTGTCCGGTCGTGTCCAGCGCGGCGGCGATCCGATGCAACGTCTCGATGCGCGGTCTGGCCTTGTCGTTCTCCACCTGGCTGATGAACGATGCAGACAATCCTGCTGCGGTGGCAAGGGCGCGTACTGACAATCCGGCAGACGTTCGTCGACGACGAATCGCTGCCCCGAGGCTCACGGTGGTGTTCGACACCCCTCCATGATGCCCCCTTTGGCACGCCAGCTCGATTATTTTGATACGGCGAACGTCCGAACAACCCATGACAAACCGTGATCTACTTGTGATCACCACGAAATACTCCGTTCATTGAGTGGTCTTATGGTCAGACCACTATGAGCGATACACGGTTGACCGCGACCCCGGACACTTGCTTCTGGGGGTACCTCGATGCCACTGAAGCTCCGGTGTTGAGCGTGGCCCCCGGCCAAACCATCACGATCGAGGCGATCACGCACCACTCGGGTGATGCGCCCGACCTTTTGATGGATGACGGGATCAAGGCGATCTGGGACGGCATCGCTCCCGAAACGCGTACGCCCGGTGTGCACATCATGACCGGTCCAATCGAAGTGAAGGGCGCCAAGCCCGGCGACACGCTGCGAGTCGAGCTGCTGTCGATGACCCCGCGGATGCCGTACGGCTCCAACCTCGCAGCGAACTGGGGCCTGTTCCACAAACAGTTCGGCAAAGAACGCGTCACGATCTACGAACTCGTTGATCCCGACCCGACTGGCGGATTCCCCACCGCGGCTCGCCCCATGTTCGGCTTCGACTTCACCGCACTCGAGTTGTACGACGTCCCCGGAGTGATTTCCGACCCGGAGCCGGCCAAACGTGAGTTATTCAGTCGTGCCGTGCAGGTGCCCGTTCGGCCGCACCTCGGTGTGATGGGGGTGGCACCCGAAGGCGGCCGAGTCAGCAGCATCCCGCCCGGCGTGTTCGGCGGCAATGTCGACAACTGGCGCTTCGGCCCGGGTGCGACCGTTCACTATCCGGTGTTCCATGAAGGAGCCGGCTTTTACGTTGGCGACCCTCACTTTGCGCAGGGCGATGGTGAGATCTGCGGGACCGCCATTGAAGCGTCCCTCGACGTGACGTTGCGTCTGTCGCTCGCTGATGATCTTGCGGTGGCCGCACCGCTCCTGCGCACCGCGACCCACTGGTATACGCACGGATTCTCCGGCGGTCCCGACGAGGGCGTCGATGGCCTCGGCACCGCAATGGCCATGGCGGCCGAACAGATGCTCAAGCTGATGGTCGACAAAGGAGGCTTCACGATGGATGAGGCGTACTCGCTGGCTTCGGTAGCAATCGACCTCGGTATCACCCAGGTCGTCGACGGCACCGTTGGCTGCCACGCCGGCATTGCCCATTCGATCCTCGATCGTTGACCCTCGGGTCCGACACGCGAATATTGCAACGATGCATCTTTCACCACACGAGCAAGAACGGCTCCTGATTCACGTGGCCGCCGACGTCGCCCGCGCCCGCCAAGCGCGCGGTCTCACGCTCAACCATCCCGAGTCGATCGCGATCCTCACCGACTGGGTCCTCGAGGCGGCGCGCGACGGCCGCACGGTCGTCGACCTGATGGAAGCGGGCCGGCACGTACTCACCCGCGACGACGTCATGGAGGGCATCTCGGAGATGATTCCCGACGTTCAAGTCGAAGCAACGTTCCCCGACGGCACCAAGCTGGTCACGCTGCACAACCCGATTGGACCGGGCACGTGATCCCCGGAGAAATCGCTGGCCCCGACACACCCGTCGACGTCAACGTTGGGCGGTCGGTCGTCACCCTGCGCGTCGAGAATGCCGGGGACCGGCCGATCCAGATCGGTTCGCACTATCACTTTGCCGAGGCGAACCCGTCGCTCGCATTCGACCGAGATGCAGCCCACGGCCTCCGATTGGATGTCCCAGCGGGCACGGCTATTCGCTTCGAACCAGGTATCGCTACCGACGTCGACCTCGTTGCATTCGTCGGTCGCCGAATCATCCCCGGGCTCCGGGGTGAAACTGCCGGTCCGCTCGACGAGCCGGCTGAAAACGAAAGTGCTTCATGAGTCGGATCGATCGTTCCCGCTATCGCAACCTGTACGGACCCACCGCTGGTGATCGGATCCGGCTCGCCGACACCGACCTCTGGATCGAGGTCACCCAGGACCACTGTGCTGGGGGCGATGAGGTCGTCTTCGGCGGTGGCAAAGTCATCCGCGAGTCGATGGGACAATCGACGCGCACTCGCGCTGAGGGGGCGCCCGACCTGGTCATCACCGGCGCGGTGATCCTTGACCACTGGGGTGTCGTGAAGGCCGACGTTGGGGTGAAGGACGGACGAATCGTCGGGATCGGCAAGGCCGGCAACCCGGACACAATGGACGGCGTCGACCCCGCGCTGGTGATCGGTCCCTCGACCGAGATCCTGGCCGGCAACGGCAAGATCCTCACCGCTGGCGCCATCGACTGCCATGTTCACCTGATCTCACCCACGTTGCTCGACGAAGCGCTCACGTCGGGTATCACCACGATCATCGGCGGCGGAACAGGGCCTGCCGAGGGCACCAAGGCCACCACCGTGTCGGGTTCGTGGTACCTCGAACGCATGCTTGAAGCGCTCGACCATTGGCCGATCAACGTGGCGTTGATGGGCAAGGGCAACACGGTCAACCCCGAAGCAATGTGGGAGCAGCTGCGCTCGGGCGCAGCAGCGTTCAAGTTGCACGAAGACTGGGGCACCACCCCCGCAGCGATCGACGCCTGCCTCACCGTTGCCGACGCGTCGGGAGTACAGGTCGCGATCCACACCGACACGTTGAACGAGGCCGGCTACGTCGAGAGCACGCTCGCCGCAATCGCTGGCCGATCGATCCACACGTTCCACACCGAAGGCGCGGGCGGCGGCCACGCACCTGACATCATGAAGGTTGCGTCGCACTCCAATGTGCTTCCGTCGTCAACCAACCCCACACGACCGCACACGATCAACACCGTCGCCGAACACCTCGACATGTTGATGGTGTGCCACCACCTCAACCCGTCGGTGCCCGAAGACCTGGCATTCGCCGAGAGCCGCATCCGGCCGTCGACGATCGCAGCCGAAGACATCCTCCACGACATGGGCGCAATCTCGATGATCGGCTCGGACAGCCAGGCGATGGGCCGGATCGGTGAAGTCGTTCTGCGAACCTGGCAGACGGCGCACGTGATGAAGTTGCGCCGAGGTGCCCTCACGATCGGTGGCGAGTCCGACGGCCCGGGTGACAACCTGCGTGCACGTCGCTACGTCTCGAAGTACACGATCTGCCCGGCACTCGCCCATGGGCTCGCTGCCGACGTCGGTTCGGTCGAGGTCGGAAAACTCGCCGATCTCGTCCTGTACGACCCAGCGTTTTTCGGTGTTCGCCCGCACGTGGTGGTCAAGGCGGGAATGATCGCCTGGGCGCAGATGGGTGACGCCAATGCCTCGATCCCCACACCTCAGCCGCAGCTGCCTCGACCGATGTTCGGCGCCGCCCCAGGGGTCGCGCCGGGCCTGTCGCTTGCATGGGTCTCGAACGCAGCGCTCGAAGACGGTCTCCCGGACCGGCTCAATGTGCGACGCAAACTCGTGCCGGTGTCGGACACGCGAAGTGTTGGCAAGTCCGACATGGTGCTCAACGACGCGACGCCCGACATCGAGATCGATGCCGACACCTTCGCCGTGCGAATCGATGGCGAGTTGATCACCGAGTCACCCGCCGAGTCGTTGCCGATGGCGCAGCGCTACTTCCTGTACTGATGTTGGATTCGCGGATGTTGGACTCAGCGCAGCGGGGTCGCTCATGAATGCTGCGCTGATGATGTTGATCGATGGACGGTTCCCGGCGGGCGGTCACACGAACTCTGCGGGGGTCGAAGCCGCCGTGCGGATCGGAGATGTGTACGACGACGCAACCCTCGAGCGCTATCTCGTCGGCCGCTTGGCAACGACCGGCATGGTCGATGCAGCGTTCTGTGCACACGTGGCGGCATTCGTCGATCCGACCGCTGAGATGCTCGCCCTGGTCGACGCGGAGTACTCGGCGCGTGTGCCGTCACCGAAGCTGCGTGATGCAAGCCGACGATTCGGTCGCCAGATGTTGCGGGCCGGCTCCACCGTCTGGCGTGGCCCGACGCTTGATCTTGTCGCCCGATCTGCGGTTGGGGCGCACCAGCCGTTCGTGCTCGGTGCACTCGTCGCCGCTGCCGGCGGAACCCCACATGATGCGGCATCGCTGTCGTTCCATCACCTGTCCGCCGCAGTGACGTCGGCCGCGATTCGGCTCCTCGGCCTTGATCCGATGTCGGTGGCAGCGGTACAGGCAACCGTGGGCGAACGGGTCGATGTTTGGGTTACCCAAGCCGACCGTTGGGCAACATCCTCTCCTGCATCCCTGCCGGCATCCGGTGGCTCGCTCACCGAGATCCTCGCCGAAGATCATGGGCGCTGGGACGCCCGCCTGTTCGTTGCCTAGGTCGTCCTGTCGATCACACCTGCCCATCACGTCGCCCGCTCACACCGCACCGCCCGCCCGCCCACACCATCGACATAAGAAAATGCCATGCCTCCACACGATGTTCCCCACGACAACTTCCTCAACGACTCGGCGCCGCTCGACCGCGCTGATGCCGGAGTCCGGCGGGCGCTACGCGTCGGCATTGGTGGCCCGGTTGGCTCGGGCAAGACCACGCTGGTGGGTTCTCTGTGTGCGCTGCTGCGCGACGACCTGTCGATCGTGGTGGTCACCAATGACATTTTCACGTCCGAAGACGCCGATGCCCTGCGCGAGGCCGCGGTCTTGGCAACGGAGCGCATCGTTGCGGTCCAAACCGGCTGCTGCCCGCACACCGCAATCCGTGATGACATCGCCGCGAACCTCGATGCTGTCGAAGAGCTCGAAGCGCTTCATGGCGATGTGGACCTCACGCTCGTCGAGTCGGGCGGCGACAACCTCACGGCGATCTTCAGCCGCGGCCTCGTCGACGTGCAGATCTTTGTGCTCGACACGGCGGGTGGCGACGACGTTCCACGCAAGGGCGGCCCCGGTGTCGCGATGGCCGACCTGTTGGTGATCAACAAGGTCGACCTCGCGCAATACGTGGGGTCCGATGTCGACCGGATGTTGAGCGATGCACGCGAACGGCGCGACGGCCGCCCGGTGATCCCGACATCGCTTGTCGATCAAGCGGGAGCTCAGGCTGTGGCCGATTGGGTCGTCGCGCAGATCGCCACCCACACAGCGTGAAAGCTCACGGCGCGATCGTTGTCGCACTCGACGCTGGAGCGGCCCGATCAACGTTGCGGTCCGCTCACTCCGAGCCGCCGTTCAGCATTCGCCAGTGCGGCGAACAGATTCTGGTCGCCGCATCTGCTGCTGCGCCGGTTGGTGGCGACGAGCTGTCGCTGCACATCGATGTGCTCGCTGGGGCGCACGCCCACATCGGTGCGGTTGCGTCAACGATCGTGCTGCCGGG
>JBLFZD010000203.1:0-6549 GCA_047610085.1 Ilumatobacter sp. | reverse complement strand
CGCATACCGACCACCTTGATTGGGCTGATCGATGCAAGCGTCGCCATCAAGGTTGCGGTCAACCACGGCAGGCACAAGAACCGTCTGGGGGCATACCACGCCTCACAACAGGTACTGCTCGACTTCTCGTTTCTCAAGACGTTACCGATCGACCAAATTCGCAACGGCATGGCCGAACTCGTGAAAATCTCTGTGGTCGGCAACAACGACATCTTCGAGATGCTCGATGAACACGGCGAAGCGCTGCTCGCCACTCACTTCGGATACGCCGAAGATACCGATGACGACGCAACGGCTCACGCCGACCTGCGTGACGTCGCCCATCGCCTCACCTATGACGCGATCGATTCGATGTTGCGCCTCGAGGTCCCGAACCTCCACGAGATCGACCTGGATCGGGTCATTGCCTACGGCCACACATGGAGTCCAACCCTCGAGCTCACCTGCCAGCCGTACTTGTTCCACGGTCACGCCGTGTCGATCGACATGGCATTCTCGGCAACGGTGGCCGAACAGCGAGGCCTCATCTCGGTCGACGACCGCAACCGGATCCTGAACGTGATGAGCAAGCTCGGACTCACTCTGGACGTCGTCGACCTCACCGGGCCATTGGTGCGTGCGGCCACCACATCGATCGTGCAGACCCGGGACGGGATGCTGCGTGCGGCCGTGCCCGATCCGATCGGCTCTTGCACGTTCCTCAACGACCTGACAGGCGACGAACTCGAAGCAATGCTCGACGTACACAAAGAAGTGGTGGCTGGCTTCCCGCGCAGCGGCGCTGGCCAGGACATGTACACGCCGGAGGCGAGCTCCGACGTCGACCCGGACGCGCAGCCTGCGAACGAACCGGAACTCGAATCGCTGGCGGTTCGATGACCGACCAAAGCCACGACACCGCGACGCTGCGCCCCGTAACGCCGACGAGCATTCTCGCCGGCCGGCTGGAACAACTCCGGCAGAACCTCTCGATGGTGTCCGCCATCGATGAGTCAGTACGTACCGATCTCGACGAGATCTGCGCTATCGCATCTGGGCTCGACCCGTACCTGGACCGCTGCACGACGCCGTCGTCGGTCGCACTCCAGGCGCTCGCCGAGCGGACCGCCGCTCATGATTGGAAAAGCTTGCCCGGTAGCGACACGCTCGGCCTCGAAGCCGAGATGTTGTCTGGCCACGTCGAAGGGCAGGTGCTGAGTTTCCTCGTTGAAATGTTGGGCGCTACGACGGTCCTCGAAGTCGGCATGTTCACGGGGTACTCGGCGCTCGCCATGGCCGAGGCCCTTCCCGTCGACGGTCGGGTACTTGCGTGCGAGATCGATCCCGACGTCGCCGAGTTCGCTCAAGAGTGCTTCGCCGAATCACCTGACGGGTACAAGATTGGCGTTGCGATCGGACCTGCGCTCGACACCCTCCACCGCTTGGCAGCGAACGACGAAGTCTTTGACCTCGTCTTCATCGATGCTGACAAGGCCGGTTATTGCGACTACTTCGACGCAGTCCTCGATGGTGGGCTGCTCGCCCAGGGCGGGCTCATTTGTGTCGACAACACGCTCATGCAGGGCCAGCCATATCTCGAGGGGGAACACACAGCGAATGGTGTGGCTGTCTCTCGATTCAATGAGCATGTCGTCGCCGACGATCGTGTCAAGCAGGTGCTCCTCCCGGTACGCGACGGTCTGACGCTCATCCGACGTGTCTAAACAGCCCGGACCAGAGGTCCTTGGTCATGCAAAGACGATCGCCATGACCGGGGCAACGTCCGCTCTGCTCTTGGTCATCGCTCCGGTCAACGCCCTGGCCTGTCTCGTCGGATACGTGCGTGGCCAGATCCCGTTGACTCAGCAGCCGTCTGGAACGGCCAGCCCTGGACAGAATCCAAAGACGGTCCTCATCAGCGGCGGGAAGATGACCAAGTCGCTACAACTCGCACGCTCGTTTCACCGGGCGGGGCATCGAGTGGTTCTGGTCGAAACTGCCCGCTATCGACTTAGTGGTCACCGGTTCTCGCGATGCGTCGACCGGTTTCATATCGTGCCGGACTCGGGCGATGCTGGCTACGCCGAAGCGTTGCTCGACATCGTGCAGCGTGAAGGCGTCGACGTGTTTGTCCCGGTGAGTAGCCCGGCCGCCAGCCTCCACGACGCCGAAGCCAAGGCCCTGCTCCTTGCGCACTGCGAAGTCATCCACGTCGATGCCGACATGTTGCGCCGCCTCGACGACAAGTATGAGTTTGCCACCACCGCTGCGTCCCTCGGGCTTCGCGTTCCAGACACCCACCGCATCGTCGACCCCGCTGAAGTCGCCGAATTCGACTTCGGTCGCACCGACCGAGCCGGGCGCATCTACATCCTGAAAAGCATCGCCTACGACCCCATTCGCCGGCTTGACCTCACGCCACTCCCTCGCCGAACCGCTGCTGAAACAGAGGCCTTCGCCCGGTCGCTGCCGATCTCGGCCGAGAATCCATGGATCCTCCAGGAATTCGTCGTCGGTCAGGAGTACTGCACTCATGGCACTGTCCGAAACGGCAACCTCCAGTTGTACTGCTGCTGTGAATCCTCGGCATTCCAGATCAACTACGAGATGGTGGATAAGCCCAAGATCGAGGCGTGGGTTCGCACCTTCGTCGGTGGGCTCGGTCTGACCGGGCAGGTGTCGCTCGACTTCATCGAGGCCACTGACGGCACCCTCTACGCCATCGAGTGCAACCCACGAACCCACTCGGCGATCACCATGTTTTACGACCAGCCCGACGTGGCGGCCAGCTACCTCGAAGACCTGAACGACGACGTCGGCACCGTGGTACCGACCCACGCAAGTCGGCCGACCTACTGGCTTTACCACGAACTATGGCGCATGGTCACCAACCCCTCGACTGCTGTCGAACGGGCAAAGGTGATCTGGCGTGGCAAAGACGCCATCTTCGATCGACACGATCCGCTGCCGTTCTTCATGGTCCACCATGTCCACATCCCTTCGCTGCTCATTGACAATCTCCGCCGGCTCCATGGCTGGGTCCGAATCGACTTCAACATCGGCAAGCTCGTCGAACCTGGCGGTGACTGACATGCCCAAGCACATCCGCCGTATCTTGCATCTCGTCGGTTCACCGACGAGTCCATTCCACCGCGAGCTGTCCCACCTGTACGCCGCCGACTGCCTCACTGCCACCGCGGATGCAACCCGCTACGAATTTCACGTCGCCGATGTTGCACCCGACGGGCACTGGCGATTCCCCAGCGATTTGACCGACGATGCACTCAATGCTGCCGAACCTATTGCTCTGTCGGCAGCGATCGAGCGAATCGAACTCCTGGGGATCGACGTGGTGGTGCCGCAGATGTTCTGTATTCCCGGGATGACCACCTATCGAGCTCTGTTTGAGATGCTCGGAATCCCGTATATCGGTAACACCGCTCAACTGATGGCGACCACCGCCGACAAGGCACTTGCACGCTCAGTCATTGCCCAGACAGACGTCTCGGTCCCTGAAGGTCAGGTCCTGCATCGGAACGACATGGTTGTGGGCGACACGGTTGCGGGCGGCGTGGTGAAGATCAACCCTCCGGTGGTCGTCAAGCCCGTCGATGCCGACAACTCCCTTGGCGTCACATTGGTGACCAACGCGTCAGAGCTTCCCAAGGCTCTCGAGATTGCTTGGCTGCACTCGGAACGAGCGATCATCGAGCGATTTGTGGAACTCGGACGAGAGGTTCGCTGCGCGACGGTCATGCTGCATGGCGAACTGGTCTGCCTGCCGCTTGAGGAGTATTCGGTCGACGCCGTGACTCGACCAATCCGTGATCACGCCGACAAACTGGCCCGAGACCCTGACGGTGATCTGCGTCTCGTGGCAAAAGAATCGACGCGTGCGTGGATCGTCGACACCGACGATCCGATTACCGCCCGGGTCTGGGAGGCAGCGCTCCGATGCCACGCCGCTCTCGGGTGCCGGCACTACGGGCTCTTCGACTTCCGGGTTGACTCGAACGGTGAGCCGTGGTTCCTCGAAGCGAGCCTCTACAACTCCTTCGCCCGCACGAGTGTGATCGCAGTGATGGCCGCTGCAGCGGGCATCACGCTCCCGGAACTATTCGCATCCGCGATCAGCGAAGCGGTCGCTCAATGAACGTCGAACTGCTCGGCGCTGTCGTGGCGGGGTGTCGGCTCGTGATGTCGACAACAACGGGGTCGGCCGATTACGAACGTTGCTCGCCGACAACGGCGTCGTCGTGCTGCGCGAACAAGACATCGACAACTCCCGTGGAGCGTTCGCGACGCAGAGGCGCGTGATATCGCAATGACCGACAGCGAGATGGCGCTGTTGGCCGTCGCACTGCGTTCCTACTGGTTGCGTGACCGGGGTATCGGCCACCTGCAGCGAAGCCCTCAAGCGACTCAGTGGCGGCGCCGGAGCAGAAAGACGGTCGAGCCCATTTCGCGGGACGCGATGTGAACGCCGTGTTCGGCTGCCACCTGCTCAAAGTCGGCGTCGAGTAACGCCTGCAACGCCGCCATGTACTCGTCGCTTTCGAGTGTGTGGTCGTTGAAGGAAAACACGACCACGTCGCCGGGCCCAACGGCGGACGCCAGGAGAGCGAGCGTTCCCGCCGGTGCAGCACCGACGCTGACGACACCACAAGCAACCAAGGCGCTGTAGCTTCCTGGGCTCACACCGAGTTCTCCGGCGGTGAGCTGCCAGAGCCGGCGGTAGGCACCCGAGCGATCCGCCTGTTCGAGCATCCCGGCGGACAGGTCGGCGCCGTCGATCGTGGTGAATGCGGCGTCGGCGAGCGCTCGCCCCGACATGCCCGTTCCGCATCCGAAATCGAGGATCGGCGCGTCGCGATCGGCCAGGTGCTCCGCGAGCACCTCCGCGAGCCGTTTCGGCGTTGCGTAGCCGCTGACCTCCAAGTCATCGTCGTACGCCGCCGCCCAATCGTCGTACAACTCCGCCTGCGTCTTTGGATCCGAGGACGCCGCGTACACACGGTCAAGTGCTTCCTCTGCGCTCATCAGCTCACCGTAGGCGAAGATCGAGTCTGAACGCGCCGCAGATCCCGTCTCCGGCTTCTCGACCGGTTCTGGTCAGCGCTCGCCGCTATGGAAGGGTGACCGACACCAGACCAGCCAACCCCTTCCAGAATGGCCCGGTTCACCTTTCGAATCAGCCGGTCAAACACGTCACAGCGGCCGAGGCGATTGCCGATGAGTACTGGTGCGTTCAGCCTCCTGGATGATTGGGGTCGGGATTTTTTGGTTCGAAGCCCCCAAATCCAAACTCGCAAGACCGAAGGTTTCGCCTTGCTGCCCGAATCGGCATTCGTTTTCATGGGCATGTTCTGCTCTCCTTGTGTTGTCGGTTGATCCCGACGAACACAAGCGATGCGTAACTCACCAACCGCCAGCTGACCCGAAAACGAAAAGAGCCCCAGGTCCACGACCTGGGGCTTCTTTGTGGAGCCTAGGAGAATCGAACTCCTGACCTCTTCCATGCAATGCAGGATTTCTATGTTCGTGGACGTTCGTCATCGTGCGTAGAAGTGTTCCCTAGCAGGTCTTTTCCGATTCTCATGTTCGTGGACGTTCAGAAAGGCCCACCCCGTAGCCCACCCCCTGTCCGCGCATCGCGAGTGCGCGTGTTGGGGTCGGGCAAGTCGCAAAAGAACGATTCCAACGACGCCCGCTCGATCGCGATCGCAGCACTACGCGCCGACGACCTCGCAACGGTGTGCGCCGATGATCACTCGCGTGTGTTGAAGTTGTTGTCGAAGCGACATCGCGACCTGGGCCGCTTGAAGAACAAGGCATGCAATCGGCTCCACGCCTTGTTGCTCGAGATGGTTCCAGGTGGTGCCGGCTTCAAGATCACCGCCGTGACCAGGGTCAACACGGTCATCGACGAGTTCGAACCCGCCGACGCAATGGGTCGTCAGCGCCTGGAGATCGCCTGCGAACTCGCTGGCGACATCGACCGCTACAACCAGTTGCTCGACGCATCGAAACACCGCATCACCGTCGCTGTGACCGCGTCGTCTACGTCGTTGACGACAATCTCGGGTGTCGGGCCGATCAACGCGGCGATGATCATTGGTCAGTCCAGCAACGCCGATCGGTTCAACTCGAAGCACCACTTCGCGAGCTACAACGCGACCGCGCCGGTCGAGGCATCGTCGGGCCCCAAAGTTCGGAATCGGCTCAACCAGCGCGGCAACCGGCAACTGAACTGGGCGATCCACGTCGTCGCGATCTCCCAGCTACGACACGACACCCTCGGCCGCGCCTACCTCGACCGCAAAGTCGCCGAGGGAAAGACCACCAAAGAAGCAATCCGCTCGCTCAAGCGACGGATCTCCGATGTCGTATACCGCCACCTCGAAGCCGACGCCCGATAGCAGAGCTGACGTCCAGGTGGGCCCGGGAGGACAGAACAGGAACGACCTCGAATCCAGCGTGACCGGCTCTACATCCTGAACAGCCGGCTCTTCGGACGAGTCACTCCCGGACCCAACAACCATCGCTACGACCCTCCGCACCACAGATCAA
>JBLFZD010000202.1:0-6616 GCA_047610085.1 Ilumatobacter sp. | reverse complement strand
TCGCGGACTCGATCGGGAACGGCCCGGACTGCCTGCTCACTACTGGCAAGGGCCTGGGATCCAAAGTGAATCACGTAGCCGACGATGAGAAGAGCCATCGACTGATACAGCCAGCCGAGGCCGGTGGCATTGAGCGTGATGACGGCGAGAGCTAAGGCAATCACGAGACCGGGCATCGCAAATCCCCCGAGTACCGATCCGGCTGCGATCGACGCTGCGGGTCGCGGGCGACGGGTCGTCTCGATGGCGATCGGCAGCACGACGAACACGGTGAGCACGGCGGCCAGGATCGCCACTGATGCGGTGTTCATAGTCGGCCCGACGAGTTTGCCCAGGTCGACTGCCCCGTCGTTGAGGCCGCGTAGCGCCCAACGCAACAGGCTCAGGATTGGGATGAGGAGGCCGATGCTCAAAGCGGCCGCACACGTGAGAGTGGCGGGGACCTTGCGCCAGCCGAGTTCGGTCGGTCGTTGTTCGGCGTGGGTTGCTCGTTGATCGGGAGTCGCGCGTCCGCGTAGCCGACGCTCAGCAATCACCACAACGATTGCCAGCAACAAGAGTGCCGAAGCAGCGGCAAACGATGTGGGCCGATCTGCCTGGCGAGTCGCGAAGATGACTCTGGTCAGCGTGTCGAATCCGAGGAGTTGGACGGCGCCGAATTCGCTCAGGGTGTAGAGAAAGACGAGCAGCGAGCCGCCGAGCACCGAGGAGCGGACGGCCGGCAACGTGACCTTGAAGAACGCCTGTCGTCGCCCAAAGCCAAGCATCCGCGCGCTTTCCTCGTGGCTGGGACGAAGCGATGCGAGTCGCGCTGAAACGGGGAGCAACACATAGGGGTAGGTGAATGCGGACAGCACGAGCCAGCTGGCACCGAGTCCACGAAAGCGTCGCGGCGCAGTGATGCCGATGAACTCGAGCGTCGTGTGGATGAAGCCACCCGGAGCGAGTCCAGCAATGAATGCGCCAGCGCCCACAAACGAAGGCAGCACGAGGGGGAGCATCAGGGCAACCCGCCACGCTCGACGGAACGGAAGGTCGGTGCGCACCGTTACCCAGGCAAGCAATGTGCCCACAATGGCTGCTGTTGCCGAGACGAGCACCGCGAGTTGAATGGTCCGCCAGAAGGGCCCGGCGATTTCTTGCACGGTGTCGGTGAAGTCGGCTTCGAGCCGCAACGTGCGTATGACGACGAATGCCGCCGGAATCGAGAACGCTGCGCCAATCGCCAGGCTCACGACAAGCCATGGGCGTATTGAACGCGAGGAGCCGTGCGAGCGTTCCTGGTTCCTCCGGGCGGCGTTGGACATCGCTGCGAGTCTGTCAGCTCAGTCGTTGGTTCAGGTGCTCAGCTTTCAAGACCGGCGTCGGCGATGATTTGGCGGGTCCGTTCGAGGCCACCTTCGAGTTGATCAAGGTCGATCGAACCGACATCAGCGAAGACGATCGGCGGGACACCGCCCGATGTTGGAGCACCTGGAACCAACGGGTATTCGAAGGTTTCCTCTGCAAAGTACGACTGGCCGTCTGGGCTCAGCAGGTACTGCAGGAACCGGTCGGCTAATTCGGCCTTCTCGGTGCCTTCGATAATTCCAGCGGCCGTGACGATGAGCGTGGCGCCCGGGTCACCATTGGCGAACACATGATTCACGCTGGCAACATCGGGATCTTCGGCCTGTGCCCTGAAGTTGTAATAGTGGTTGACGAGGCCGAGCTCGACCTCGCCCCGTCCGACCGCCGCAACGATTGCATTGTTATTGGCGTAGGCCACGGGGTCGAGCGCATCGAGATCGTTGAGCCAGGCAGCGGTGACTTCTTCGCCTTCGGTGGATCGCATCGCGGTCACGAAGTCCTGGAACGAGCCGTTGCCACCGGCCACGCCGATTTGGCCTCTGAAGCGGTCGTCGATCAGGCCGAAGATCGAGTCCGGTAGATCGGCTGGGTCGATCAGATCGGAGTTGTAGACCAGCACACGCTGGCGCCCAGAGATGCCGATCCAGCGTCCGTCGTCGTCACGCGTATCGGGTCCGACCAGGTCGAGGGTGGCGCGCTCGATCTGCGCGAGGCTGTCGTCGATGAAGCCCATTGATCCGGGGCTCTGCGACAAGAAGACATCGGCCTCGATGCGCCCGGCAGTGGCCTCTTCGCTGATCAGTAGCGCCAGGTCAGCATTATTGCCGTACTTCACGTTCACCGAGATGCCCGTCTCATCTTCGAACTGGTCGATGATCGGTTGGATGAGGCTCTCGCCGCGGCCCGAGTAGAGCGTGATGCTTTCGTCGTCTCCGCCACATGAGGAAGCAGCGAAGCCAACAGCTAGGAGGGTCGAAACGGCAACAAAGCGTCGAGGAGAAATCTTCATGCTGCGAGTGTACGAGCGGCTTCCCAAAAGTGTCAAGGCTGCCTAACACTCGCGTGGTTCGGGGAGGCGTGCGCTCTGGTCGTGTGAGAAGATCGGTGGATGGAAGAACTTGCGAAGCAGGGACGATCTGTCGATGACGTGATCAGTGAACTCACCGCCAAGCGCGCCAACGACGTGAAGTGGGCCGACGGTAAAACCTTCGGAATGGTGTACGACGGCGGGCCGTCGGTGCATGAAGTGGCCGAGCAGGCTGCACGGCTGTACCTCCACGAGAATGCCCTGAATACTCAGGCGTTCCCGTCGCTTGCCGCGATTCAACGCGAGGTTGTTGGTTGGACAGCGTCGTTGCTCAACGGTGACGATGCGGTGGCGGGTTTCCTCACCAGTGGCGGCACCGAGTCGATCCTGTGTGCTGTCTTGGCTGCGCGCAAGCGGGCCATGGCTGAACGGGGCGTCACCGCGCCCGAAATGGTGCTCGCTGAGACAGCTCATGCAGCGTTCCACAAGGCCGCCGACAACTTTGGCCTCGTTGTCCGCAAGGCTGCAGTGAAGGCCGACTTCACCGCCGACGTGGATGCGATGGCGGCACTCGTGAACGAGAACACGGTACTCGTGGTCGGTTCGGCGCCTCAGTACCCCCAAGGTGTTCAGGACGATATTCCAGCGATCGCGGCCCTGGCGAAGTCCGTTGATGCGAACTGTCATGTCGACGCCTGTATGGGTGGCTTCGTGTTGCCGTTTGCAGAACGACTCGGCCGCGAGGTGCAGCCGTGGGACTTCCGAGTCGACGGCGTCACCACGATTTCCGCGGATATTCACAAGCTTGGCTATGCGCCCAAGGGCGTTTCGGTGATCCTCCATCGAACCAAGGAATCGCGGAAGTATCAGACGTTCGTCTTCGGGGACTGGCTTGGCGGCTTCTATGCGTCGCCGAACATGCAGGGCACCCGGTCCGGGCTGCCGATGGCGTGCGCTTGGGCCGTGATGCAGCACTTGGGTGTCGACGGGTATGTCGACCTGACGAGTCAGACGTTGATCAACGCCGACAAGATGCGCGCCGGAATCATGGCCATCGACGGAGTTCGAGTCCTGGGTGACGGTTGGTTCCACCTGATCGCCATGGCCGCCGAACCCGACAGTGGTATCGATATGTTCGCGCTCGGCGACGCACTAATTCAGCGCGGTTGGTACCACGACCGTCAGCAGCCGCCAGACAACCTGCACTCGACGGTGAGCAACACAAATACTGGGGTCATCGACGACTATCTGACCGACCTGGCGGCGTGTGTCGCTGAGGTCGCGGGCACCACAACCGATGACCGCAGCACGACCTACGCCACCCTCGAATAGGCACGCTGTTGTCGCTCGATCACGTGTCAGGCAACGTTTGATTGGTCCGCGACGTGCCATCGATCCGGTGTTCGGGGGCGCCCCGGTCACGTCACTTACAAGGGGTTCTGGGACTGCCTGCGCCCGGCGCTTGATCCAGTGTGAGGGCTGACTCGGGCCGCAGCGGTTGAATGGTGAGCGATTCGTTGTTCTCAGTGAGATGCGTCCCGGAATCCGGGACAGATTTCACTGAGAACAACGACCGGGGCCACCTCGAGCTGCAAAAGGTCGAGCTGCATTGTGATCACGGCCGACCGGCCTGTAGTGCGCCGAGGATCACTCGTGCCACCGAGTCTGCAACGTGCTGGTCAGGGGCGCCCCAAACGCTGTCTGACACGGCCCTAGTTCACATGTCGTGCGTGGTCAGCCCAGAACGGCTCACGAAGCTTGAACTTCTGCAACTTGCCGGTTGCGGTGCGGGCGAGCTCGTCACGGAACTCCACACGCTTGGGGCATTTGTAGCCAGCGAGCAGGCCTCTGGTGTGAGCGATGAGTCCGGCTTCGTCGAGTGTGCTTCCCTCAGTGGTCACCACAAGGGCGGTCACGAGCTCTCCCCACTTTTCGTCGGGAATGCCGATGATCGCAACTTCGGTGACGTCGGGGTGCTGGAAGACCGCGTCCTCCACCTCAATCGATGACACGTTTTCACCGCCGGTGATGATGACGTCCTTCTTGCGATCGGAGATGATCACGTAGTTGTCGTCATCGATGATGCCGCCGTCGCCGGTGTAAAAGAAGCCGTCCTTGATGGCTGCAGAAGTCTGGTCTGGTTGTTCCCAGTAGCCGGTCATGATCGTGTTGCTGCGGGCCATGATCTCGCCCTCGGAATCGGTTGCCATGGTGGTGCCGATGCTGGGTGCGCCAGCACGGCTCAGTCGTTGAGCACGCTCGTTTGGGGTGAGATCGTCGTACTCCTCTCGTCCGCGATTCATCGTGATCAGGGGCGCGGTTTCGGTCAAGCCGTAAATCTGTACGAACTCCCAGCCGAGTTCAACTTCGGTGCGCTCGATGGTGACGGTGGGCGGTGGTGCGCCGGCCACAACAATTCGGACTCGTCCACTTCCCGGGATCGGCTTGCCCTCGGCAGCCAGCTCAGCAGCGGCATCGATGACGGCGTTGAGAACGGCAGGCGCACCGCAGATGAGGGTGACCCCGTGCTCTTCGACTCGGCGAAGAATCTCGTGGCCGTCGATCTTGCGGATGATGATGTGCTGGCCGCCCATGCCACTGACCGCATAAAGCATGCCCCACCCGTTGCAGTGGAACTGGGGGAGTGTGTGCAGGTAGACGTCGCGGTCGGAAACACCCATGTGCCAACCGAACGTGGTGGCGTTGATCCACACGTTGCGGTGGGTGAGCTGGACACCTTTTGGGCGAGCCGTTGTTCCCGACGTGTAGTTGATCGTGGCCGTCGCGTCTTCGTCTGGTTCCCACGGCGCAGGTTCGACGTCGAACTTCATCAACACAGCGTCGCTCTCGGCGCCGATGATCAGCTTGCGTTCGCACTCGACATCGGCGAGCGCATCGGCCAGTTCGGGGTCGATAAGCAGCAATCGAGCGCCGGAGTGTTCGATGATGTACGAGATTTCGGCGCCGACCAATCGGAAGTTGATTGGAACCAGCACTCGGCCCGATCCCGAAACCCCGAAGAGCGCGGTGAGGAGGCGAGCCGAGTTGTGGCTGACCATGGCAACCCGCTCCCCGACTTCGATGCCCAACTCGTCGAGCCCAGCCGCCATGGCCCGGGCACGTCGAGCCATCTCTCGGTAGTCGATGGATCCCCAGCTTTCAGCGGGCTGAATCGGCTCGTCGACCACCGCCACTCGGTCGGGATAGACGAGTTCGGCTCGTCGGAGGAAGTCATTGACCGTGAGTGCAACCTTCATGGATGATCACCGTAAACGACCCGGAGGTGGTGATCGCTAACGGCTCGCTCGAACCGTTCGGAATTACCAGCGAACGGTGCGCAGGGATCTCAGTCGACGGCGTTAGTGAGCGCCCACGGGCGATTGCGCTCCATGGACAGCGCAAGATCGAGCAGCAGCGGTTCGGAGAAGTGGCGACCGATGATTTGCAGGCCGATGGGCAGGCCATCGAGTTGTCCTGCGGGTACCGAAATTGCTGGGTTGCCATGCAGGTTGGCGGGGAACGTGAGCTGGCCGTTGTTGCCCATGCCCGCCTCGACTCCGCCGAATACGGATGCAAGCGGGCCTTCAGCGTCGAACGCGACGTCGGGGTTGGAGGTGGTGATCACAAAGTCGACTCCATCTGCCGGATCGAAGATCTTGGCCATTGCCTGGTTGAGCTCGGTTCGGCGCCGCTCCAAGCGTGCCCGGCCTTCTTCGGTGTATTTGCCCTCGGTGGCTGCGAGGCCAAACTGCATCTCGGGGGTGAGTTGGTCAGCACACGCTGGATAGCGGTCGCCGAGTGCTGCGCGAATCTCGATCATCCCCGACACCGACCACGCGCCGCCCATCCGCGGTACGTGGGTGTCGATCGCGTCCGTGCGCGTCATGCCGGTGTCGCTGATCAAGTTGATCGCCGCCTCTTCGAGGAGCTCCCACATGACCGGTGAGACAACAGCCCCGCCCCAGTCGCCAACCACGGCGACACGCGCGCCGCGCAGCCCTTCGAGGTGAGAGCCCAGTTCGCGTTCCCAACCCTCAACGCGAGGGAGACTGAGTGGGTCGGTGGGATCGTGGCCGTTCGTGACGTCGAACCAGCGGGCGGTGTCTCGCACTGAACGAGCCAAGCAGCCGGTGGTGACCGTGAGGTTGCCGTATTGCGTGTTCGGACCGAGTGGAATGCGCCCAAAGGTCGCTTTGAGGCCGACGAGGCCGGTGAATCCGGCGGGGATGCGGATCGAAC
>JBLFZD010000201.1:0-6644 GCA_047610085.1 Ilumatobacter sp. | reverse complement strand
GCGCACGACGTGAAGGACTTGGTCGATCGGCTGTGAGTCGAGCAGGTTCTCAAGCCCAGCAACAGAACTGGTACCGCTGCGACGGCCGGAGACGGCGACCTTGCGCACCGCCTCAACGAGTTCGAAGGTGTCGTCACCTGCCTGATCACGCACAACGTCGCCGAGGAGTCGCCCGAGCAGTCGGATGTCGTCACCAAGCGCCTCGTTGCCCGAGGCATCGGTGAACGAGGGGTTGGCGGGGGAGCGTTCGCTGAAGTCAGTCGACACGCAAACAGTCAACACCATTCAGGCTCGACTCGCCTCAGCTTGGGAAATCAACCTCTGTTTCTTCTCTCCGGTCCGTCAAATATCGGTCGCCGGTGTGGAAGGTGGCCCGGTCAGCGGTCAAATGTTTGCTCGAATGGGTCGCCGCCGTTGTCGACTTCGAGGTCGCGGCCATGGTCGTAACCCCTGAAACTTCGTCAGATATCTGGATTCAAGAATGCGACCTGGTGAACGGCTACCCAGATGCGTGATCGTGCGCCGGCGGCTTGTTCTTTGCGGTGTTTGATGCGGGCAGTTCGACGGTGAATCGGGCGCCGCCGAGTTCGGAGTCGTCGATGTAAATAGAGCCGCCGTGATCGTCGACGATGGCTTGCACGATGGCGAGACCGAGCCCCGTGCCGCCATCGTCGCGAACGCGTGATTCGTCGAGCCGGGTGAATCGCTGAAATACCCGGGACCTCTCGCCAGCCGGTATGCCGTTCCCGTCGTCCTCCACGGTGAGCCGAACGTATTCGCCGTGCTCGCCCACACCCAGTCGAACGGTGCGTCGGGCGTGACGCGCAGCGTTGGTCGCGAGGTTCTCGACCATGCGCCCAAGTTCGTTGTCGTCTCCGCGGACTTGCCCGCCCGATACGTTCGAAATGTCGAGGCTGACGTCGACGTCTCGCTGCATACGCGCTGCCTGAGTGAGCACCAGGTCATCGAGGTCGATCAATCGGGTATGTCCACGATCAGCACTGTCGCCGTCGACTCGAGCGAGCGCAAGCATCTGGCCGACGAGGTGTTCGAGCTTGGCGATCGAGGCCAGCGTCTGAGCCCGCGATTCGAGAACCGCAATGGGGTCATCGCTCTCTGTTTCGAGCAGCACTCTGGCGCCGGCGAGCGGGCTGCGTAATTCGTGGCTCGCATCAGCAACGAACCGCATTTCTCGTTCGATGCTGCGCTCGACACGATCGAGCATTGCATTCATGGTGCGCCCAAGACGGGCGAGTTCGTCGTCTGTATCAGGTGTTGCGACGCGGTGGGAGAGATCGTCTTCGGTGATGGCCTCGACACTACGCCGCAGGGTTTCGACGGGTCGAAGTGCGCGGCCAACGACCCACCAGACGAGTCCGGCCATGAGGATTGTGATCAGTGGAACCAGGGTGAGCCCGAGTCTGCGCAGCGAGTCGACGGCGGCCTCGGCCTGGCCGATTGATCGACCGATGACCAGGACGGCGGGCCGACTTGTCAGAGGCTCAACGACGATTCGAATCGAGCCGACACTGTCGATATCGATGGTTTCGAGACGTCGGGTGTCGCCTGGTTTGAGAGACGCCGGCGTTGCGAGTGGAGCGACGTTCCCTCCATTGGAGGTGCCGTCAACGACCGCTCCCTGCGGCGTGACCACCTGGATCACCAGGTCGACCACCGCTCCGGATCGACGTAGGGCGCCGATGTTCCCGGCCTCGATCGATCGCTGCACGACGGCGGCGTCGGACACGAGTTCGCGGTCCACCTGTTCAATGAGTTGCCGTTCGAATCGACCGAGAACAGCGATCGACGCGAGACACAACATGGCCAGCACAGCGATTGCCGCGACCGCCGTGATCCTGAATTGGATCGACGAGCCGACGCGCCGAAATCGACGAGTGATGCTCACTCGGCGCCGTTGTTCACGCTGAGTTGGTAGCCCACCCCGCGCACCGTTCGGATCGTCTGGCGTCCGTACGGTTGATCGATTTTGCGACGCAGGTGGCGAATGTAGACCTCAGCGATGTTCTCGTTCCCTCGAAAATCTTCGCCCCAGACGTGATCGACGAGGTCGAGTTTGCTGACAACGTCGCCAGCGCGCCGCACAAGAAACGCAAGAACTTCCATTTCGCGGGCGGTGAGTTCGATCTGATCATCGCCGCGCCAGCAGCGATGTCTGGCAGGGTCGAGTCGAAGGTCGCCGGCGCTGAACGGCAGTTCGCCGTGGGCCCGCGGCCGACGCAGCAAGGCGCCGACACGAGCGATCAACACGACCATCGAGAACGGTTTGGTTAAGTAGTCGTCAGCGCCGAGCTCGAGGCCCTCGGCCTCGTCGAACTCGCCTGACTTGGCTGTGAGGATCAGAATTGGCGTCCAGTCGCCACCGTTGCGCAGCTCACGACAGATCTCGTACCCGTTCATGGTGGGCAACATGATGTCGAGGATCAATAGGTCGTAGTTGACGCTGCGAGCCTGCGCGAGTCCATTGGCTCCATCACTGTCGATATCGACGTTGAATCCTTCTGCGCGGAGTGCCCGCGCCACACCAACCGCCACGGCGTGCTCGTCTTCGATCAACAACAATCTCATCTGCCGAATGCTCCCCTTCTCACAGCGTCAGCCCGAAGTCTTTCAGATCGGCTGTCATGTGGCGCGGAACACTCCGGTCGCTGTGGGAACGTGATCGGGGAAGGCCACTCGAGGGTCGCCGCCCAGTGCATGTTCCAAGGCGTCGCCGAGCAGATCTCGGTAGTCGGTTGTCATCGGGATGTCACCGCGGCTGTCTGCCACGACGTCGGGTGTGAGGCCCATCCAATCACCGTGCACGGTGCCGCCTCGCACAGCTCGCCCCATAGCCAGTGCAGCCGACCCCCAACCGTGGTCGCATCCGCCCGAACCATTTTCGTTTACCCTTCGGCCGAACTCGGTCACGACCACCGTGGTCACGTCATCGATGCCCGAAGCGTCAAAGCGGTCGGCGATGCCACCAACCAAGTCGTCAAGGCCACCGAGCATGTCGCGCATCTCCCCTTCTTGACTGTTACCCATCCGGGTGTGGGTATCCCAACCGTCGATGTTGGTGGTGATCACTTGAGTACCAAGGTCCGCATCGAAGAGCGTTGCGATGTCGTCAAAGGCGGCGACGGTTCGGTTGCGTTCGTTCGACGCGGGGAGCTCAGCAACCGCTCGGGCAGCGGCGATGGCTTGTTCGGCATAGGCCTCAACGGCGTGCAGGTCAGTATGTGTTTGGCTCAATGCTTCGACAAGTGCGTCGGTTACGCCGTTGGCACCCGAGAGACCGAAGGATCGCAACGAACCGATGCCGAGCGCGCCACACCCGATCAGGCTGGCGTCGACATTGGATCCGACGGTGATCCCCCGCATCGGATGGTCGTCAGCAGATTGGCGCGAGTTGAGGTGGCGGGCCAGCCACCCGTCGCCGAGGTTGTTGCTGTCATTGCCGCCGTCGCTTCCGCGTTCAAGAAGGCTCTGTGAGACGAAGTGGCTCCGGTCAGCGGCGGGGTTTCCAACGGCGATAATCGGCGCAAGTAGCCCTGCGCGGTATCGCTCATGGAGCCGGGGCATAGCGGGATGGAAACCAAAGCGCCCATCGAGGTCGAGTGCATCAGCTGAAGCGATCGCGATGTTTGGGCGAGCGTCGAGGTAATCGGGGTCGTCGAGCGGGACGGTCATCGACAAATGGTCGGCGGCGCCACGGAGAAACACGACCAGCAGGCGACCAGTTGGCGTCGGCACGGTGTCGGTATGGGGAACCGATCGGGCTGCGGTGCGGCGCCCGCTGAGTAGTGGAGCGCCAATCGCCCCGGCAGCACCGCAGGCTGCAGCCGAGGCGAGCGCCGTTCGTCGGCTGAATCGCCGACTTGAAACGGAAGAGGGGCGGAATGAGGGGAATGGCGAGGTTGTGAAGGTCACGGTGGTGTCCGATTCAGCGGTAGAGGGCCGAGGGCGAAGTGATGAGGAGGAAAATGATGTGTGGAGCGAACTCATCGAGTTCCTCGTTGTCGGGGCGATGGTCCGGGGCCCATCCGGTCAACTCGTTCAGGGCGATCAGAGTCGGGTTGTCGATGGGTTCGAATCGGAAGCGGTGGGACAGCCCGTCGTACATCTCGGCGGCGGTCAGTCCGCGGACGGCCTGAATCCTCACCCCGACGTCGGTGTCGATCGCTTTGTTGTCCGGGTTCGTCAAGTCGAGTGCCAGGTCCCATCGAGTCAGGAGTGCACCAGCGTCGAGCCAGAACGACTCGCGGTCGGGATAGCCGTCAGGGCTCGGCCAGCGGAACGGAACCTGCCCGAGGTCTTGAGCAGCGCCGATAGCGTCTCGCACGCTTCGTTGATTGGTGATGTCGAGGTCGTTTCCAACCGATCTGAGGGTCTGGACGTAATAGTCCCACGGGCGATTGAACTTCGGCGGCGCAACGTCGAACGATGGGTGTTCGACCATCGTTCGGACCACCAGTTCAATCTCGCTGTTGTTGTCGATCCAAGCAGCGGCCATGGCCTCAACGAGGGCATCGTCTGGATCGTCGGCGACGAAGCGGACGGCGAGCTTGTGACATACAAGGCGCGCCGTGGCGGGGAGGAGCGCGAGGTGTCGAAGGAAGTCGATGCCGTGTTCGAACACGTCTCCGGAGGCCGGACGTTCCCAGCCGAGCATCGAGACCGGGCCGTTGTCGTGGCGAGTGGGTGTGAAGCGGAACTCAAGCTCACGAGTGAATCCCCAACCCGTGAGCAGCCGAGCAACCTCGACGATGTCGTCCTCGGCGTATCCGCCGTCGACCCCAACCGTGTGGAGTTCAAGGAGTTCGCGGGCGTAGTTCTCGTTGATCGCCCCAACGGAGGACGAACCGTTGTCGAGGTATCGCAACATCGCTGGGCTCTGTGCCACAGCGACGAGGAGATCGTCGAAACGACCAAGAGCGTTCGGACGGACGACCTCACGGTCCATCACGATGCGAGCGATAGTCGCCGGGGGTGTGATCTGGGGTGCGTTGAAGTGGTCACCCCAGAACTCGACGAGTCGTTCGAACAGCTGCGCCGGACTGGTCGTGTGTCGAGCGAATTGTGCCGCAGTGAGCACGCTGAAGAGTTGCGGACCGTTGCCGTCGGCTCGGTAGTCGGCGATCAGCTCAGGAGCTGTTTGGTCGAGTTCGGGGAAGGTGTCCGAGAGGCGTGCTTCGAGCTCAGCGGTGTTGAGGGATTCGGGGGAGAGTTGCTCGCTGAGCCAATCGCCAGCCCCGAGGAGTCGGATGCGGTCGACGTCTTCTGCAGCGGGCCCGTACGACAGGCGGCGCAGCATGTGGAGCTCGATGTCCGCTGGCGCCGGCAAAGCGTTCGTCTGAGCCGTCGAGGTTTCGTTGTCCTCGGCTGCTGGGGGCAGAGCGTCGCTCGGGGTCGGGCTTGTCGTCGTGCCCGATCCGGCCGCCGGGGCGGTGGTTGCTTCGCTGGTCGCCGACGAGCAACCGGCTGCGGCGAACAGCGTGGCGGCGACACCAAAGAGTGTGTGGCGGCGATCGAGCACAGCCGGGGACTTCGGGTCAGCAACAACGTCCATGCCGGCGACCATACGGATGCTCTCTGACCCGAAACTGAAGACAGCCCCGCGGCGTCGGGTATTTCCGTGGTGTCGGGTATTTCAGCGCGGACATACCGCGCTGAAATACCCGACAGCGCTCTACGGCACGCAAATACCCGACTCACGGTGGGTGTGAGTCGTTGATCGCTAGGTTGCTGCGGATGGAACGGATTGAGGTCTTCACCGATGGTGCCTGCCGGGGGAACCCCGGCCCCGGCGGCTGGGGCTGGGCGGTCGCACCTGGCGGGTCGCCCACCGGTTCAGGCGGGACCGCCGATACAACGAATCAGCGCATGGAGGTCTATGCCGTGCTCGACGCCATCCGCACACTTGGCTCCGATGGCACGCCCCTCGAGATCGTGTCTGACTCGACGTACGTCGTGAAGTGTTTCAACGACAAGTGGTGGGTCAAGTGGGAGAAGAACGGTTGGAAGAACTCCAAGAAGCAACCGGTTGCCAACGTCGACCTGTGGAAGCCCCTGATCGAAGTGGTCCAGGCCGGCGACGTGACATTCCGATGGGTAAAGGGCCACAGCGGCCACCCGATGAATGAGCTCGCTGATCGCCTCGCCGTCGCCGCCACGCCACGCTGAACCGAGTCGCGGGCCGAAGTCGCCCGGAACGATGCCGAGCGCTCACCGCTTCTGACCAATCGGAGCGGAGATCAGCTCAGAACAAGTCGAGTGCGGCTCGGATGAGTTGTTCTCCGAGGAAATCTGTCGCAATGGTCTGAGCTGCTTCGGGGGTGACGTGTACGCCATCTGGTCGCAGATCGGTATCGGCCGAGTAGCCGACTTCATCGAAGTAAGCGAGCAGGTCGACCACGTACACGTCATCGGGAAGCGACTCGGCAATCTCGTCCATGACCGCGTGGATTACCGCATGACGCTCCGGTCGTTCCTGTGCAGTATCCCGCGACAGCCACAGCGGATTCGGCAGCGGTGCCTTCACCCAGACCACGCTCGTTGCGCCACTTCCCAACGCGTCATTGGTGACCTTGGTGAAGTCGAACAGCAACCGCGAACGAAACTCGTCGCTGTCCGGTGCGAACCCG
>JBLFZD010000200.1:0-6655 GCA_047610085.1 Ilumatobacter sp. | reverse complement strand
GACCTCGTGATCACCTCATCGCTGCAGCGCGCTCGTCTCACTGGCGAATTGATTGCGCAGGCGCTGGGTGTTGCGATCGCTCCCGCGATAGCTGGCCTGTCGGAGCGTGCGGCAGGGGAGTGGGAAGGGCTCACTCGCTCTGAGATCGAGGCCGCCTATCCCGGGTACCTTGAGGCAGGTGATCGTCCCCCTGGGTATGAGACGGACGAGTCGATTGTTGAACGCGCGGGTGCCTCACTCAGGTGGCTGATCACCGAGTACTCAGGTCGAACGGTGTTGGTCGTGTCGCACGGTGGAATCATTCATGCCCTCGAGCGGGCGCACTCGGGCGATGATGCCTGGCAGCGTCTTGACAACCTCACGGGCCGCTGGTTTGAGGCGACCGGCGACGGAATGGTGCCGACTGGGTCACGGGTCGCACTCGTCCCCGACGGCGGCCCAGCAATCCCACCGCCCGATCCCAGCTACGCCTGAGGCGGTCCCAGGCGGCTCAGCGATGAGTGTCCGCTGAGCCTCCGAAGTAGTGGACTCCGTCGGCCACTGATCGGACCGGAGGAGGAGCCTGGTCAGATGTTGTGCTTGGCCTGGAACTGGCGGATCTTGGCGGGGTAGTGGGCTCGGCCGTATTCGGGACGCTGTTGCACCACGATGTCGAGGAGTTCGTCATGCTGCGCGGTTTCCTTCCAAGGCAGCGCGATGTAGATCGGGAGCCCAAAGATGCGCAGCTTGTCGAGGTTTGAGTACACAATCTTCTGGTACTCGTAACGCTGCTGCCACTCCCAGTTTGACGGTGCGAACCCGGTGCCGGGGTCAAGGATGCAGCGAGAACGAAGGCCGAAGCGGTCGGCGTCGGCGAGTCGTGCTTCGAAGAAGTCAACCATGACCTGCACGGGGTCCGAGGTGACGAAGCCCATTTCGCGCGGATTGGGCCCAGAGAGAAATGGCAACACGATCGGCGCCGTGAAGTCGGAAGCGACCTGCCACATCTCGTCGCTCTGCATACCGTCGGCAGCGTTGATGACCGTGGCGCCGGCATCGAGCGATCGTCGAACGACCTCGGGCCGCCACGAGTCGATCGACACGTCGACGTCCAACGCGACAAGCGCCGGAATGATGTGTTCAACCCGCTTCCACTCGTCGGTCCAGTCGACGATTTCGGCAAAATCGGTGGATCCCTGGCCACCGAGGTCGATCGCATCGGCGCCGTCGGCGAGCAATTGCTTCGCCCGTTCCACCGCCTCGGCAGCGGTGGTGGCGATCGAGTCGAGGGCGAGCGAATCGGGGCTGGCGTTCACGACGCCGTAGATGATCACCCTCGAAAAGGTATCGGCGTCTCGCTGCAGCGCGGAGGAATGATTGCGTGGGCTTGGACGGCGGGATCAGTGAACGGCGATGATGGGTGAATGACGATCTACGAGTCGGATCACGAACTCTTCCGAGACAGTTTCAGAGCCTTCACCGAAAGCGAGTTGAAGCCGAACGTCGCCCAGTGGGAATCTGACGGAATTATGGATCGCTCGGTGTATCTAGAGGCTGGCAAACACGGGTTCACCGGTATGGCGGTCCCCGAGGCTTTTGGGGGCGGCGGTGTGAAGGATTTCCGTTTCAACGCGGTACTCAACGAGGAGATCGCTGGTGCTGGTATCGGCGGCGGCGGACAAGGGTTGCTGTTACACAACGACATCACCACGCCGTACTTCATCGAATATTGCACGGACGAACAGAGTGAGCGTTGGCTGCCCGGCATTGCGACAGGTGAACTGATCACGGCAATCGCCATGACCGAACCGGGCACGGGTTCGGACCTGCAGTCGATTGCGACCACGGCGGTGCAGGATGGTGACGAGTGGGTTCTCAACGGTGCCAAGACGTTCATCACGAATGGCATCAACTCCGACTTAGTCATCGTTGCGTGCAAGACGGGGGACCCTGCCGACCGGGCGAACTCAATGTCACTGCTCGTCGTCGAGCGAGGCATGGAGGGCTTTGAGCGAGGCCGGAACCTCGACAAGATCGGCCAGCACTCGGCGGACACTGCAGAACTGTTTTTCTCCGACGTTCGGGTCCCCGCCAACAACGTGCTCGGAGAGATTGGTCGAGCCTTCGACTATCTGAGCTTCAATCTTGCTCAGGAACGGCTCGCAATCGGCCTGTTTGGTGTTGCGGCGGCACGGACAATGCTCGGCTGGACTGTTGAGTACGTCAAGGAGCGCCAAGCGTTCGGCAAGCCGCTTGCTTCCTTCCAGAACACCAAGTTCGTGCTTGCGGAGGTGGCTACAGAGGTCGATGTTACCCAGCCTTTCATTGACCAGTGTGTCACAAAGCTGAACGCTGAAGAACTGTCGCCAACCGACGCGGCAAAGGCCAAATTTTGGGGAAGCGAGCTTCAGAAGCGCACCGCAGATCGCTGTCTCCAACTCTTTGGTGGCTACGGGTACATGACCGAATACCCGATTGGCCAGGCGTACGTGGATGCACGCATTTCAACCATCTACGGTGGTACGTCGGAGATCATGAAGACCATCATCAGTAAGGACGTATTGGCGTGAGCGTATTGAAACAGAAGTGGGCAGCAGGGGAACCGACCCTCGGAATCTGGATGACGAGTGGCTCGGCCGATAACGCCGAGATCATTGCTGATGCCGATGTCGACTACATCAACATCGATATGCAGCACGGCTTAGTCGACTACGCCGGCGTCGTGAATGTGATGCGAGCGCTCTCACGCTCGTCAGCGACGGTCACGGTCCGTGTGCCATGGAACGAGCCGGGCATCATCGGCAAGGTGCTTGATGCCGGCGCGATGGGCGTCATCATTCCGATGGTCAATACAGCCGAGCAGGCAGAGCGCGCCGTGGCTTCGTGTCGGTACGCACCTCAGGGTTCACGCAGCTTCGGCCCCGTTCGTGCCAAGTCGGTCAACGGACCTGATTACGCCAGCACCGCGAACGATCGCATCGCGTGTATCCCGATGATCGAGACGGTTGAAGCGATTTCAAACCTCGACGAAATTCTTGCGGTGCCGGGCATTGACGCCGTGTACGTCGGGCCTGCTGACCTCAGTCTTACGTTGGGTCTTGCTCCGCAGGGAGATCACCCCGATGAGTCGTTCCAGACCGCACTTGCAACGATCGTTTCGGCCTGCACCGCTCGCGGCATTGTTCCTGGTATCCACGCGAGTCCTGCACTGACACCCACTCGGTTGGCGCAGGGGTTCGGCATGGTGACCGTGACGGCCGACCTGATGGCGCTCGGGGCTGGTATCGATGCCAGTTTCGCCACCGCTCGGCAGTCAACCGCTCCTGGCGCAAGCGACGCGCTCTACTGATCGGCTTTTGCGTCTACTGATTCAACGAGGCGCTTCAGATTTTGCAATGCGATGGGGAGATCCTTGGCCGGCTTTGCCCACGCCTTGCCCATGAGCCAGCCAAATCCTCGTCGGGCCTCAACACCTTGGCGGTAGGTGACGCGGCAGCCTTCGTCGACGGACTCAAGGCGTACCGACTCGGCCAAAGCAGACAGGATCGGGATCTTTGACTCGACGATTGCGAATGCGAAATGTTCGTTTTCGTCCCAGGCCGTGAACTCTTCGTCGAGCGACAACGGCTTGGCGAAGACCCTGCGGGAGCCGCCGATGCCTGAGGCCAAAGACCCTGGCTCGATCTTGTCGAGCGCGGTGAACCATTCGGGCCACGACGCGTGATCAACGACGTGAACCCAGACGGCTGCTGGGCTCGCGTTGATTACAATGGACTCGTCGACGACGATCGGGGCGCTGTCGATCCATTCGGGCGGATGAACCGGATGTGTAGGCATTACACCACCGTACGCTTTCGACTCGTTCTCGCGGAAGCGAACTTCTATCCTCAGACCTCTATGGGCCAGAACATACCGACCAGTACGTCCGAACTCGATGCTGCGTGGATCACCGACGCGCTGCGTGCCGCAGGGAGCTTGCCGGCTGAAGGCTCGGTGCTTGGGATCGAACTCGTCCAAGGAGCGGCCGGAATCGGGTTCATGGGTGAGGTTGGGAAGGTGTCGCTCAGCTACGACGGCGACAGCGGCGTCTGTCCACCCACGATGATGGCGAAGTTCCCGAGTGCGTCGCCCGAGGTGCGCACGATGATGCATCCGACTCGGGTGTTCGAGCGCGAACATCGCTTCTACGAAACGTTCGCCAGCCGGACGCCGGTGCGAACTCCAGACGTGTACCACGTTACGTGTGAGGTCTCTGAGGACCCGATGTCCGAGCAGTACTTCCTGCTCATGGAAGATCTTGGTCACCTCACGTTGGGCGACCAGGTCGCTGGTGTGTCGCCTGACCAAGCGGCTTCAGCACTGACCGGGTTGGCGCGTCATCACGCGGCGTTCTGGAACGGTGCTGGGCTCCAAGACGCTCCGTTCATTCCGCCGATCAACAGCCCGATGAATAAGGCTGGCCAAGCGATCTATGAAGCGTCGCTCCCAGGGTTCCGTGAAGTGTTCGGTCACGTACTGCGCCCCGAACTGGAGCCGGTGCTCGACGCATTTGGTGCTCGCCACCCCGGGATACTCGACGAACTCGCTGCGATGCCGACGACGATTGCGCACCTCGATTACCGGGCTGACAATTTGTTCTTCGACGATGAAGGCTCGGTTGCGGTCATCGATTGGCAGTCGATCAGTGCCGGCGGTGGAGCCGTTGACGTGGGCTATTTCATGAGCCAGAACCTCTCGGTCGAGGACCGGCGCGCACACGAGCAGGACTTGTTCCGGCTGTACCACGACACTCTTGTTGCCAATGGTGTGAGTGACTATTCCTTCGAGCAGCTACTCGTCGATTTCAAGGTGGGTGTCGCGTTCGGGCTGGTCATTCCCGTGTTCGCTGTTGGGTCGCTTGACCCGTCGAGCGAACGGGCGATGGCCCTGTGGGGCGCGGTCCTCGAACGGCTGCAGGCCACGATCTTCGATCACGGCGTCGATCAGGTGATCGTGTGAGCGAATCGATTGGGTATCGACTCCCGAACGTCTCCAACGACCTCACCGGTCAGGTCGCTCTCGTCACCGGTGCAACGTCGGGGCTCGGTCACCGGTTCGCACGAGTGCTTGCTGCGAGTGGTGCCAAGGTGATCGCAGCGGGGCGACGGCGCGAACGGCTCGACGAACTCGTGGCCACCATCAAATCGTCTGGCGGAACGGCTGCTGGCGTCGAGATGGACATGACCAACACCGACAGCATCCTCGAAGGTTTTGCCCAAGCCGAGGAGGCGTTCGGAACCATCACAATTCTCGTGAACAACGCCGGGATTCCCGATGCGCAGCGCGCCCACAAAATGTCGATCGATCTGATCGATCGAGTCTTCGACACCAACCTGCGTGGCCCCTACGTCCTGTCCTGCGAAATGGCGCGCCGACTCATCGAGTTGAAGTTGCCGGGGCGTCAGATCAATATCTCGAGCATTTCAGCGAGCCAGTACGACGGGCACGGCGCTGCGCTGTACTCGATCACCAAGGCGGGTATTTCTCGAATGACCGAAGCGCTCGCCGTGGAATGGTCTCGTAATCACATCAACGTCAACGGCATCGCGCCTGGAGCATTCCACTCCGAGATGATGGATGGGATGCTCGAACGGATGGGCGACTTCAGCGGGAGCATGCCGCGCAAGCGTCTCGGCGCCCCCGAGCAGCTGGACTCCACACTGCTCTACCTGTGTTCCCCAGCCTCCGACGCTGTCACTGGGACCGTCATTAAGGTCGACGACGGCCAGAGCCCGCGCTAACCGACGGTTTTCATCGGCTCCACAGTCACTGCGGATTGCAGCAACCGGGAGCGTTTTGAAAGACTGGTCGTATGAGCGACACCTCGACTGATCCCATCTTCGGCTGCATTGATCGTTGGCACCGCCAAATGCGGGGCAATCTCGAGGGTGGAATGGATGCTGTTCTTCATCCCGACGTGGTGTTCTTGTCGCCAATCGTGTTCACCCCTCAAGCAGGGCGAGACATCACCAAGTTGTACCTCGTCGCTGCGGGGGGCACCCTTGGAGGGGAGGAGTCGCCGGACTCTCAAAAAGCAAGCTCGGGCGGATCAAAGAGCGGCTTTGCCTACACCAAACAGATTCTTCAGGGCAATCACGCCGTGCTCGAGTTTGAAACATCGATCGAAGGCAAATACGTGAACGGCATCGACATGATGACCTGTGACGACGACGGGTTGATCACGGAGTTCAAAGTGATGATTCGACCGCTCCAGGCAGTCAATCTCGTGCACGCGCAGATGAAGTCAATGCTTGAACGCCTCAACAGCGCTGGCAATTAGCGCCGGCCAGTCTTAGGTGTCGATGGTGTCGATGGTGTCGATGGTGTCGATGGTGTCGATGGTGTCGACGTCGGGCTCGGCACCCACCGCGTCGGGACTCAACGCGTCGGGGGTGTCGTGGACGTATTCGCCCTGAACGTTCACGGTCACGCGGGTGGCACCCTGGGGCCCTTGTGCGTCGTCGAGGCCGAGCCAGGCAACGAGTTGGTCTTGGTCGTCCGGACGGAGCCGGGCGCAGCCCTTTGACTGCGGCGTGGTGGGAACGTTGTTCGCACCATGGATTGCCTGGCCACCATCGAAGTACAGAGGGCGATACATGTTGCCGTTCAACGGGTTGTCAATGGCGACGGGGAAATC
>JBLFZD010000199.1:0-6657 GCA_047610085.1 Ilumatobacter sp. | reverse complement strand
AGCCGCAACCGATGCACTGATCGAGCTTCTTGCTTAGGAGCTGGAGCCCGGCGATGCGCGCATCGATGTCTGCAGTGAATTTCGCCGCCAACTCGTTCCAATCTTGTTCGGTCGGGGTCCGTTCATCGGGGAGTTGAACGAGCTGGGCGTGAATCTCGTCGAGTGAGTAGCCAAGTCGTTGGCTGGTGAGCACGAACGACAGGCGACGGATGGTCGACTTTCGGAACCGTCGGTGCCCCGAAGTTGCTCGCTCTGACGACACCAAGCCCTTTGTTTCGTAGAAGCGGATTGCGGATGGCGCAAGCCCGGTGCGTTTGGCGACGACGCCGATCGGAAGGAGGGGATCGGGATTTTCTCTTGACCTCAACATTACTTGAGATATTAGAACAGTTGGAATGAGCACTTCGGTACAACTCGAACACATCAACCTCACCGTGTCGGACCCCGACGCAAGCGCTGTTCTTTTGGGCAGCCTTTTCGATTGGCGCGTGCGGTGGAGCGGTGCCGCCAAGGATGATGGCTACACGGTCCACGTTGGCAGCGATGCGAGCTACCTCGCGTTGTATCGGCCCCCGGTAAGTCCTGGCGCTCCAAACCCTGCGGGCCGGCACGTCAACGGGCTGAACCACGTGGCTGTGGTCGTCGATGACCTGGATGCGATGGAAGCCCGAGTGGTGGCAGCCGGGTTTGTTCCGTTCGGCCATGGTCGCTACGAGCCGGGGCGACGGTTTTACATGCTCGATCACGACGGCATTGAGTTCGAGATCGTCAGCTACACCAGCTGACGACCTGGTGGAGTGGAGCCCGGAGTCGACCAGGTCAAGTTTGTCGGGCGCGGCGAGCGAGAATCTCGTCGAACTGCTCCCACGAGATCTCACCGTTGAGGAGCGCGACAACGGAGCGGCCGATCGGTTGGCGCGGCCACCGTTCGTCCTCGACCAGCTTCACCTCGCTACTCACCGTCCCATCACCGCTGAATTCGTAGGTGCGGTAGCCGGGCGGGAGGAGGGTCTTGGCGGTGAGGTCGAAGTTGTTTTTCAGTGCGGGGCAGACGAAGACCGGCTGGCCTTCGAACTCGTATTCCATTGGAACGTGAGTGTGGCCACCGGCCAGGCCGCGCACCTTGGGAAGGTCGGCAATCAGCTCGCGCCACTCGGCTGCGTAGTTCGCGTCCTCGGTCAAGCCGACGGGTGCTGCGGGTGGGTGATGCAGCCAGATAAACACGTGGTCGGCGTGTGTCGTCGCACACATCGACCGGATCCACGCCGTTTCTTGCGTGCCGAGCGCGCCGTTGCGGTGGAGGCGATCCTCGTAGGCCTCGGGATCAACCGGCAACCCCGAGCTGTCGGGGCTCATCACACCAGCGTTCGAGTCAACGAAGAGGAAACACCAGTTGCCGATTTCCATCGCCCGTGACGTTCCAATGGTCGGCCGCGCCATCCCGACCGAGAATGCCAGGTGTTGATCATGATTGCCCGGGCACACGTTGACCGGGGCGGGCAGGGTGGCGAAGAGCTCGGCGGCTCGCCGGTATTGGTCCGCCCGGCCGTGATCGGCAATGTCGCCCGTGACAACAACCAGGTCGAGCGGACCTCGGTGAATGATTTCGTCACGCACGGCGTCGAATGCCGCCGCGGTCTCGTAGGCGAAGCCACCTTCGGCGTCGGCGTCGTCCTCGAGGAAGTGTGTGTCGGACAGCTGGGCAATGCGAATCACGGAATCGGTCATAGCTCTCCAGTGTTGCATCGCAACCTCGTCCAGAACGTGAAGAAACCCCCGCCGGAGCGAGGGTTTCTTGTACGAACTTCAGCGGTCTCGGCGGGGCCGGACTGACGTGAAACGTGTCGGAGGGTTAGCGACGCCAGAAGTAGGCGTTACGAACGTCGGTCTCCATGGCCTGCTGGCTTGGAGAGCTTGTCGATTCGGGGCCTCGGCGGACCCAGTAATTGACCTTGCGGAGCACAGGTTGCTTGCGCTCTTTGACCGTTGTTGCGATTCCCATGTTGGATCTCCTGTTCGTCATCTGAATGTTGAGCTACTTGCTAGGTGTTAAGTGTACGGTGCCGTATATGAGGCGAGGTGAACGTTCTGTAGCATTAGGCATTTGGATTGCGAATGCCTGACTTCGATCAACTACTTCCACCCCTCGCGACCCTTGTCCCGTTCGAGGCGGCGTTCAGGCATGGCAATTTCACACGAGCTGCTCGTGAGCTCCACCTGTCGCAGGCGACGGTGAGTCGGCGTATCCGCGAGCTCGAAACCGACTTGGGAGTCACACTTTTTACGCGACAGCGCTACGACGTCACGCCGACCGCCGACGGCGAGCTGCTTGCTGCCTCGGTGCGCCTGTCGCTCAGCGAGCTTTGTGCGACCGCGGATCTGATCCGTCGACGGGCTCTCGGCAACGATTCGATCACCGTGCTCACGAGCCTGTCGCTCGCAACGGCAACGATTGCGCCGGTTCTCGGCGAGTTTCGGCGAACGCATCCGGATGTGAACATCCGCGTGCTCGCCTCGGACGACCTCGTTGCGTCGACCGACGAAAATTTCGACCTCGCGTTGGGGTACGGGCCCAACGAATCGAGTTTGTTCACTGTCGAATTCATTGCCTATGACGCGGTATTCCCCGTCTGTTCACCGTCATTTGCAGCGGAGCTTCCGACCCCGGTCACTCCGGCCGACCTCGCCGTGTTGCCGCTTCTGCATGTCGACTACGTCGACCCCGGGTGGACCACGTGGCAGGACATTCTGGCGTCCGCCATGGTGGGCGAGCGAAGCCAGGCCAAGTCCGTCGTTTTCACCTCTTACCAGATGTGCCTCGAGGTCGCTGAGCGTGACGGAGGCATTGCGCTGGGCTGGGAGCGCTCAGTCCGCTTGAGACTGGACGCGGGAACATTGGTTCGCGTTCCCGACATCACCATCCCCCATGCAGGCAGAATCAATGCGTACTTCCCGATCCGGAGCGCTCCGAACCCGCACGCGGTCGAGTTCGTCACGCTCCTGAAACGGGTTCTTGCCGACGATTAGGTCAGCGTAGGGATGAGTCAGCCGACAGGGATCTCGGCTGGGGATGGCGGTGGGGATGTTGCGGGGCTCGACGCTGCAAGTTTCTCGGCCTTCTTGGCGCGAGCAGCGTCGACTTGGGTTCTGATCGCGCCCGAGATTCCCTCCGGGTTGAGGATGGCCGTGATGATCAGCAGCACGCCGCCGATGAATGCTTCCCAGGTGCCGAAGCCGCCGATGACTTGGCCGGTTGCGTAGAACGAAACACCTGAGCCGGCCACGATCCCAGCGGTCACAGCGCCACTGACGCTGGTGATGCCGCCGAGGTAGGCGAACGCGAGCACGGTCAGCGACGCGATCACACCGTACGAGGCTTCCGACACCGAACCGAATCGGTATCCCGTGAGGCTGCCCGCAACACCGGCGATAAATGCCGACATCGCGAACACGAGAAGTTTCACCGCAGTGGTGTTGATCCCGAGTGCGCTTGCTGCGCGTTCATTCGATCGGACGGCGAGCATTCGGCGCCCGGTGCCGCTGCGACGGATGTTCGACACCATGGCCCCGAGAACCGCCACCACGAGAACGAGGAAAATTCCGAACGCTGGACGAGACGTCGAGGTGCCGTAGACGAGTCCGAAGTCCCATTTACCCAGCTGAGGGTTGGGCACTTTGGCCCCACCGGTGGCGGGGTCACCGATGTAGCGCGGATTCTTAAACACGAACTCGGCAATGGCGACGCCGCCAGCGAGCGTGACGATCGCGAGGTTTGTCCCTCGTAATCGAAGTGCTGGCAGTGCAACCAGCGCACCGAATGCGGTGGCGAGCAACGCAGCGAGCAACGGCGCAATGGGGAACGGGACGCCCCAATCGGTTGCGAGACGCGACAGCCCGAAGCCGGCGATTCCTGCGAACGCCATTTGGGCGAGTGATGTCTGACCGCCGAAGCCGGTGAGCACCACGAATGACAGCGCCAACGCCGTTGCAATGACCGAGGTCATGATCGCCGCCCGCCAGAGCGGTCCAAGCAGCAAGATGCCACCGATCGCCGCGACGACGGGGAAGAGGAAGCTGAACCACGTGAGGTTCGCGGCTGGTACTGCTGGAAGTTTCCAGCCGTCGACCGTGCCTCGATCGGGAAGCCGGTCGCCCCGCAGCATCATCGCCACAATGATCAGCAAGAAAGGGATGCCCTCCCGGGCTCCGTATTCGGGCCACCAGCTCACGTCGACTTGGACCTTGGTGAACGTCGACTGCAACATGCCGATGCCGAAACCGGTGGCCACGGTGGGCACGATGTTGCGGAAGTTGCCAATGAGCGCAGCGCCCAGCGCGGGCACGAGGAACAAGAACGTGAAGACGGTGGAACTGATCGAGATCATCGGCGACGCAAGAATCGCAACGAACCCGACCACCACCGAGGCCGTGACGAAGCTGAGGGTCGCCAGTAGGTTGGGGGAGTAGCCGAGGAGCACGGCTCCCTTTTCATTCTCGGCAGCGGCTCGTGTGACCAGGCCGAGCCGGGTGTAGCGCGAGGTGAGCCACAGTGCGCCAGCGATCAGGATGACGATCAGCGCGAGCCACAGGCCATCACGCGGGATGGTCAGATCGTCGGTGATCGTGACCGGCTCATTCGGCAGGATGCCTCCCACACGCAGGGTTGAATCGTTCGCAAAGCGCCGATCAACGAGGGAGGTGAGGATGATCAGTACGCCGACACTCGCCACAACTTTCGCGAGCGCCGGCGCATGATAGAGCGGCTTGAAGACCAGCCGGTAGACCACCAATCCCAAGAGGGCAGCTGTCAACAACGACAGAAACATCGCCCACAAGAATCCCACGTCGTCACCGAAGTGATATCGATCCGGGAGTCCTGGAATTGGGAAGGGGTATGCCCCCCGCCTCAGATCCGCGTACACGTACGCAACCCACATCGCCATCGCTCCTTGAGCGAAGTTCACGACACCGGATCCCTGGAAGGTGATGACCAACCCGAGACCCAGTGCTGCGATAATTGCACCTGCTGCGCTGCCGAGCAGGATGTAAAAGAGATAGTCGATCATGGTGCGTTTCTGAGGTTGAGGGTGTTGTTCAGGTCACGGCAGGTAAGGGATGGCAGAGACCTTCTCGAGTCCCACCGCCGTTAGAACTGCACCGCTGGTGTCGTAGGTCGCCACCGGGTTGGTGTATGCACAGATTGCCGGGTATCCCTCCGCCGCTCCGCAGTCGATGTCGGTGGTGCCGGGCCAATAGGTCAGGCCCTCTCCTTCGCCGATGAAGTCGAAGATCCCCTGACCGGTTGGATCGCCGCCGGCCTCAACCAGCAGGTTGGCGTAGCCGGCAATCGAGAGCATCGTCGTCAAACCGAGGCCGCCGAGGCCGAGAGCCGTCGAGTCGACTTCTTCTGGTGCAACTCCAATGAAAGGTGCCAGAATGTTTTGAAGGATGGCCAGTTCGGCGTTGTCTTCCTGTGAGGAGATACCGACGAAGTACCAGCCGAGGGCGTCGTCGCCGACCTCGCTGATGACGTCACTGTCGGCGCAGATCGCTGTGGTGACGACCGGAATCTCGATGCCCAGCGATGCTCGGCCACGGATCGTCCCGATGCAACCAGCATCGGCGTACAGCGAAATCAGCACGTCGGGATCGTTGTCGGCAGCTTGACGCATCAGGCCTTGGAACCCTGCGTCGGTCTCGTTGTCGCCACCCTTGACGGTGGTGTGTTCGACGCCAGCGATGTCGAGTGCTGCGGTCAGAGCAGCCTCGGTGGAGTTGGCGCCGGCATTGTCGGCGCTCACGATGGCCACCGTGGACGCTCCGAAGAACTCCTTGACGACTGCGGCCATTTGGCCAACCGTGGTGGAGTTTCCGCCGGTGAGGTACCGGGCATTCGCAGTGTTGTCGGTGGGCAGAATCGGGAGCATGCCGATCAGCGGCGTTCCGGCCGCCTCATAGGTGGGGTAATCGACGAACACGTCGAGTCCAATCACCACAACCTCGACGTTCTTCGCGGTGAGTTCCTGAGCACAAGCCTGTGAACCTTCGGGCGAACCGTTCGCCGCGCAGGTCTCGAGCTTGATGGGTCGGTTGCCGAGGCCTCCGTGGTCGTTGAGATAGTCGACGGTGGCGCTCAAGAAGTTGCGGACGTCGGGGAAGTCGAGCCCCGGTGAGCCTTCGCTGTTGACGAGACCAACAACGATCTCGTCACCGGTGGGCGGCGCAAGGTCGGGGAACGAATTGGTCCACGATGCTGCTTCAGCTGGTTCGGTGTCGGTTGGCTCGTCGGCCGGAGGCTCGTCGGCGGGCACTGCAGTATCGGTTGATTCTGCCTCCGTCGGTTCTGTCTCAGGTGGGTCGGTCTCGACGGTCTCCTCCTCAGGCGCGTCGGTTGTGACCGCCGCAGCGTCGGTGCTCGTTGATGCGTCGTCACTGCTACTGCATGCCGCAGCGACGAGTGCGAACGTGGCGAGTAGTGCACCGAGCGAGCGTCGTGCGCCGCCTCGGTTCGCCGATTGATGCGATCCGTACATGTTTCCCCCAAAAGGTTGCGTGATGCCGGAGTGGCATCGATTCGGTATTCCCCCGGTAATCGGTAATCGGTAATCGGTAATCGGTCATCGGTCATCGGTATGAAGATTCGGTCGGAGTTGGCCC
>JBLFZD010000198.1:0-6672 GCA_047610085.1 Ilumatobacter sp. | reverse complement strand
GGATCGGTGGTTGCGGTCACGCCGTCTGGCATGGCGAGGTCGCCCACGGTGATGGTCGAGTCCATGTCCATCTCACTGATGTCGAAGACGATGACATCTGGAATGTTGCGCGGCGTGGTGGAAACGTTGATCGCCGTGATGATTTGGTCGACCAAGCCGCCGTTGGCCTCGACTTCTTTGGCTTCGCCTTCGAGACGGACCGGGATCCGAACGATGATGGCCTCGGTCAGGTTGACTTGGATGAAGTCAAGGTGAGCGATGTTCCGGCGCACGGGGTGGCGCTGAACGTCCTTGATGATCGACGGGTACATGGTTCCGTCGATCGTGAGATCGAGGATCGTGTTGAGGCCGGCAGAACCTGAAACGGCGCCACGGAGTTCGCGACGGTCAACGGAGATGCTCAGCGGCTCCATTCCCATCCCGTAGACGACGGCGGGAACTCGGCCTTCGGCGCGAAGGCGACGGGTTGCGGGGCTACCGGTTTCGCGGCCGGATGTTGCGTTGAGAATGGTCTCGGTCATGGTGGTGTTTGTCCAAACGTGTGCGGCAGGTGCCTAGCGAATCTGATCATCGCCAAGTGCTACCGAATCGAAATACAGCAGCACGCAACGCTATCGGCGCCGATACCGATCGGTGGCCCTTTGGGCCGGTCCGTCAGGAGAGGTTTTCGCCGTCGAAGATGTCGCTCACGCTGGTGTCGTCGAAGACGGCGCCCAGTGCTTCGGCAATCAGTGGCGCAACCGACAGGACGTGGACGTTGGGGAGCTGCTTCTCGTCGGGTAACGGCAGCGAGTTCGTGAGGACGAGGCGTTCGATCGGAGCGTTCTTCAACCGGTCGATGGCGGGACCGGACAGCAATCCGTGCGTGGCCATTGCCCACACTTCTTTGGCGCCGCGCTTCTTAAGGAGCTCGGCAGCGGAGACAATCGTGCCACCGGTATCGATCATGTCATCGGTGAGTACGCAGGTGCGTCCCTCAACATCACCCATGACCTCGGCAGCTTCTGCGACGTTGGTGGTGCCCTTGGGCCGCTTCTTGTAAATGAAGGCGAGGTCGGCGCCAATATCACCGAGGTGCTGGGCCATGCGCTCGGCGACTTTGATACGGCCAGCGTCGGGGGACACGATGACTGGCTCGGTTGCGTTCTCACGCACATACTTTTCAAGAACGGGCATGGCGGTGAGGTGGTCCACCGGGCCGTCGAAAAAGCCCTGGATTTGACCGGAGTGCAGGTCGATCGAGATCATTCGCTTGGCGCCTGCCGCCTTAAACATGTCGGCAACGAGGCGAGCGGTGATCGGCTCGCGGCCCGCAGCCTTGCGGTCTTGGCGGGCGTATCCGTAGAACGGGCACACGGCGGTGATCCGCTTCGCCGACGCACGCGAGGCTGCGTCGATCATGATCAGGTGCTCCATAAGCGAGTCGTTCACCGACCGGCCGTCGACACCGAAGTGGGTTTGCATGATGAACACGTCGGTGCCGCGCACCGACTCGCCGAAGCTGCAGCGAACCTCACCGTTGGCAAACTCGACGAGATTGTCGTTGCCGACTTCGATGTTCAGATGGGTTGCCACCTGCTGGGCCAACGCCGGGTGGGTACGCCCGGTATAGAGCGCGAGTCGCTTGGTCGTGACTTTTTCCATGGTGGCGGAGCCTTTCCCGCGTTGGCGGGTGGTGGAGATGCGAGCCGGGCGCTGACGATTAACCAGCGGGCGCAGTGTAGAACGCTCCGGTCACGCTTTTCGAAGCAACAGCTGACCCGGCCGAAAGATGTGCGTATGGGCCAACGTATGACGATGGTCCGACGTTGGCTTCGTGGCCGACCGTGTGCGTGACGGTGGCGTCGTCGCCAACAACGCAGTCGACGAGTCGAGCGTCGGGTCCAATCTCGCAGCCATCGCCGATGTTCGTGGTTCCCTGGAGCATGGTGCCGGGGTACAGCGTGACGTCACGCCCAATTGTGACCGTGACATCGATGAAGGTTTGGCGCGGGTCGAGCATGGTGACGCCGTTCAGCAACCAGCGACGGTTCGTCCGATTGCGGAGCTCACGTTCGGCAAGCGCAAGCTGCCAACGATCGTTTACTCCTTGGGTCTCCTCGGGGGGAGCCTTCACGGCGCCGATTCGGTGGCCCATCTCTGCGAGCGCAGCAATCACATCAGTGAGGTAGTACTCGCCCTGGGAATTGTCGGTGGTCAGGTTGCGCAAGGCTGGACCGAGAAGATCGCGGCGAAAACACAAGATGCCAGTGTTCCATTCCTTGATATCGAGTTCTTCGGGTGACGCATCGCGCTGTTCGACGATGCGCATGACCTGACCGTCCTTCTTGCGCACGATGCGGCCGTAGCCCGTCGGGTCGTCGAGCACGCTGGTGAGCAGCGTTGCAGCGTTTTGATTCGCGACGTGGGCGGCGACGAGTTGGTCGAGCGTGTCGGGCTGCAAGAGCGGCGTGTCGCCAGGGAGGATCACGATCGTCGACTCATCGTCGTAGTCGTCGCCGTCGAATGCGGTCATCCCGATGGCCGTAGCGTCACCGGTGCCGTTCTGTTCGATTTGTTCGACGAATGCAACGTTGGCCCAACTTGGTGCCATCGACTGCACCTTCTTGGTGACCTGGTCGGCACCGTGGCCGACCACGATCGCCGTGCGTTCCGGTGCGAGCTTCTCAAGCGCGTAAATGACGTGGAGCACCATGGCTCGCCCGCAGATCATGTGCAGCGGCTTGGGTCGCGAGGACCGCATCCGAGTGCCTTCTCCAGCCGCCAACACAATCGCCGAGACGCTCATAGTGAAACACGCTACTCGCAACGAGCCAAAGCGAACCGTTGATCTACGGGTGGCGCAGCCGCTCGGCGCCATAGAGCAAATGAAGTTCCCGGGGGAGGTGTGATCTGTCAGGACATCCCGGACGGGTGTGTCGCGTCGTCCCTGACAGCGCGGTGGTGATTGTGGGGATCTGGTGGTGGGTGGTGGCGGACACTTTGTGAGTGTCGAAAGCTCGTTTGGTGATCACAGCAGTGGTGTTCGAGGAACGATCGGTGGGTGAGGTGTTGGCCGACTACGAGGTATCGAGATCGTGGATCTATGAACTTGTGGCCCGTTAACGCGTTGAGGGTGGCGCGGCGTTTGAGCCTCGCTCGAAACGGCCGCACACGTCGCCGAACAAGACCGACACAGACACTGTTGAACTGATCGTCGCGACGCGGCAACGACTCGTCACATCAGGGTTGGATGCTGGGATGGCCACGGTCCGCTGGCATCTCGAACACCACCATCACGTGGTGGTGTCGGAGTCGAGGTGTTGACGTGGCTTGATGATCACTCTCCAAAGGCATTGTCGATCACCGCGCACCGACGAGTTTCGGGCCAGGTCGTTGTCGACACGTTGACCGACACCGTTGTTGAGCATGGGGTTTGTTACTCAACGTTGACCCACAACGGTCTGATCTTCACGACCAGGTTCTCTGGGGGCGGCAACAGCGGCCGCAATGGACTCGAAATCTTGCTAGTCCCGATGGGAGTCGTTCAGAAGAACAGCCGGCCACATCATCCAACCACGTGCGGCAAGGTCGAACGTTTCCAACAGACCCTCAAAAAATGGTTTCGAGCCCAACTTGACCAGCCCACCACAGTCACCGATCTCGAGACGCTGCTCGACGTGTTTGATGACGAATACAACCATCGCCGCCCACATCGTTCACTCGCCAATCGGTCCACCCCGGCAGTTGCGTATTAGGCCCGACTCAAAGCAGCACCGACGGATCGCGACGACCCGCACTGGCGAGTCCGCCGCGACCGAGTTGATGTCGGCGACAAAATCATCTTCGGTCACCAAAGCCGAATGTTCAAGATCGGAATCGGACGTGCCCACGCACGAACCCGCGTCATCTGCCTCGCCAAAGACCCCGACATCGGCATCACCGACACCAACCGCACATACCAACCCACCGGACTCCCAGAAGGCGGCCCCAGAGACCCCCGAAAACCAAAACACCCGAACCCATAACGCAGGTTCGGGTGTCCGGGATGCCGCGCGACATCACAAAGTTCCCGGGGGAGGAATCGAACCCCCATTCTCGGCACCAAAAACCGCTGTCTTGCCGTTAGACGACCCGGGACGGCAGTCGTAACGGTATCGGCGCGTGGCGTGTTCGCACACGTCCGATAGTGTTGCGTGCCTTATGGGCTCACTGATTAAGAAGCGTCGCAAGCGCATGCGTAAGAAGAAGCACAAGAAGATGCTGCGCCGTACGCGTCACCAACGTCGCAAGTAGTTACTTCGTACCGTCCGTCACCACACCAAACGGCTTTGCCGTGGTGTGGGTGACCACGATCCGAGCGCCCTCGTCGACCAAGTCGCCGAGGGCGTTATCGCGCTCGCGCTCCGTGAACGATCGCTCCGTGAACCATGTGGCGCCGCTCCCGGCAAGTGCGGGGAGTTGTCCGATTCGGTCGGCAATTTTGTCGCGCCACCAGGCCATCTGTGGTTCAACCGCAATGGCTGCGGGCTCGAGATCGTTGGGGCCGTCGGCGGTTGGCCCACCGAGTTCGTCCCACGATCGGTATGCAGCCGGTGTTGAAACGCCAAGCGGGGGGATGATCAGCGTGATCTCACGAGCGACATGAGGGAGTGGCTCGATGATCTCGCCGATGCCGGTGACCCGTGCCCGACCCCCTACGAGGCAAAACGAGATGTCCGCACCAAGGTGTGACGCTGCTACGAGCTGTCCAGGTTCGGTTCCAAAGCCACCCCAGTGCAGCACTGCAGCTGCATCTGTTGAGCCACCGCCGAGGCCGCCGCCGTGAGGAATCCACTTGTCGATAGTGATGTGCGCCGTGTGTCCGACCATTTCGAGTGCCGCATGCACCAGGTTCGTCGAGTCGGTCGGAACCCCTGCAGCGAATGGGCCGGTCACGGTGATTCCGGTCCGTGACGGGTCGATCGTAATGAGGTCGTGTAACTCAAGGCTGACCATCTCGGCGTCGAGGAGGTGGAATCCATCGGCACGTCGTCCGGTCAGCCGCAAGGTTCGGGTGAGCTTGGCGTTGGCTCGGATCATGACGCCGCCGTTCACCGTGTTGGCGAGGCTCATCGAGCGAGGGTGACAGCGGTCAGGCGAACCCACGCATCGACACCGAGTTCTTCGGGTCGTGCTGTTTCCAACACGTCAGCCGCCTCGAACTGTTCTGCGGTCACGATGCCCGAGAGTGACTTACGGAGCATTTTGCGGCGCTGACCGAATGCTTTCTTCACGAGGGTGAAGAGCGGAACAGGGTCGATATCGGGAGGCTGGCGTCGGACGATCTCGACGAGAGCAGACTCGACGTTGGGCTTGGGGAAGAACACCGATGCGGGAACATGCCCGACGATTCGAGCCGTGCCCCAGTACGACGCCTTGACGCTGATCGCTCCGTATGCGCTGTCGCCGGGACGAGCGGCGAATCGTTCCGCAACCTCACGCTGCACCATCACAAGAATTCTCGTGACGTGTTGCACTTCGTCGAGGAGGTCGCACACCAGCGGGGTGCCGACGTTGTAGGGAAGGTTGGCGACCAATGTCCAGCCACCGGGAATGCTCGGGTCGAGCAACTCATCCCAATCGGTTTCCATTGCGTTCGCTTCGACCACGGTCACGTTGTCGACGCCAGATTCGTCAATGATCGCTCGGAGCACCGGGATAATGCCGCGATCGACCTCCACTGCCATGACCGACGCCTTGGTCTCCGCGAGCGCGAGGGTCAACGAGCCGAATCCTGCACCGACCTCGACCACATGGTCACCGGGCCCAACGCGAGCCAAGTCCGCAATTCGCCGAACCGTGTTGGGGTCGGCCACGAAGTTCTGACCGAGGTCTCGCCGGGGCGCAAGGCCGTGATCGTCGAGGAGTTCGCGAATCATCGGACGTGAATGGGTCATTGCGTTGGCCGTTTCACTGGACTAACTCGACTGTTATCGGTGCTTCGGTGAGGTCGGCAAGCAAGGAGAACGCCTTGGTATGGATGACGAGGTCGGCGGTTTGGTTGAACGGAGCGATCGAGGTGACGCAGGTAATCGAGCGGCCATTGTCGAGGTTGGTGACGGTGACCGACAGCCCTGAACGGAGTTCTTTCACGAGGCATGAACGAACTCCGTTAACCGTGCTCCGAAAGCTTGCCGAGAACCGGAGCGCTGGGGTGGCTGGCCGAGCTGGCACGGCTATTTCAGCGACGCGTGGGCTCAGTTCGGCGACGGGGCCGTCGAGGAAGATCGGTGCAGCATCGGGGAACTCGATCGGCGGGCGAGCTGGCCCGTTGTCGCTGGCGGTCAGGACCTCGCCGTCGACTCTGAGTTCGGTGGGGGTGGCTTCGGAGCGAGGCGATTCATCGATCGAACGGCTGTAGATGTAGATCGCTGGAAGCGCGATGAGCGTGAGGAGTGCCAGGAGTACGGAACGTCGCCGGTCGGAGTCTTCGAATGCCATGGTTGCTGCTCACCGTCAGCGTATCTGTCGGCTGGTGGAGCGAGCCGTCGCACGGCGTCGAGGCCGTCAGGCTGCTGGCGTGCCGAGCCGGTGCCCGAACGCCGAATGGGTGGCCGCCACGGTGGCCGCTGAGAGCTTGGCCACGGGTTCGTCGCGCAAATCAGCGAGGAATTGGCCCACGTACGGGACCCATGCCGGCCGGTTCGGCTT
>JBLFZD010000197.1:0-6682 GCA_047610085.1 Ilumatobacter sp. | reverse complement strand
ATGTGTGTATCGAGCGACTACAGCGCGGCGATCACCCTGGGTGGGGCCGTCGATGAAAGAGTTGTCATCGACGAAACGTTCGCCACCCGCGATCTCGTCGCCGACCTCAACCGGACTGCGAGCTATCGGGTACTGACGGTCAGCGACTCGACGATCCGTGCATTTCTCGGGGATCGACAGCGCCTCGTCGAGGAAACCTCGACACAGTGGCCGCTCAATCGGCCCGAGGACACCAGCGACACGGTCTGGTCGCACGACGTCGATGTCGCCGTGCGCAAGTTGAACGGCGAGTTCGCGATCCCAACCATCACCGCCGGGGTCGAACGGACCACCGCCAAACTGATTGACGCCGATGCTCTCGACGTCATTGGCCACGTTGCCGGTAACCGCGACCGGACCGCTGCGTCGGATCTACACACTCTGGTCTGGCCCGTCGTACTCGACTGGAAAGCACTCCAACAAGATCGGGCGTTCAGCCAACTCGATCGGGCGCGCTCAGCCAAGCGGTACGCAGCCGGTGTCGATGAGGTCTGGCCGCTCGCGAGCGAAGGCCGCGTGGATCTGCTTGTGGTCGAGGACGACTACGCGCTATCAGCTCGCATCGACGAGAACGGCCACCTCCACCCGACAGAGGAGCGTCACCGTAATGTCACCGACGACGTTGTCGATGAGATCATCGAAGCCGTCCTCCAGAACGGCGGCCACACCGCTCTTGTCGACCCGTCAACCCTTGAAGAGCACGGACGCATTGCTGCAGTGCTGCGGTTCTGAACGAACGCCACATGCGTCAAGGGCTGCAGCGGCCGGGCAGGCTTCGGACACGGCACGGATCTACTGGCAGCCACACGGTCCACCGTTGTTCGTGGTCGTCCACCGACAAATCTCCTGAGCCTGGGTCACGTTCGTCGCCGTTCGGCCAGGTGCTGCTCGCGACCATCAGCCTCTTCAAGGTCGTGGCTCGACTCGGGCACGACGCCTATCGAGCTCGTGCGTCGGGCAACGTCACCACCAACCGCGCTCCGCCGAGTTGTTCGCTGGTTTCAGCGTGGACGTCACCTCCATGCGCGTCCACCAACTCGGCGACGATTGGGAGCCCGAGCCCGACACCGCCGTCGGAGCGGTTTCGTGATTCGTCGAGGCGGACGAAGCGTTCGAAGATCCGCTTCCGGTCCTCCGGTGCAATGCCGTGCCCGTCATCGTCGATGGCGACGCTGACTCGTCCGTCGACGCTGTTGAGTTCGATTGCAATGGTGTGGGTGGCGTGGCGTAGCGCGTTGTCCAGCAGGTTTCGGATCACCCTTCGCAGTTGATCGCCGTCGCCGTTGACTTGGCCAGCCGAGACTCGAGCCAGGTCGATTCCCACGGTTGAAGGGACACGACGGGCTTCTTCGAACACGATGTCATCGAGGTCGATGGTGGTCCAGCGGGCGCTCGTTGACACGCCTGCATCTGCTCGTGTGATCAGGAGGAGGTCGTCGACGAGGCGTTCCATCCTGAGGTCCTCCTCCAGCACGCTGTCAACGACGTCGTGCCAATTCGGAGCATTGGACACTCGTGCAACCTCGAGCGCGTGACGGATCACGGCGATCGGAGTTCGCAACTCGTGTGACGCGGCGCTCACGAAGTCGCGCTGGGCACGGGTGCCCGCCTCAAGGCGTCCGAGCATGTCGTTCATGGTGTCGGCGAGTAAACGGATTTCGTCGTCGGTCGCCGGTTGAGATACGCGACGGTCGAGGCCGCCCACGGTGATATCGGCGACCTCCGCGCGCATCGCGTCGACGGGTCTGAGCGCTCGACGCACGACGGCCCACGTGGCAGCACCGGCAAGGGTCAGAAGGGCGAGACCGGCAACGATGAGCGTCCAGGTAGCGACACGAATCGTTCGTTCCATGTCAGCGAGGGTCGTCCCGACAGCGATCGTCACCGGTCCTGCCGGACTGTTCTGCTCGGTCACAAGCAGCCGAAACACCTCGTCGTCGCCCGATGTCTGCCGGACGGTGATTTCCAATGAATCCGCCAACGTGTCGACGGCTGGTTGACCACGAACGTTGGTGCTCGAGGCAATGACGTTGTCATTGAGGATGATCTGTGCGAAGGAGGTCCCGTCGTCAGGGATCGTGATGTTGCGCGGTGCGACGCCGCTCGCGGTCAGCGCGCCAAGGTCCGCTGCACGCAGCGCCAACGCAGTGTCGATGTTGTCGATCATGGTGCGTCGAAGGACGGTCAGTAATGCCACCCCCGAGACGATCAGCGTCAGGGCAAAGAGCAGAGTGACCAAGATGGTGGTGCGCCCACGAATCGACGACGACACATTCATGGCCGCTCCTCGCGCAACCGGTAACCGACCCCGCGAACCGTCTCGATTGTCGTTCGCCCGAACGGTTCGTCGATTTTCTTTCGCAGGTGGCCGACATAGACCTCGACGATGTTGGCATCGCCGGCGAAGTCGACATCCCAAACCTGGTCGAGGATGTTTTGCTTCGAGACGGTCGCCCCGGCGTTGCGCATGAGATGTTCGAGGACGGAGAACTCTCGGGCGGTCAGAGCAACCTCCACTTCGCCACGTCGACAGGTGCGGCTCCATGGGTCGAGGACCAGGTCGCCCACCCGAAGCACGGTCGGCCGGACGTCGGGACCGCGCCGCAGAAGGGAGCGAAGCCGTGCGACGAGAACGACGTGCGAGAAAGGCTTGCGAAGGTAGTCGTCGGCCCCCGTATCGAGTGCTTCGGCCTCATCGAGGTCACCGTCTTTCGCGGTGAGTACAAGGATCGGGGTCCAGTCTTCGCGCTCGCGTAATGTGCGACAGACGACGAAGCCGTTGGTGCCTGGCAGCATGAGGTCGAGCACAATGGCGTCGTATGAGTTGACGTCGGTCATCCACAGCGCCTCGGTGCCGTCGTGAACAATGTCGACCGAGAACCCATCAGCGGTCAGACCGTCCTGCAGGGAGCGAGCCAGCTTCACTTCGTTCTCGACGACCAGCAGCCTCATGGGCGACAGTGTGCCAGGAGCCGCCGGTCGTGAGCCTGAGGCCTCACCCAACTTGCTGAAGGTGCGTTCAGCGGAGTTCAGGGTTCCTTCAGGAAGCGACGAGCAAGATGATTCCCATCAATCCGAACCGCACCCCAAAGGACGTCGACGTGTACGACGCAACCCCACCGAACTCCCGTCCCCAGGGACCGCCGATGCCGGGCTTCGCTCCGCAAGGCCCGCACTCGGCCCGATCCGCGCCCGCACCATGGACCTCAGAATCGAGATGGCAGCCTCCGGTGGGGCCGCCCACGTCGACATCTCCGTCAAAGTCCCGTCTCAGCCGAGGCGCAGCGCTTGCTCTTACGATGGTGGCCATCGCCGGCGGCACATTGGGAGGAGCGGTTGCGGGCCGGGCCTCGACACCCGATGCGGTCGTCACCCCCAATGCCAGGTCCGTGGTGCTCGACGCAGCAGCACCAGCAGCGACATCTTCGACCGCGGACGTCTCAGGTCTTTTTGAGACGGTTCGCCCGAGTGTCGTGCGCATCGATGCGGTCACGTCGATAGGCCGCGGAACCGGGACCGGCTTTGTCATTTCGGCTGATGGACGAATTGCCACCAACGCGCACGTCGTCGGTGACGCCGCCACCGTGGAGGTCGAATTTGCTGACGGCACGACGGAGATGGCCACCGTGCTCGGTGTAGCGCGGTCGGAGGACCTTGCAGTGATCCAGGTGGGGCGTGACGACCTCACACCTGTCGAGTTCGGCTCATCCGGCGACCTCAAAGTTGGCGAGCGAGTTGTCGCCATCGGCAACTCACTCGGCTTCGAGGGCAGCCCAACGGCGACGGTTGGCATTGTGTCGGCGCTGGATCGATCGATTCGGATCGACGACGGAACCCGCCTGACCGAGCTCATCCAGACCGATGCGGCAATCAATCCGGGCAACTCGGGTGGCCCGCTCTTTGATCTCGACGGCAAGGTTGTCGGTATTAACTCTGCGGGTTCACCGATGGCACAGAGCGTGGGCTTCGCCATCGCCATCGATCCCGCACGACCAATTCTTGACACCCTGTCCGCGGGTGAGCCCGTGCTCCAAGCGTTCCTCGGGATCAGCTCGGCTCCGCTCACACCGGAGACCGCGGCTCAGCTCGGAGTCGACTCCGATGGCGAACTGCGTGGAGCGCTGGTGCTGGACGTGAGCGACGGCTCCGCAGCCGACGCTGCTGGGCTGCTCGTTGGTGATCTCATCACTGCGATCGACGGGGAACCGGTTGAGTCGCCCGACGGTGTCGGCGATGCAATCGGTGGCCGTGACCCGGGTGACGCGATTCGCATCACGATCGTCCGCGAAGGGTCCGAGACGAGCGTCGATGCGGTGCTCGGGTCCCGCCAAGCCTGACCGGGCGGGGCCAGGGTTGAGTCCACCACCAGCGGCGGTCACTCTCGAGGTTTTGTTCTTTGTGGGGCCTCAAGTGCTGGAAGATCTTCTGGTATTTCAAGGCCAATTCCTGGCCATCAACTCGTCTTCCGAAGAATCCCCTGATTTCCGGGTCGACGAGGATGTTGCTGGTCGTACCGTCCTGATATTGCGGTTGCTGGGAGATCACGACGACCTCACCGGATGGAACCTCGAATTCGGGGGCACGGTGTCCGTGACGGTCGTGGGGTCCCTGCAATCTGTGGTCACGACGACCACGACCAGCACGCAGCAATCGCTGCGTCACGCCGCAGCCCGCAAGCCAGGTGATTGTGGCGGATCATGTTGCCCCCGACACGTCCTTGTTCACGATGCCCGTGAAGAGCGATCAGCAGTCCGCTGCGATCCGGTGGCGGGCCGACATGGCCGTGGTCGACGCGGCATCGGGTTTCTATCGGCGCCACGGCTGGCCCGATCAGCTGCATACGATCGGCGACGAACCGATCTTGGGCAACGGTTCGTTGTCGGGCTTCGTCATCGCGAGCGACTGGCGCCATGGTCGGACAAGGCTCACCCCATGGATCCCAAAGCGACCTGGCCTTGGCGGCGAGCGCGTCGCCGGGCCATGGGTCATTCTGCAACGCTGGCGGGATGCGACAACTCTCAGCGTTTCTGGCCGCGGCCCTCTTCGTTGCGGCGTGCAGTAGTTCGGGCGGGGAGTCGGCGGACACCGATGCGTCTTCCGGTTCGGCTCCCGCAGTTGAGAGCGTTCCCGTTGAAACCGAGCCACCGGCCGCCGACCCGCCTGCAAACGACCCACCGAGCACAGATCCGTCGACAACCGAGCCTGCGCCGGAGCCCGAACTCGAAGCGGAGTTCGCCGGAACGATCGAGCTCGATATCGACGACGCTGAACGTTGCGAGGTTGTTGGCCATGCGTGTCTGTTGCCGTTCCCATCCGATGCCCTCACCGTTGCTGATCCGGCGGCGGTCACCGGGCGACGGGTTGCGTTCGCAGCAGCGTCGATGCCCGTCAACGCCGACGGCCTCGCCATCGACGTCTCTCGCCAGAACCGTAACGATGGATTCAGCCCCGGCAGTGCTGCGCTGGTACTGCTCCCCGGAATCGACCCCGAGGCGACAGGCCTGACGCCGATCACCAACATTGCTCAATCGGTCGAGTCGTCGTCCGCCAGTGTGATCATCGACGCCACGACAGGTGAGCGTTGGCCACACTGGGCAGAACTCGATTCAAACACCACTGACCTCGAACGGCAAGCCCTTTTCCTGCGGCCCGCCGCGAACTACTCCGAAGGCCACCGGATCATTGTCGCAATCCGTAACGCCGTCGACGGAGACGGCAATCCGGTCGAGCCAACCGACGCGTTCCGCGCCTATCGCGACCGGCTCCAAACCGACGTGCCCGAGATCGAGGCACGCCGAGAATCGATGGAGCAGATCTTCGCCGACCTTGAAGCGGCTGGCGTCGAGCGCAGCGACCTGACGATCGCATGGGACTTCACGGTCATCTCAACCGACAGCCTCACCGGGCCGCTCGTCCACATGCGCGACGACGCCTTCGCCGAGCTCGGCGACGAGGCCCCGTCCTTCACGATTGCAACCGTCGAACCTCAGCCGGACGAGAATCGAACCGTCATCGAAGGCACGTTCGACGTGCCGCTCTACCTGGAAGGTGACGGAAGTAGTGGCTCTGGGCTCAACCTCTCCAACGACTCCGACCTGCCGACGATCAACGGCACGTTCGAGGCTGCGTTCCGCTGCCAAGTCACCGATACCTCAACTCCCGAAGCACCCGGTGCAGCGCTCGTCTACGGGCACGGTCTGCTCGGAACGGAACGACAGGTGACCTCAGCTGGCCCAACGCTTCTCGCCGTTAATCACAACTACGTCGTGTGTGGCACCGCGCTGATCGGCATGGCGGACGAAGACACCGGCAATGCTGCTGCGTCGCTCATCGATCCCGGGAACTTCTCGACGCTCGTCGACCGGCTGCTTCAAGGACATCTGAACACCTTGTTCCTCGGTCGTTTGATGAAGCATCCCGCCGGGCTTGTCTCCGACGCCGTATTCCAATCAGCCGACGGCGTGCCGCTCATCAAGACTGACGAGCTCTACTACTACGGGATCTCCCAAGGCGGAGTCATGGGGCCGGTCTCAACGGCCATCTCGACCGACTGGAATCGAGGCGTGTTTGGTGTGCCAGGGGTGAACTACTCGACGCTCCTCAACCGCAGTGTCGACTTCGACACCTTTCAACTGATCCTTGA
>JBLFZD010000196.1:0-6762 GCA_047610085.1 Ilumatobacter sp. | reverse complement strand
GCGCTCAATCTGTGTGGAGCTGTCAGGCGCAGGCCAGGCCCCTTCGCGCTCGAGCAGAATGCCACCGGGCAGCGATTCGTCAACCTGCATCAACCCTGCGGTCTCATCGGCTGGAAAAGCGCTCGACGTCTCGGCAATCTCACGTGCGATCCGGTCGAACAGGCTGTTCTGGTTTTGTGTGTTCTCGCGCCCATCATCCATGGAGAAAACGCTAAACGACGGCGCGCGCCGTGTGGTGGATGGTCCATCCACAACGAGGCCCGCTGCCGTCCTCACGACCTGGCGCAACGAACAAAGTTCGAAAACTGCCAGGCCGGAAACGAACAAGGCCGGAAACGAACAGGAGTGCGGCTGAGGTCAATGTATTCCCGATATCGATGTGGCTGTTTCCACATTGGTTCCGCATGCACGACCTGGCAACCCTTTGCCCGGCTCGTATCATGGTTACATGAGCAACTTGCCTCCTCCCCCACCTCCGCCGCCTCCGGGTGGCGGTCGGGGTCAGCGCCGCCCGTCAAAGCCCGAACGGCCAGCTTCCAAGAACTCGAAGAACAAGGTCGAGACCGATAACTCCGGTTCCGCCGAAGGTGAAACTAAAAGTGGCTTCCCGAAGTGGGGCTGGTGGCTTATTGCCCTCGTCGCAATCGGCGCGCTCCTGGTGCCCAGCCTGTGGCCGAGTAACGACGGGGAAAGCCTCGACTACACCGAATTCATCCTTGAGGTGGAAGCGGGCAACATCGAAAACGCCACCATCAACACCGGATCAGGCAAGATCACCGGCGATTACACGAACGGCGACGGGTACAACACCACCGGCGGCGGTCCTCGTGGCCTCTCGGAGGCCGATGAAACGCTCGTGCGTCAAGCGGGCGTCGATGTCGTATTCAAGGCGCCGAGCAGCAACGCGTTGCTCAGCCTCCTCGGATTCATGCTTCCCGTCATCTTGATCATCGGCTTCTTCGTCTGGATCCAGCGTCGTGCTTCTGGCCAGATGGGCGGCGTAATGTCGATCGGGAAGAGCAAGGCCAAGGCGTACACGACCGACAAACCATCGACCACGTTCGACGACATCGCCGGATACGAAGGCGTCAAACAAGAAATTAGCGAAGTCGTCGATTTCTTGCGCTACCCGGAACGCTTCAAAGAGATCGGCGCACGCGTCCCCAAGGGCATGCTGCTCGTCGGCCCTCCCGGTACCGGCAAGACGCTCTTTGCTCGTGCTGTGGCGGGCGAGGCCGGCGTCGGCTTCCTGAGTGTGACGGGCTCCGACTTCATGGAGATGTTTGTCGGCGTCGGCGCCAGCCGGGTGCGCGACCTGTTCGCTCAAGCCCGCCGTATGGGCCGAGCGATCATCTTCATTGATGAGATCGACTCGATCGGCCGCAAGCGTGGAGCTGGCCTGGGCGGCGGTCACGACGAGCGCGAGCAGACACTGAACCAAATGCTCGCCGAGATGGACGGCTTCGAAACCCACGAAGGCATCGTCATCATGGCGGCCACCAACCGCCCCGACATCCTCGACCCGGCTCTCCTGCGTCCGGGCCGCTTTGATCGCCAAATCGTGATCCCCGTTCCCGAGGTCAGCGAGCGCAAGGCGATCCTCGAAGTTCACAGCCGTGACAAGCGAATCGGTGCTGATGTCGACATGAACATCATGGCGCAAGCCACCGTCGGCATGTCTGGCGCAGACCTCGCCAACCTCGTCAACGAGGCAGCACTCGTTGCTGTCCGTCGCGGCGGCAAAGAAATCGAGAGCGTCGACTTCGAGAACGCTCGTGACCGAGTGGTGCTCGGCGCATCGCGCGAGTCCGTCATCATGAGTGCTGAAGAGAAGCGGGCCACCGCCTATCACGAGGGTGGCCACGCATTGCTCGCCACGGTCCTTCCCAATGGCGACCCCCTCCACAAGGTCACCATCCTTCCCCGAGGTATGGCACTTGGCGTCACGTGGTCACTCCCCCAGGAGCGTCACACGTATTCGAAGGAATACTTCGAGGACACCATCTGCAAGGCCATGGGCGGTCGGGTCGCCGAGATGGTCGTATTCGGCAACCTGAACTCAGGCGCTGCCAATGACCTCGAGCAGGCAACAGGTATCGCCCGACGCATGGTTCGCGAGTGGGGCATGTCTGACCGTGTTGGGCCCCAGGCCTGGAGTGGGCAACAGGCCACCTTCCTCGGCGACGACCTGATGTCGTCGGGCAAGGAGTACTCCGAGGACACGGCAAAACTTCTTGATGAGGAAATTTCCAAGATGCTCACCGATCAGGAGCAGCGGGCCAACGAGATCCTGGTGCGCCACCGTCGGGGCCTCGAACTGATTGCTGAGTCACTGCTCGAGCACGAGACCATCGACGGCCCCGCCGTTGCCCTGCTCATCCAGCAGGGAATGATCGAGTCCGGCGAGAACGCGCCGACGCTCGACGACATCGTCATGAAGTGAACCGGCGGAGCAGCGGCCATTTCGGCCGCTGCTCCGTTATGTCCAGTCGATGTGGGCTACTCCCGAGCGTCGTCACCGGTCGGATCTTCGAAGTCCAGTGCGATGCCCAAGCTGACGGCGAGCTCCCCGATCGAATCAAGCACAGCGTCGAGGTCGGCCTCGGCCGGCACGGTGAGCTGAGCGGTGATCTCGAACCGCCTGCCGTCGTTCTTGCCGGGCAAGTCGGTGACCGTGCCCATTCGCGAGATACTGACACCGAGTTCGCTGATCGCCATGGAGATGTCGTGGACGACTCCCGGTCGGTCATCACCGGTCAATCGGATGCGCACCTCGTCGGCCTCGGGAGCAATGGTGGGTTCTTCGACCTGCTGGGCCGTGACGTGCAGCCCCTGGTCACGCAGAACCAACAGGTTGGTGAGGAGTTCGTCGACCCGGTCGTCACCGACCTCCACCACCACCACGCCAGCGAACGTTCCCGCTATCTCGGCCAACTCGCTGCGCTTCCAGCTGCCGTCATGAAAGCGAACCACGTCGGCCAGCGAAGCAACAACGCCTGCCCGGTCGCGTCCGATGATGGTCAACACCAGTTCAATCATGTCGCCACTATGGCACGCGGCGCAGATTCGCAATTAACAATGAGGCGCAAAAAAACGTAGCGAGTTACGATCCGGCATCGACTCACAACGCGATCGCTCAGAGTGACGCAAGAACCTCCACCACCTCGCAACTCCGCCCACCGCAACATCGCACCTCGAATCGATACGTACGGGGTGGATCACCGGTGCACGCGCTGATGGCTACCTGAAGCGATGCACCACCGGCCGAAACCACGACTTCGAACTGACCGAAGCAACTCCATCACTTGAGCCAACGCGTATCCGCCGAAGCCCCGAACGTCGCGCTGGACCCCGACTCACCATCAAGGTCGTGCGACGTCGGAGTGAGCACTGCCTGGCGTCACTCCCGGCCGTGGTCGCCGCAGGCGTCGGGGGTGCTGCCTGGTTCGCGGGCTTCAGCCACCGCTGCCCACAGGTCGGTCGCGCTCATCGGACCGAGGAAGCTTCGCTGCGTGATGCCTTGGCTATCGACGATGATCAGTGTCGGAACCGCGTCGATCTTGTAACGCTCGTGGATAACACGGGCGGCGATGAACTCGAGATTCTGAACCACCACCTGATCGCTCGCCAACACCGCCGCCTTCGCTGCGACCTCAACACACTTGTCGCACGTGTCAGATGTAAACACCGCAACGAGCCATGGCGCTTCGGGCCGGTCGAAGTCGTTGCGATCAATTTGCTCAGGAACATTGAAGCGCCGCTGGGTCGGCGCATCAGGCGTCCGGCGCTTCTGAGCCAGGTAGGCAACAACCACGGCAAGCACGACGATGGCAAGCGCAATCAGCAACCGGGTCACCAGCCCAGGCTATCGACCCACTGGTCGGCGTCAGCCAGACTGCGGCAACAGCCAGGAGCCAGAACGGCCGGGAAGGCCATTCCCTCGAGGCAACAGACGCTCGATGAAAACCCGACTCGTCGACGACACGATCAGCTCGCGCCCCAAGACATCAGGATCGGTGAGGTCAATCGTGATGATCCCACCGCTCGGCAGCGCGACGGCGCTGAGCGACGGGACGACGGAGGGTCCATCCGGGCCGATGACCGACACGCTGATTGACGCCTCAATCTGATCAATGTTGTAGATCACAAGCGCTTGCTGGGTCGGAGTCTCTGGACCGATGCCGAGGTGCCAGGTACTGGCAACGAAGCCATCAGGCCGCGGCGGGGCACCCAGCACGACCGATGTTGCGATCGTTCCTTCGGTCGGACGAGTCAGCACCCGCTCGACGACGATCGATGGCTTGCCCAACGTTGAGAACACCGTTGCATGACGACCATTGGGAAGGGCAAGCAACGGGCTCTGCAACTCGACGAAACCACCATCTTCACCTTCGAGCGATTCCGGTTCTTCGATCGGCACGCCGTCGATCGCTGTCTGCTCACGGTCGGCGTACGGGTTGAAAACCACCACTCGACGCGGCGGGATTATCAGCGGATCGGCTTCGTTCACCGCTGTGTCGGCCAAGGCTAAACCACCGAAGAACACCGTCACCTCGACCTCATCATCGGTCGGGTTGTAGATCGAGTACGTCTCCTTGACGCCTTCGGATCGTTCGCCATCAGCAAACCACCACTGGTCGCGAAGCTCCGGCGCCGCAAGCGACACGTCGTAGCCAAAGCGTCCGCCACCGCGATACTCCTGCGCCCGACCGACCACCAGACGACCCGCTGTGGCTTCAACGGCCACCGAGATAATCGGCTCATCCCGCGCACCGAGCTCAGCGATTGGGATTGTTCGGACCGATCGAGGCGGCACGATCAGCCCGCCAAAGCGATCCGGCTCGGACTGGCGAGCCTCTGTAGAAAATCTGAGATCGGCAACAACGGGTTCATCAAACGGGTTGGTCAAAATCAGCGTTTCGACGCTCGCTTCACGGGTGAATCCATCGGCGACGTACCACGTTGCCGAGGTGTCGTTCGAGCACGCTCCAACCGAATCCCCGAGAGGGTGCCGTGCGATCTGCTCGACGAAGCCCGATCCCCCCTCAATCTCGACAACGACGCTGGCAAATGCGGCCGACGTATACGCATCGACATCGATACGCGTCTGCGACCACGCTCCAACGGTGAAACCTTCATCCGCCGCCACACCATCCTCGGTCAAGACCATAAACCGACCAACGATCTGAGACTCCTCAGCATTCGAGACGACGACCTCGCCCCCCACACCGTCACCACCATCGGTTGGAACGCCGGCGCAGAACCAGCTGCCCGTCAGCGAACCCGATGCTCCGACCGCAGGCATCCATGTGCCGCCTGTCGAGGCAAAAAATGGTGTCGTCGTTGCCGTCGTATCGCGGCCCACCCAGACCATTCCGATCAGGCCGGCGAGAACCAGAACGAGTGCCGGTATCGCTCGACGGCTCATCATGATTCGTCTTTCGTTGCTGTTTCGTCCACACCATCGCCGCGGTCGGCGGCTTGGATCCCATCCGGTCGTTCGTCGGGGTCTCCGAGGACCACAATCGGGTCGTCGACCGTTTCAGGCATCAGGTCGTCGACCCAAGGCTGTTCGTCGATCACACCGTGTGATTCCTCATCGGCCACGACCACCGCTGCAGACCGCGCAATTTGACCTGACAAATCGAGACCCGGATCGATGCCCGCACCCACTGCCGCATCGAGCGGCATCGACTCGTCAAACGTGATGAGGGTCTCGTCGCTCACCAACGGACCGCGGCGACGTGCGAGCGGCACGCTCACACGCGTCGCGGCGAAGAGTGCGATTGCCCAAAGCACCGCCTGGAACAACAGCGCAAATGACCGCGAGCCCGGAGTGCTGTAGGACAGCGTCGCCGTCCCGGCGGACTCGACATCGAAGGCGGTGGTCATTCCGAATGCACGGCGCGCTTCGATTTTCGTGCCATCAACCTCGAGCATCCAGTTCGAGTCAAAAGGAACGGCGAGGTGCACGACTCCTGCATCGACGTCGGCGGTGGACAGCGTCATGGAGTCAAAGCCAGAGAACAGGGGCGTGACCTGCGTGAGATCAGCGCGAACAAGTGCGTCGTCTCCCGCGCGGAGGCTCGCCTCAGCGGTTTCGCCAACGAGCAAAGACGCTGTTGGGAGCCACGCTGTATTCTCGAAAAAGTCAACGGTCGGCAGCCCCACCGCCGAGACGATGTCGAGTTGTTCATCAAGGGCATCAATCAGCCCGGTCGGCAACTCCTGAGGCGCCGCAGTGGTCGACACAATGCCGTCAAACTCGGGTACGACGAGATAGCGGATTCCCATCGGCGCCAAGAGTCGGCCCGCACGTTGTGTTGATCCAGCAGCAATCTGATCAAGCGCATCGACGATCGCAGCGTTGCCATCGACCGGGGCAGCCCATCGGGACGCAACGTCAAGGCCGTCATCAGCCATCACCGCAAACGAGACGCCGTCGCGGTACTCGGTACCCGGGATCGGCAAAAGCCGAGCATCCCCGAGGAGCAGGACGTGATAATCGCCCAAACCGTCACCCGGCACATCTGGCAGGCGAGCTTCGATCAGGCGGGCCAGCGGTGTGCTGGGAGCATTCCAGTCACCCGGTCCGATCGCCAGGAGCCCTGGAAGCACGCCGAGGGCGATGGCCCCGCTGGCTGCAATACCCAACGGCTGTCGCCACCCAAACGTTCCACCGCGAACATCGAGATCAAACGCAGCGAGCACAGCCGCCGCAGAAATTGCCAAACCAACCGACACGGGCACAAGCAGAACGCC
>JBLFZD010000195.1:0-6800 GCA_047610085.1 Ilumatobacter sp. | reverse complement strand
CGTCAACGTCGTCATTCACGCAGCCGTGGCCTTCGTCAAATGACTCACCGACTCCTTCGGTGTTCGCTCCGACAGGCAGTCCGAGAGGCGGCTCAGCGGGCGTCTCGATGTCCGGTTCTGCAATGACCGACACCATGGCGTCGAGGGCTGTGGTCACGATGGTCGTCGAGATGGCAGCGTCACTCGAGAGGTCGAGAATGTTGTCGGGAACGGGTGTGCCCTCTCGGGGAGAGTGTTTACGAGAAGTCGATTCGATCGGCTGCTCGGCTCTGGTTGCGGTCGGACGGTGAGACGACGCTGACCACGCCGAGCCCAAGTGCAAACGTTGCAACCACCGCCACGACGACCGTGATGATGGCGTTTCGGCGGCTCGCCTCAATCGACCGCTGACGAATCGGTGCTTCGAGCAGATCCATACTGAGCTTTGCGAGTGCTGTCGCCGCGAGTACGACGACGACTGCGACAGTCCGTTGTCTGATCTCGAGTGTGCGTTCGAGGATGATGATCAACGTCCAGTGCCACAGATACGTCGCGTATGAAAGATCACCGAGCCGGACAAGCGGTCGAAATCCCAGGAGGCGGGCGGGGCCTGAAGTCGGTGTGGTCGCGGTGACACCGAACACGGTCAGGATCGCGATGCGTGTGACTGCGACGCCTCGGTCTACCGGACCGAGGGTGGTGAACAGTGAGAGGCCAAGGGTGCCCTGACTCCGACCGTCACAAGGCCGCCCGCTGTGTTGGCCGACGTGACGCCCCGCTCGGTGTGGTGAGAGCGAAGGCGACCGCTGCCTGTCAGTAGCTGGTGGGCCCTCGTGTCGGTGCCGTAGTCGGCGCGGATCAGGTTTGAGTCGACGCATAGATGGCGCTGAAAGCAGCAGCCACGCTCACACCGATGGTGATCATTCGGGCCGCCTCTTCAGAACGGACCCATGGAGCGAGAAGACCCAGCATCACCAGCGGCAACACGAGGTAGAACTGCTCCTCGACGGCGGTCGACCACAGGTCAAGGAACGGGCTCGACTCGAGGGAGTCAGTGAAGTAGTCCTGCCCCTTATCGACGAAGTTCCAGTTGGCGACATAGAACGCGGCGGTGCGGCATCGCGCAGCACCGCGGTCCGTTCGAACGGAGATGCGAAGGCAACGAAGAGCACGCAGGTGGCAGTGATCGAGACCCACGCAGCGGGCAGAAGACGGCGGATGCGTCGGGCGTAGAAGCCGAGTAACCCAATCCGGTCGCTGTGGACGCGCTCAACAATCAACAACTTCGTGATGAGGAATTCCGACAGAACGAAGAAGACATCGACGCCGATGAAACCGCTCTCGAACTGAGCAATGCCGGCACGGAACGAGACCACGAGATAAACGGCAACGACGCGAATCCTGTCAAGAGTGGGAAGTCGAGTGAAATGCCGAGTGTTCGGGGTCTGTCGGCGCTGGTGTGTCGGGCATCAGCGTTCTCGGTACTTCATTGGCGACATGCGGACCTCAAGGTAACCGCCCCGCTGCGCGTCGCCGAGACGAGGGATCACCTCATTGGCACGCGTCGATCCAGTCGACCTCGAGCACAAACGGGCCATCGACAGCGTCGGCGATGATGATCCCAATTTCTTGAGCTCCAGCGGGGTCGAATGGAGACGCTTGTATCGATTGGCCGAAGACCGAGGCGCTGAGTTCGTCAAACGAGAGGGTGGTGATGCCCCACCCATCGGAATCGACGTCAGAGGCGACGCTGAGGTCGGCGCGGTGGGCGACCGAGCGACCGTTGGTGATTGCCGCGTCCTTGAAGGTCAGCCCATAGGTCCGTTGGTCGCTGCGGACTCGAAGCTCAACTCGGGTGGCTCTGGCCAGTTCTCCGCCGTTGAGGCGGAGGCGGACAGACGTGAAGCCACCGCCTTGCGTCACGATGGTGCCGCTAAATCGCATCACGGAGTCTGTGACTTCGAGGACACCGTCTGAACGGCCGCCCATCACGCCGTCATTCACGACGACCCAAGCGGGGTCGTCAGACGTGAAGTCGGTCAGCCGTCGGCACTCGGCCGACCCGATTGTTGTGTCAGGCGCTGTTAGCGCCGGAGTTTCTGTGGCTATGGTCGCTACCGCGGTGGAGTCGGGCATCTCGACGGAATCAGGAATCTCGGTGGAGTCAGACATGGTGATGTTCTCCGTTGGGGTTGCGGCACCAGTTTCGGTGGTGATCAGGGACGGGACCTCAGCAACCAGGGTGGCACCTGAAGCACCCCTGATCGAGTCCGGCGACGAAGTACTACAACCGGCGAGCAGCAGCGCCAGTACCCCCGCACGCATCGGCCAGCGGGATGACGAACAAATCACCATCACAGGCTGGTGGTGCGGTGTGCAAGATGCACGGTTGAGCCGACGTAAGTTTTACGTTGAGAGGGTTCCTTGGCGCGATGGTGAGTTCCAAGGGGTTCGCGCTGAGCGAGTGACGATGCGCCATTGATCACTCCTCACCGACGACCACGCACACCATTTGGAACCAATCATCGAGGGGGTGAGCCGCTACGGGACGGCGGCGACCATTCGACGCTGCCTCGACGTCCACCTGAGGGTTCCCTTCGTCAATGTAACGGGAACGCAATATTTTGGTAGAGTCTGTCTGCCATGACGGGTACAACCAAGATCACGCGACGAGTTCGGTGCGGCATGCGGTTCGGCGGCGCTGTGATGGTTGTCGTTGCGAGCCTGCTGCCAGTTTCGGTCGTCGACGCGTCAGCGGGGAGCACATCGGCCGAACGCTCGGCTGCCGAGATCCAGGCGGCACGAGATCGCGCGGACGCCGCGGCGCAAGCACTCTTTGATACCGAGGCTGACATCGATCGTTTCGAGATCGAGGTCGCCGAAACCCAGAAGCGGCTCAACGAACTTGAGGTCGAGGCCTCAGGGATGCGGGCAGGGCTCGAGCAGCAAGCGGTCCGTAGTTTCGTTGGGGCGGGTGGACCGACTATGCCGTTGTTGATCGACATGGATCAAGCAAATGATGTGCTTGCCGCCGGTGTATTCACCTCCATTGCCAGTGAAAACTTGTACGTCAACCTCGACGACTTCGACGCGGCAATGGTCGAAGTGAACCAAACGCGTGACGCCTTCGAGGCGCAGCAGATCGAGGCAGCAGCGGCGACGGAACGGTTCGCCACACTCATCATTCAAGCTGAACAAGAGGTTGTTTATCTGGGTGAGGTGGAGGCTCAACGTTTGGAAGATGAGGCTGTTCGTGCAGCTCTCGAGGCCCAACAGCGATCCCGAGCCGAACAGGAACGCAAGGAGGGCGAGGCAGCCCAAGCCGGCGCAGCGGCGCGAGCGGCGACGTCGGCTAGCGGGAATAGTGCGGCTACCACGGCCCCAGCCCGGGCACCTGTCGCAGCGCAGCAAGCGCCGCAAGGTGCGGGGTCATCCCTTGTCTGTCCCGTTGCAGGTCCGCGTGCGTTTGCCGATACGTGGGGTGCTGCTCGATCGGGGGGCCGCCGGCATCAAGGCGTCGACATCATCTCGCCAAGTGGCACGCCGCTGGTCGCAATGGAATCGGGTCGTATCGAGTTCAAGTCGAACAGATTGGGCGGTCAGACGGTCCGGCTCTACGGCGGCAGCGGCACCCGCTACTACTACGCCCACCTGAGCGGTTATGCCGGTGGCAACCGGTCGGTTAATAGGGGCGACGTGATCGGCTACGTGGGTCGCACGGGCAACACCACCACCAATCACCTGCATCTGCAGATCCATCCGGGTGGCGGCCAGCCGGTGAATCCGTACTCGTACGCACGTAACGCCTGCGGCTGAGCCCAATCCGTGAGGCGCGACCGAGTTCGTTTTCGGCCTGGCGTTTTTCGAACTTGCATCGGAAGAGCCCAGATGGCCTCCATTTTGGTTCATCAGCGCTGATCAATGCTCATGTACTCTGCGGAGATGAGCAAGGCGTATGACCTTCCGGCCAGGGCCGGCCTTGCCGGTCACGACCTTGTCGGGTGGGTCATGTGGGACCCCGAAGCCATCGCCGCCTACAAGGCGTTGGGTGTGCACGAGGGCGTTGGCTGGATCATTGCGTGGCGGCTCGCTCCGCTCGGTGACGTCACCCCAGCGGCCGCTTCGGCTGCCACGTATTCGATGGCCCCCGGGATCATCGAAGCGGTGATGAACTTGGCACGAGAGGCCACCGACATGGAGTCGATCTTGGCCGTGCGTGATGCAGTGGTCGAGCCCGGCTTGGAGCAGATTGCACCCGGGCTCCTCGATGACCTCGCTGGGCTTTGCGAAGCGTTGTGGCGTGGTGTCGACTCTCAGCATTTCGGCGCGAGACCGATGTTCGCCGCTCACCGGGCCGTGCCTCGGCCGGATGACATGACGAGGGGATTGTCTGCCTGGCTTGCTGCGAACTGCTTGCGTGAGTTGCGTGGAGACAACCACTGGGCGCTGTGCGCAAGCGAAGACTTGGATGCCGTCGAGGTCGGGCTGCTGCACTCCGTGATGGTCGATATGGATGAGTACGGCAGTGAGGAGTGGATTGCTCGGAGCCGTGGCAATGGTGACGAAGAGATCGCTGCTGGCTGGACGCGGCTCGAAGCGAAAGGTTTTGCGTCGAATGGTGCAATCAACGCGGAAGGCCGCCGCTTCCGACTCGACCTGGAGCTCCGAACGGACATGCTGACCGCTCCCGCATGGGATGCCGTTGGCGAAGATGCGACGCGAATGTTCTGCGAGCTCATCGAACCGCACCACGACGCCTTCGTCGCTCGGATCAACGCTACCGCTGGGCCTCGATGGATGCCCGCGTTGCGCTCGAAGCCAGCGTGATCTGAGGATGGTTTCGTTGGGCGGGGAAATTGGAGGTGCGGCGGCCGACGTCAGGCGTTCGCTGGTGCGTGCGTACGACGCGGGAGTCGAGGCAGAGGGTGCGATCGGCGCAATCGCCGCCCCTCCTCCGGCGCCACCGTCGACGAACTGGCTCTTCGCACGGTCGGTGGCCGATCGGGTGAGGCGGGGTATTTCTGCGTCGGCAGGCCCGGACCAAGTCCGTCGTGCGTGCGATCACCTTGATGAGTTTGCTGTTGCTCTGTCGGACTGTATGCATCGGATCGGTGACCAGGCGTTGGAGGGTCATGCGTCCGATCGGGCCGAGTGGGCAAAGCGGGTGTGGGCCAGCAACAAGAACGCAGCCGAGGTCTACAACGAGGTGCGAGGCACGATGGCGACACTCCACAGCTATCGAATCAACGGACTTCCCAACGGTGTTCCACTCGCACCGGAGCCCTAGGAACTGACCATCGGCGGCGGAGCGGGTGCCACGAGTTCGATCGGCCACGCGTCATCATGGGCATGAGCAATTCCCCATTCGATCACGCCGTTGGTTGTGGTGACCTCGCGGACCGACCCACGAAAGCTCCAAGCTTCCAGCGTGGTGTTGTCTCGAAGGACCCTGGAAACCGACTCGACCTCAAGCTCGATCGGCTGAGTGAATGGCCGTCGCATGCGGATTCCGAGTGGAATGAATGGTTCGAGCGTTATGCGGCTGGGGCTGAGGTGCGCTCGGCAGTGCCGCCAACGTTGCAGCAGGTCTGAGGTCTGTCCGGTCGAGTCGCGAAACGCGCATTCGAGAATGCCGAGTTCACGATTTTTGGTTGTCCGGCTCGATCGGATGTGACGACCGATCCCTTCGAGGGCAACGACCGCCACAAGAACGACAAGGAGCACGAGCACGGGGCCAGTCTGTCAGCCCTGCCAGGAGAAGTCGCTCGCCAAGCGTTTTCTAGTGCCCTCTCAGACAACGTTCGCCCGGTCTGCAACGCGGCATCAACTCGGCGTTTGAGTGCATTCTTATGCCGTCATTGAGTAGGCGTTCAGGGACAGCCCAATGGGTGAGTATGAACAGCGGTCGGCAGCACCTGTCGAGTCTCATCGGGTCGAGCATTATGAGCGGTGACGGCAGAGTCGAGCAGACGCGTGGAGCGGTGGGTCTCGATCAACACGCTCGTTGTTGACACCTCGGAGAGGTCGCGCATGGTGGGGCAACGAACAGGCTGGCCTGTCCGTTGCCCCAGCAGTCCGGTTCTGTTGGTTCAGCTTTCCCAAGTGTTCGGTGTTCATGACGTACGCGTGAGCTTGGCACCTTCAAATCATCGGTGGTGTTGTTGTCGTAGTAGCTGATGATGGGGTTGGCATCGGCGCCGACCGCGATCGACGTGTACCTCCCGACGTTGTCGGCGGTGGCGGAGAGGCTCGTGATCGTGGGCCCGTCACGGCGCACCGGCACACCATCTGCATCGTTCGTGCCGTTGTTGCCAGGGATTCCTTGCACCCTGTCTGCGCCGGGGTCACCGATTTCGCCCGCGATGTAATAGCCCGCAACATCAATCAACACCCGACCAACGGTGTCGTTAACAAAAATGTTGATCGTGTGTGATGCCGGGAGCTGCGTCGTCACCGCGTTCGCGATGTTCGCCCCACCCGCAGCCCAGTTGATATTCGACGTCGCCGGAGTCCCGGAGGCGTCACCAGGATGAGTCGACAAAAACCCCTTCGTCGCAGGACTGACCACGCTCACGTTGAACACCACCACCACCACCACCACCGACGACGCAGCCGCTGGCACCTCCTCTGTCTTGACAGGAGCAACGTTGGCTGGCGGCTGGGTCGGAACCGTTCCGGTCACCTGCAACGTTTGGGAAGCACCCGACACGAACGGGCCAGCCAAACCAACATCAGTGCGTGTTTCAAGAATGCGGGTCGGGGTGATCGCCACAAACGACGACGGATTAGACGACACAGCATTGACCTCCACCAGGCCCTCG
>JBLFZD010000194.1:0-6815 GCA_047610085.1 Ilumatobacter sp. | reverse complement strand
GTACGGTGCGCGAACGCTCGCAAACCGCACCAATCGACTTCACCACGCTTCTTGACGACCTCGAGACCGGCCTACTCGACCCGACCACGGCCGAGTGGCTGCCCGTCACCACTTCGGGCACATTCCTGCCCGACCAGGTCCTCGAGTTCAACAATTCGCAGGGCGGGCGCGCTGGCGACAACGTCGTCGCCGCCCTCATCACCGATGACGGCGCAACCGTCATTGTCAATCGCGGCTTCATCCCTCTCGGCTTCGACACCCCTGAAGCACCTCAGGTTGGCGTCACAATCTTCGGATTTGTCCGCCTGTCCGAGGTGCGCGACCTCGGCGGGCTCACCGACGCTGATGACGGTGAACCCCTCACCGAAATCCGCCGCATCGATATTCCGCGACTTGCAGAGCAGCTCCCGGGCGACGTCGCTCCGATTTTCGTTCAGTTGACTCGCGCTGTTCCCGAAATTCAGGTGGGCGACCCGGAACCCGTCGTGTTCCCTGTGCTCGACAATGGTCCGCACTTGTCGTACGCCATCCAATGGTTCGTCTTCTCACTCTGTGTTGCGATTGGTTGGGTACTTGCTGTGCGGCGCTCGCTTGCTTCACGACGCAAATCAGCGAACCGAGATGCTGCCGTTGAGCTCAACCCCGAATCGCGCGAAGAAACGCTCGCGGATTTCCGCTGAGTAGTTGTCTGCGCAGGCTCCACGACGAGCGAACGAACATCGCCAACATCACCCTGGCCAGCTTGACGGGTGGCGTGTGGACTCTCAGATAAGCAGGCCAGACCGAACGGTCGAGTTCAAAGAAGGCGGCGAAGAACCCGGCGAGGGCCGGCGCATCCATCTTCAACACAACGTCCAAGCCGTACTCGTGAAGCCTGCGGGTCCGTCGGAGCGATGCGGGCCAGACTGCACTCGCCAGCGATTGCTGGTCTGGAGAGCCCTGACCGAGTTGCACAACAATTTCGTCAGCGACTCGCGCAGCGCAGATCAGCGAGGTACCAACGGAGTAGCCGGTTGCGGGATGAACCATCCCCGCTGCGGCGCCGTATCGGATCGCACACCGCCCGCTGAGGTTTTGGCGCACCGGCATCGGCGCTCCCATCGGAATGCGAACCGACTCGGTCCGGAGTGCGAGTTCACGCAGTTGCTCGATCGGCATCGAGAGCCGCGCAGCCAAACGCTTCTCCAGATCGGCCGGGTTGATCGCAGGCCCAGCCAACACGGTCTCTTCGACCAACCATCCGTCGCTGACCGGCAAGCTGTAGGCAAACGTTGGCAGACCCACCGGGTCGTCCACGACCCCCACCGGTTGCGACCAATCCATCATGGTGGGCTCGCAAAGGCGGCCGTTCGGCGCAGCCGGCAGCACCACACCGAATGCCGTCTGCCACGATCCACTTCTGGCCTGAATCTCGTCGATCGAACGGTGCTCAGCGAGCTTCGACGGCCACCCGGTGGCGTCGACGATGATGCGCCCTTCGACATCGTCAAGTGATGTGATCGCCGCTCGAACATGACGAACTTCAGCGCGCATCCCCGCGCGCAAACGATCGTTGTCAATAATGCCGTATGGACGCTCCAGAACGCGCCGCTTGCCGACGTCGACAGCGATGCGATCGAACCGGTGAAGCCAGATATCTAACGCTCCAAGCTCGGCCACCTCGTCGATGTCGTCGGCCCAGGTCGTGTACGTCGCAGACCAGACAAGGTCCGGGCCAACGAGGACAACGTCGACGCCTCGACGTTGCAGGGACCACGCGAGTGCCGTGCCCGCAACACCGTCACCGATGACGACGACGTCGGCGCTGACCTGAACTGCCATTGGATCGATCATTACATGCCAATCCACCGCGACGTGAGCCGTTCAGCCAGCATCATCGTCGGCATGTGGGTGTTCACGTTCGGTATCGATGGGAAGGCCGAGGCATCGCACACGTACACACCCTCATTGCCAACCACCTGCCCGGAATCGTCTAACGCTCCGCCGGTGGAACCGCTCGCGTGTACATAGTCAGCACCGTGTCGAAGGAGCCATGAGTCGATCGCCTCTGGCGAGTCAAGTGCATCGACCGTGGTTCCTACATCGTCGATAAACACTGTGTCGATGATTGACGTGAACGACGTTCGGCGTAGCACGTCGAGGGCGGCGATCACGCCGTTTCGAAGGGTAAGGAGATCTTCGGAGTCGTCGAGGAGGTTGAAGTCGACCTCCGGGTGAGTGTTTGGATCGTCGCTCTGCAATCGGACCGTTCCACCGCATCCGACGGGACGCATGTTCGCAACGAGCAACATCGCGAGGTTCGCAGGCGCTTGACCTCCCAGATGATTGATCGCCAGTAGCTGGATGGGGTCACGATCGATCATTGATGCGGTCACGAGACCTCGCTCAGCGCCAGGCGCCGAGGTTGATGGCACGTTGAGCTGCAGCAGGAATCCTGCAGCCGGATGGTCGACCAGACCTGCCCCCACAGCGGGATGGGTGACCCCCGATCGCAGCAGGATCGCTGGCGTATGAATCGCTCCTGCAGCGAGAACGACAGCGTCCGACATGATGTGTTTACCGCTGGCTGTAACCACTCCTTGAGCAGCACCGGACTGATCGAGCACAACACGATCGACGACCTCATCGGTGAGCCAGTCAATCCGGTCGTTCACTGGCCAACAGTACGCCTGCGCTGACGTCACGCGAAATCCCCCTGCACGGGTCAGCGGTGCAACCGTCGCGCCGGGATCGCTGGCGAGAAGAGCGGTATCAATGAGGCCGAGTTCCGAACGTTGGGGCACTTCGCTTGGGACCAGCACACGTTGTGCAGCTTCTTCGCAATCATCCCAGCCCCACGACCGATACAGCGCCGGGTCGCCACGCAACGCAACCATCGCATTCACCGCGCTTGACCCACCGACCCCACGACCACGGAAGTAGGTCCGCTTCACTCCACGCGACGTGCGCGTTGCCATCAGATTTGGAAACGACCGTCCACTGGTATTGAGGGCGGCAAAACTATCCGGACCGTCGATTGCAGCGGGGACTCGCCCGGGCGGCAGCGCCGGACCGGCTTCAACCACCGTGACATCGTGGCCAGCATCGACGAGGCGGCGCGCCGCAACACATCCGCCAGATCCCGCACCGACCACCACCCACCTCATCGGACCGCAATAGCCTCCGCGAGACACGGCGCCCACGGGCGGTGAATCCTCACGGGTTCTCATCTCGACGAGGCGTTGCTTCGGGAAGACCAGCCAGGTGCGCAGCATCGTTGTAGCGAGCCAGCCGCCAGGACGGTGATGTACCCGCCGGGGCGACGAACTGGGTGACTGAGGTGTTCAGTGCTTGGAGTTCAAAGCTGCCAGTTCCTGGCAACCCGAGTAACAACCGAAATGCCGCATTGATCACGCCACCGTGGCAGGCAACGACGACATGCTTGCCGGCAAAACGGGATCGCAGTTCCCGTAGGCCTCTCTCAACTCGCTCATGGAACACCGCTGTCGTTTCGCCCCCCGGAAAGATCTCGACATGGGGATCGCCCGACCAGTCCGGCGTTCCAAACTTGTCGACATAGGCACGAAAGGTCATGCCATCGATGTTGGGGCCAGGATCGTGTTCACCGAAATCGGCCCACTGTTCGAATGGCCCCGCATTCACGGTGTCACCGAGTGCTGGTTGGATGATTTGCGCCGTCTCGATCGCACGTGCGAAGTCGCTGGAAAGGAGCACGTCGGGCTGGAGTTCGCCGCCGACGTTGAGCCGCTCGGTAAGCCGCTCGGCTTGTTGACGACCAAGATCACTCAGGCCGCTACACGTCCGCACACCACCAATGACGCGGTTGACGGTCACCGTTGACTCACCGTGGCGGATCAACGTGATGCGAGTGGGCGGGGATTCGGGCGGGGATTGGGGCGACGAAGTCACCATACGAGCGTAGACACCATGCGATCTTCGCGACGGCTCTGTGACATTTCTGGCAAAAAGCTGGTCGGGCGCCCTACATCTCCGTATGGTCGCGCCGGTGTCCCAACGACATCGAATGACCATCCGATCGATCGACCCCGATCCTCGAATCCGACAGATCACGACTGGAGCGGCCGCGCTGGGCCTCACGGGGGTGACCAACATCGAGGTAGCCGACCTCGTCCACTTGGACGGCGACCTGTCGGAGAGCGACTGCCAAAAGCTGCACAGCCTTCTGGTCGACCCACTCCTCCAGCGCGGTACCTGGGATGTCCCGACCGGCCGAGCCGTCGAAATCGGGCTCCTCGCAGGCGTGACCGACACCGATGCCGATGCCGTGCTTCGCGCCGCTCAGACACTCAGGATCGAGGTCGATCATGCCTCGACCGGTCTCCGGGTTGAGTTCAGCGATGATCTCGACGAGGCGACGATGCGGACCGTGATCGCTCGACTCTTGGTCAATCCGATCATCGAGTTCTGGAGCGATGGGACGATCGAGCCAACAAGGCCGGCCGACACCGACGAATCCACCACTGCAACCATCGTCGAGATACGCGGGCTGGATGACGACGGTCTCGCGGCCCTTGGCGTCGAACGGGCGCTGTACCTCGACCCTGAAGAGATGCGGGTCATCCGAGACCACTTCGAAGCCCTCGGACGGGATCCCACCGATGTTGAGATTGAAACGCTCGCACAGACGTGGAGCGAGCATTGCGCCCACAAAACGTTCCAAGCCGTGGTGCATGCAACCGAGCCGGGGTCTTGCGAACCCACCGAACGGCGACCACTCATGCGTCAACTCCGTGAATGCACCGAAGAAATCGGCGCATCGTTCGTTCGCTCTGCGTTCGTCGGTAACGCAGGCGTGATCGAATTTGCGAAGGGCACCTCACTTGCGCTGAAAGCGGAAACGCACAATCACCCGTCCGCCGTGGAACCGTTCGGTGGAGCGAATACCGGTGTCGGCGGCGTCATTCGCGACGTTCTCGGAATTGCCCACAAGCCCATTGCCATCACGAACATCTTGTGTTTCGGCCCCACGGACCTCCCTTTGTCCGAACTGCCCGATGGGTCATTGCACCCACGTCGAGTCCAAGAGGGTGTAATCAACGGAGTTGCCGACTATGGCAACAAGATCGGTTTGCCCACCGTTGCCGGTGCGATTCTGTACGACCCTGCCTACACGACGAACCCGCTGGTGTTCGCTGGCTGTATCGGCACCGCCACGACTCGGCCAATCCACGACGGTCCCCATGCCGGCGACCGGGTGATCGTCCTCGGCGGTGCAACCGGGCGTGATGGCATCCGTGGTGCGACCTTCTCGTCGGCAACCATGGATGCAACCACGGGCGAAGTCGCAGGCGCAAGCGTGCAAATCGGCGATCCGATCGTCGAGAAGCTCCTCATCGATGTCCTCACGGGCGCCGAAGACATGTATTCAGGAATCACCGATTGTGGTGCGGGCGGTCTCTCGTCTGCGGTTGGCGAAATGGCCGAGGGTGTCGGTGCCGACGTTGACCTCGCCCTCGTCCCCCGCAAATACCCCGGACTCGAGCCGTGGGAAGTCTGGCTCTCCGAAGCCCAAGAACGAATGGTCGTGTCGGTGCCGCCCAGAGGCGTGAGCGCCCTCGCTCAGCGTTGCGAAAGGGTCGGCGTCGGTTGGTCCGACATCGGTAGCTTCACGGGCGACGGTATTTTGATCGTGCGGAACGACGGTGAAAAAGTTGCCGAGATCGACACCAAGTTCCTCCACGACGGTCGCCCGCAGCGACACATGAACGCAACCATGCCCAATCCTGAGCGCAGCAATGCGACCACCCGCACGGTCGATGATCCCGCAGCCACGCTCCTGGCATTGTTGCGCCACCCAAACATTGCATCGAAGGCCGGGACGATCCACCGCTACGACCATGAAATCCTCGGGTCCACCGTTGTCCGGCCGCTCGTCGGCGCAGCCTCCGACGGACCCGCTGATGGTGTGGTGCTGGCCGAACCCATGCAGCAGCACGGCATCGCCATCGGTATCGGCGTCAACCCGTGGCACGGCCTCCACGACCCTGAAGCAATGGCATTCGGTGCGGTCGATGAAGCGGTTCGCAACGTTGTTGCAGTCGGGGCGGACCCCGACAAGATCGCACTCCTCGACAACTTCTCCTGGGGCGACCCTCGCCGCGAATCCACGCTCGGCGATCTCGTTGCGGCAGTCGATGGTTGCTGCGCAGCAGCATTCACCTACAACGCTCCATTTGTTTCCGGCAAGGACTCACTCAACAACGAGTACGTCGGCGCCGACGGCGAACGACATGCCGTCCCCCCAACGCTGGTCATCACTGCAGTCGGCCACGTACCCGACGCCGATCGGGTCGTTACCCCCGACCTGTTGACCCCCGGCAACGTACTGATGCTGATCGGCACGACCGAGACCGAGTTCGCTGGTTCACATCTCGACCTGATCTATGGCGAACCGGATGACCCGGGAGTGGCACCGGCTCCGGATCCGGACGCAGTTGCGCACTACCGGCACCTCCACGCAGCGATGCAGGCCGGCTTGATCGTGTCGTGCCACGACATCAGCGAAGGCGGGCTCGCTGTCGCCCTCGCCGAAATGTGCATCGGTGGGCGACTCGGCGCCTCGATCAGCACGCTCCCCCACGACGACCATGCGACAGCACTTTTCTCCGAATCGATGGGACGACTCATCGTCGAGGTCGAGGAACGCAGCGTTCCGGCATTTATGCGGATCATGGACGACGATGTCGTGCAGATCGGCGAAGTCAGCGAGTCGGGATTGTTGTCGATGCCACAGGTCGAACCTATTGCGGTGTCCGACCTCGTCGATGCCTTCAACACCTTTGCCACCCCCGGCG
>JBLFZD010000193.1:0-6821 GCA_047610085.1 Ilumatobacter sp. | reverse complement strand
GCGAGTCACTGCAGCTGCGTCGGTCGGATCACCAAAATCGCCGTATTCGTTGAGCCAAGACAACAAGATTTTCATGGGTCGCTTCCTAGAACTGTTCCGCGAAGCGGAGGTCGTCGGCGTACATGGCTCGCAGATCATCGACGCCGTGGCGCATCAACGCCATTCGGTCGATACCGAATCCGAAGGCAAAGCCGCTGAATTCCTCCGGGTCGATGCCCCCGGCGGCCAACACATTCGGGTGCACCATTCCACAGCCACCCAGCTCGATCCATGAGCCATCTGGGCGTTGGATATCAAACTCGGCCGACGGTTCGGTGAACGGGAAGTAATCGGGTCGCAAGCGGGAATTCCAACTGGTTCCAAAAAACGCCTTGGTAAACGCATCGATCGTTCCTGCCAGGTCAGCCATGGAAATGTTGCGGTCCACGACGAGCCCTTCGATCTGGTGGAACACCGGCATGTGCGTGGCATCAGGTGTGTCACGCCGAAAGACCCGACCCGGAGCAACGATGTAAATCGGTGGCTCCTGTTCAAGCATCGTGCGAATCTGCACCGGCGAGGTGTGGGTGCGGAGCAGCGTCGAACCGGGGGTGCCGTCCGGAGCGACGTGGTCGACAAAGAGCGTGTCGAACTCCCCGCGAGCAGGGTGACCCTCCCCCATGTTCAGTGCCTCGAAGTTATGCCAATCGGTCTCGACTTCAGGCCCCTCAGCCACGCGAAACCCCATGCCGACGAACACGTCCTCAAGCCGTTCCCAGGCCTGTGTCACGAGGTGGGCATGACCACGAGCCGGCTTGCCGACGTACTCGGTCAGGTCGAGACGTTCGGCTTGCACCCGCTGCTCGATCGCAGCTGCTGCAAGCGTGGTGCGCTGTTCTTCGAGCGTTGCGTCAACGGCGGCCATCGCTTCGTTGATAGCAGCACCAGCAGCTTTCTTGTCGTCGATTGACTCAAGCGAGCCAAGCTGCTTCTTGAAGCCCGCAAGTTCGCCCTTCTTTCCGGCGTACTGGGTCGTCATCGCCGCGATCTCGTCGGGTGACGATGCGAGGGCGATGTCGGCGAGGGCCGCGTCACGAGCGGCAGTGATGTCAGAGATCATCGGTGTCCTTTCGAAGGAACGGGTGCGGGCAGGAGCGTTCGAAGTCCCTGGGGTCAGCCGGGGTACGGAAATCGCTGCAACTGCATGAACACGGACATGATTCTATCCTTGCGGGGTCTTATCAAGACGGATGCAATTCCATTTGGAATTTTATAGATGCCATCGACGGCTGAAACGCTGTATCGCAACTCGAACGACCGATTCGATGAGTTCGACGCTTGGCCGTCTGATGACAACGAGTCGCAACATTTGGACCAAAGCAAACGTTGCACGGGATCGATCAACGCAGGGGTGTCCACGAACACAGCGACGAATACTCAGGCGGCGAGAACGATCACTCGTCCTCGTCGCGGTACGCCCAAATCAGGTTGGCGGGGGCGGAAGCTTCGCGAGATCCTCGACCACCTCGGCCCCGATTTCGATCAGCACGCGTGGCGCCACCAGCACCTTGCGACTGCGGCTCCCTCCGCCCAGAAGGATCTGTGGACAGTCCAACACTCGCGAATCGATCCAAATCGGGAGATCGTGAGGTAACCCGAACGGCGTGACCCCGCCAATTTGCATACCGGTCAGCCGAACCGTGTCATCGCCACTCGCAAACGACGCCTTCTTCACGCCGAACCGCTTGCGGACCACTTTGTTCACGTCAAGTCGAGTGTGAGCGAGCACCAGGCACGCGGCGAACACCGCCGGATCGGACTTGCCGACCACCAGGATCGTGTTCGCCGATTGTTCCATCGCAAAGCCGTATGCCTCGCAGAACTGGGCGGTGTCGGCCAGGTCAGGGTCGCAATCAATCAGTTCATAATCGATACCCGTCTCGTCGAGTTGAGCAATCAGCAGGTCCATCAGCTCAGCCTCGCTGACGAGCCGCTTCGAACACGAGCACGGTCGTGGCCATGGCCACGTTCAGCGACTCGCTGCGGCCCTTGTGCCGAATGGTCAGCCACATGCCAACGGGGCCAACGTCGTCATTCCACTCGTCGGGAAGGCCCGCTGCCTCGTTTCCCATCACAATCGCAACTCGGCCACGGAGGTCAGCTTCGGTGTGTTCGACGACGGTACGGCCAGGAAATGCATGGCTACTCGTTCCCGCAAGGACAAAGCCAGCGCCGGCCACCTGCTCTAACGTTGCATCGATCACCGGCACGTGAAAGAGCGCTCCAGCAGAAGATCGCACGACCTTCGGGTTGAACGGATCAACGGAGCCCGGCGTGAGCACGATCGCATCGGCACCCGCCGCCTCAGCCGAGCGCATGATCGTCCCAACGTTTCCCGGGTCACTCACCTGGTCGAGCACCACAACGAACGACGCATTCGCCAGCGTGTCGACTGCATCTGGTCGGCACATCTCGGCAACGGTCAGGGGCGCCTGCGGCTGATTGGTTGACCCGACCCTCTCGAACACACCCTCGGCCAGCTCTTGGACTGGGCCAGCACCGTCGATTCGAACGTCACTGCCTACGGGCACGAACTGCATCAAACAGTTCCAGCCGGCACGGACCGCTTCAGCAGTCGAGACGGGCCCTTCGATGACAAACCGTCCGTCGGCATGACGATCCTTGCGCTGCCCCAAAAGCTTGCGTAACGCCTGCACCGTCGGGTGCTTCATGCCAAGTGGTGCCACGCTGATCAGTCTGGCGTCGAAAACGGCGAAAGCCCGTGCGCTTGGCACGGGCCTTCGATTGGTTCAGGTGCTCGCGTTGCGGAGAACGATGCCTCAGCGAGCCAGGTCTCAGAGGGCTGCTTTCGCCTTCTCGACCAGGTTCGCGAACGCACGGGAGTCGGTGACAGCGAGATCGGCAAGGATCTTGCGATCGACTTCGATGCCTGCTGCATTCATTCCAGCAATGAACCGGCTGTAGCTCATGTCGTTCTGACGGGCTGCAGCATTGATTCGCTGGATCCACAGGCGACGCATTTCACCCTTGCGTGCACGACGGTCACGGAAGGCATAGTTGCCCGACCGCATGACCTGCTCGTTTGCTGCGCGAAACGAACGGCTCTTATTGCCGTAGTAACCCTTCGCTTGCTTAAGAATTTTCTTGTGGCGATTCGTCTTGGTGACGCCACGCTTCACTCTTGCCATTTTTCTATTCCTTTACGTTCTTCGTGTCACTCAGCGCTTGGCCAGCATGCGCTTGATCTTGCGGACATCACCGGGAGCAACATCAGCATCGCGGTCGAGGCGGTGCTTGCGCGCCGACGTCTTCGACTGAAACTTGTGCTGGTTGTTTTGCTGCTCGTGGCGAAGACGGCCGGTACCGGTCGTCTTGAACCGCTTCGCAGCGGTCTTCGATGTCTTCATCTTCGGCATCTCATTCTCCTTCTTGTTCTTCTTTCGCCGGCGCTACTTCAGCTTCGGTCGCTACCTCTTCGATAACGGCTTCAGCTTCGGTCGCTACCTCTTCGATAACGGCTTCAGCTTCGGTCGCTACCTCTTCGATAACGGCTTCAGCTTCGGTCGCTGCCTCGATGGCGGCGGCTTCAGCTTCTTTCACTGCGTCTTCGGCGGCTTTACGGATGGCCTCTTGGGCCTGCTTGTCGGGTGACAACACCATCGACATCGCACGACCTTCCAGTCGTGACCTGCTGTCGAGTTTGGCTGCCGGACCCACTGCTGCGATCACTTCGTCGAGGATCTTGGCGCCCAGTTCAGGGTGAGCCATCTCACGTCCTCTGAATTGCAATGTCACCTTGACCTTGTGGCCTTCGTCGATAAAACGAATGACATTGCGGGTTTTCGTGTCGAAGTCACCCTTGCCGATCTTGGGTCGGTATTTGACCTCTTTGACCGACACGTTGGTCGACTTCTTTCGCGCTTCTTTGGCCTTTTGGTCTTCTTCGTACTTGAACTTGCCGTAGTCCATGATGCGACACACAGGCGGCTTGGCCTGTGGCGCGACTTCGACGAGATCAAGATCAAGGCCTCGGGCCATACGCAGCGCGTCGGGGACCGCTTTGATTCCGAGTTGGTCGCCACTGGGTCCGATGAGACGGACTTCACGGCTGCGGATGCGGTCGTTGACGCGGTGCTGATCGCCGCGTGGTTCTGGTCGTCGAGGTGCTATGAGACTGCGCTCCTATGCAAATGGGCCTCCCCATGTTCGAATGTTGGTGCTCGACGCGAAGTCCGCGGAGCGACCGACATTTTCCCCAGCAACAGCCAGTGAAAAACCTGTCTCAACCTTGGTACCTGGACACTGTCGGCCGAAGCCAGTTGTGGACAGGTGGGGATTGCTCCCACTTCGAATCAGTTATGCCCAACGATGGTACCGGTAGATCGGTAGCGTGACACCGTGAGCGACGAGACAACCGAAAACGGCACCTTTGAGATCCCCGGACTGGATGACCTGCAATCTGAGTTCGAGCAGCTCGATCCCGAAGAGCAGCGCCAGATCCAAGAGGCCCAACGGGCCATGGAGGAAGCCCGAGAACGACTCATGGGCGTGCCGGCCGAAGTGGTCGTCACGAACCACATGATGGGATTGTACGAGCTTGCAGCGATCCATCTGTCGGCAGCCGAGCCCGATCTTGCCCAGGCTGCGCTCGCCATCGACGCCCTCGCTTGCCTTTGCGACGGGCTCGGAGATCGCTCGGGTGACGAGTCCGCCACGCTGGCCGACGCCCTCAACAACATTCGCCTCGCATTCGTTCAAATCAAGGGCCAACAGAGCGAGTGACCCCTACGGCGGCTCGTTCCGAGCTCGTCACGTTGCTCCAGGTGGCGCGCAGGTGAACGCGCTGGTGCGTCTGCATATCTCGGACACCGCAGATCATTGCCTCGCCCACGGCATTCGGCTGAGCGAGCGATGCTGCAAGAGACCCTCATCGACGAGATCTGTCATCGCTGCGCCGTGCGTGGACTTTTTACTGCTCTCGATGCAACCGGTGACCCCCGTCGCGAACGCAAGATGCGCAAGTGGCAGGACACCGCACCCGCGGCCAGATCCGGTTGGCGTTCGACGGGTTCCTCGTTGGCTAGGAACCCGAGCCCAAACTTCGCTGGTACCCGCTCCGGTAGTCAGCCTTCAGGGTCGCTGAAACGGCCGATCGGAGCGCTCACAATCTTGGCGTTGCGCACCACGACGTCTTCCTCTCCCAGCAGTTGCGCCTGCAATTCTGGGTTGCTCGCCCGGATCTGGCCCGCTGCATTGACCACCCGCCACCACGGCACATCGACATCGGTGGTTCCCAGCAGGCGACCGACCAGACGGGACTGCTTCGGATACCCCGCAACATCGGCCACGTCGCCATACGTCGTGACCTCGCCCTCACCGAGCGACATGAGCACATCGATGATCCGTCGCTCTCGTTCGAGGCGTGGATCTTGCTCATTCATCAGGTCGAGTCACCTGATATTGGCTGCTTCGTAGCGGCCAAATTTACTCAACAGGTCGAAGCTGACCGCTGTACCGACAGCGATCTGGCGGCTTCCGTTGGCAATCTCGATGCAGTGGAACGTATGCCGCTCGCCCGCTGTCGATTCAACGTCACCGAGGCCGACTGCAGCGTCAAACGCCACGACCCGGCCGGTGAGGCCACGACCGCGAGCGAGTTCGGTCACGGAACGATCTTGGATATCGGCATCTCGACGAGATCGGTGGCACCAGCTTCAAGGAGCGCCGGAATGACAAGGTTGATCGTGCTCTTCTCGATGACCGACTCCACCGCGACGCCCCCGCCCGAAAGCGGTGACACCGTCGGCGACTTCATCGACGGCAACACCGCGAGCACGGCGTCTTTCTGAGCGTCGCTCACGTTCAGCTTGAGGAGCACCTTGCCACGGGCGTCAAGGACGCCGTTCAGCAACGTCATGATCTGCTCCATTGCCTTACGCTTCTCCGGGTTGGCGTAGGCCTCCGGGTTCACGACGACCTCGGTGTAGCTCGTGAGGATTGTGTCGATCACCTTGAGACCCGCAGCACGAAGCGCACGGCCGGTTTCAGTGATCTCAACCACGCAATCAGCGATGTCGGGAATCTTCGCCTCGGTGGCGCCGTAGGACAGGCGAATGTTCGCTTCAACACCGTTGGCCTCGAAGTAGCGTCGCGTCGACTCAAGGTACTCGGTCTGGACACGCACGCCGTTCGGCAGATCTTTCACCGATTCAGCGGCGGAGTCACCAGCGACCGCGACAACCATGCGGATTGGCTTACTCGTGTTTTTCGAGTACTTCAGCTCTCCAAGGCTGTGGACGACGCTGCCAGTCTCCTCGACCCAGTCACGACCGGTGATGCCGATATCGAACAGACCCTCGGCCACATAGGTGGGAATTTCCTGCGGACGCAGGATCCGCACCGAATCGATACGAGGATCGTCGATGTTGGCCTGGTAATCGACCGACGAGTTTCGATGGACAGGAAGATCCGCCGCTTCAAAGAGTTCAAGTGTTGCTCGCTCAAGCGAGCCCTTCGGCAAGACCATTCTCAGCACGCCTCGGAGGTTACCGGCCCAGGTCCGTTGCAACCGCTTCGGTTTCCAGGTGATCGAACCACGAACACGGCGGGCTGTGACCAGTGTCCACCTAGATTGCTCGCTTCTGAGGCAACAGAATGCCCATCGAGTGGCCGGGATATGCAACGATTTTGCGGTGCGCATACATTGGGTTTGCGTCGAAGGAACAGCACGGGAGATCTCATGAAAACACCATCTATCACGAAGTCTGGGGCTTGGCGTTCCCGCTGGGCCGCACTCGGTGCGGCGGTCGCGGTGACGTTGG
>JBLFZD010000192.1:0-6957 GCA_047610085.1 Ilumatobacter sp. | reverse complement strand
TTCCGGGGATCACCGAGGTGCCATCTGCGATCAGTTCGGTCAGCATCTCGACGACATCGTCGGCCTGCGGCCGCGTGACAGGGTTGACGCAGATGAGCCCGGCAAGCTTGCCATCGCCCTGCCGCTGCAAACCGGTCCACAGCGTCAGCGTGCCGCCCATGCTGAGGCCCAGCACCACGATCGTGTCGACGCGCTCCGCCAGCCGGTCGTACGCGACGGCAGCTTCACCGGACCAATCGAACCAATCAGTGGTGAGCATGTCGGCAACCGTCGTGCCATGACCGGGCAACCGAGGCTGCTCGACGTGAAACCCCGCCTGCGCCATCACCCGTGCCTGCAATGTCATCGACGACGGGTTGCCCGTGAAGCCGTGGATAACGAGTACGCCGATCGACGAATCGCCGACATTCGAAAACGACTCGGTCCCCACCATGACATCGGTATCGCTCATCCCCACTGTCTACTAGATCGGCCAACGTCTCCCGCCGCCAAGGACTTGAACGAACTCTGTCCGCTCCGAGCTGGCGTTGCGGTCCGAGCTGGCGTAGCGGTGAGTTTGCGAACAACTTCTCCGTCGCTCGAACTCACCAAAGCAGAGTGGAACAGCCAGCGATCAGCGAGCGGCGGCTTGGTGGGCTCGGCGGGCTTCACCGGCAGCACGAAGCTCATCTCGATTGTGTTCATCGATTGCCATGAACGCATCACGCCACGCATCACTCCCCCACCGCTGGGGCGCCTGCACCGTCGTGCGCGGCGCGATGGCGACCATCGCTGTATCGAGCGCAAAGACCGTGATGTCGCGCTGCATGGCTGCGTCGCCAGGCTTGCCGCACGGGTTGCCGAGTGGGAAGTCGACAAAGACGAACCGCGGCACACCGGCCTCCTCCACGATGTCACGCGCACTACCGACAACGACGGTGGTGATGCCAGCTTCTTCGAGATGACGGGCGACCAGACTCACGGTCTGGTGACAGACGGGTCAAAGCGGCACGAGCAGGGCGATATCGACGCCGTCCTCTGCACACCAGTTGGCGATCGCCTCGGCATCGAGCCCCGTCTTGCGTTGGCTGTACTCGGTTGGCACACCGAAGAACCGATGGTTCACCGATCCGATCACACCTTCGGCTGCAAGCTCGACGAGGCGGGAAAGGGGAAGGAACGTTTCGGTGTCATCTGTGTGCGTCGCCTGTTTATCCCACGACAGGTCGGCGGTGAACATTCGATCGGGGGCTTCGCCCACCGGGTGGTGGTACACAACCTTGTTGCTGGCGGGAGCACCCCAGGCTGAATCGTGATGATGAAGGAATGACGTGGTGACCACGGCGACATTGCACTCAGACAACGGCTTGGCGAGCCGGCTAAACGGCACGTCGTCAAATGCTGCCCAACGATACGCCTGCTCAAATCCTTGTGCCTGGTAGTACTCCCGCGACTTGTCGATGTAGCTGACGTAGCTGCGTCGGTCGAGTTGACGATCTGCTTTGGCTCCCATGCGGTGAACGTACTCGGCACACCCCACAACCAATTGCAGCGAGCACCGCAACGTCGATGCACTCAGCCTGATTCAGGCCGGCCAGGTATCGGTAACTCGGTAGCCAAACGGGTAGGGATCGGTTGGGTCAAGTTCGTGGGTGAACCGCCCGTATCGCCACGCCCGGCCAGTGACGATCGGGACGATCGCTGGAATCGAGTCCGACCCGCTGCCAACGATTGCATCTGCATCGATCCGTCCGACGAACTCCGAGCCAATCACCGAACGCATCACCAACTCATCGCCGACCTGCATCACGCCGCGCGCTCGGAAGAGCGCCATCCGAGCCGACACTCCGGTTCCGGTTGGCGAGCGATCGAGCTTGCCCGGCTCGACGACCACCGTGTTGGTCATCGAAAACCGGCCGGCGCCATGAGAAGCGAGTGAGCCAGCTATTTGGCAGAACGAGAAGTGGTTCCAATCGAGCGTTGGGTGGTTGAAACCGAGTTGTTCATTGGCGGCGCGTGTGAGCTGCGAACCGAGCCGAGCGAGATCAGCTCCATTCGCCGGCGTAATCTCGATGCCGAGGTCCGCAGCGTCGACCATGACGAAACTGTCCCCCCCGAATGCGGTGTCGACGCGCAGTGTTCCATGGCCCTCCACCTCCAGCATCACATCGCGTGCGGCAGCGAAGGACTCCACGTTGCGGATCGATACCGATGTGACCTTTCCGTCGCGGCACTGCGCAACCGCCTCGACGATTCCGGCGGGAGCTTCGAGCCGAACAGTCGTGGCCGGCTCAACCATTTTCACGATCCCAGTTTCAAGCACAACAGTCGCGACACACATCGAGTTCGACCCCGACATGAGCGGGTTGTCCATCGGTTCCATGATGATGAAGCCGATGTCGGCGCTCGGGTCGACCGCTGGAACGAGCAAATTGACGTGGCGAAACACTCCCCCGCGGGGCTCGTTCAGCAGCATCTGGCGAAGCCGACCGTCTGCGAAGACACACTGTGATTGCTCGATGATCGTAGCGCCGGGTGGGACCGCAACGCCGCTGACAACCACGTCCCCGACCTCCCCCTCGGCGTGGCACGCAATGATCTCAATCGGGCCGGTGACGATGCCCCCGAGATCTCCAACATGGCCATCGGTGTCAATCATCGGCGGCACTTTAGCTTTCGAGTCAGTACGGGTCGTGCTCTGATTTTGGGAGTGTCCACCAGTCGTCGGGAACCTCCACGGATGACCAGTCCGGATTTGGGTGGATGCAATCGACCGGGCACACCGCAAGACACTTGTCGCAGCCGCTGCAGAGTTCAGGGATGATCACCACGTCAGCACCGTGATTGAAGATCGCCCCAAAGTTGGGCGGGCAGTGCCGCAGGCAGGCATCGCAGTTGATGCAGTCGAGCATGTCGATCAACAACGGGGGATTCTGCCATTTAGCATTTCGCTCGCGCCGTTCAATGCGCTCGTCTCGCGTCGTGGCTTCTCCACTCATCACCACCATCTTAGAAGCGCCGGCCGAGGCGTCGAGTGTCAGACGCCGAACGCCACAGTGACGCTCAGCGTTTGAACTCAACAGAGAGTTCGGGATGGCGAGCACGCATCACGCTCACGAACGCCTCCACAAGCTGGGGATCAAACTGTGCATTGCTCCCCGAGGTGATGTGGCGAACCGCTTCATCAATACTCCACTCGCGCTTGTAGACGCGCCGCGTTGCGAGCGAGTCATACACATCAGCGATCGCCACGATGCGACCCGACAGCGGGATGTCCGCGCCGCTCATGCCATTGGGGTAGCCGGAACCATCCCACCATTCGTGGTGCGACCAGGCCCCTTCGGCAGCGAGATGGAAAAGGTCGGTCGACACACCCGAGAGCAGGCGCCTGCCGAGCACGGTGTGCTGTTTCACTTCATTGAACTCGTCAATATCGAGCGGACCGGGCTTCAACAGCACCGAATCGGCGATGGCGACCTTGCCAATGTCGTGCAGGCGAGCAGCGAGCCGCAACCTCTCGCACCACTCTGGTGGTTCGCCGATCGCATGGCCGATCTCTGCGGAGAGGTCGCCAACGCCGTCGGTGTGCTTCGTCGTGTTGCCGCCGCGGAACTCAGCCAACGATGCAAGCCGCTCGAACGCTTCCAGATGATACGCGTCGGCGTCGGCGTGATCGGCAGCAAAACTGGCCACCAGTTCGGACGTCTGAAGCCGAGTGATCTCGGCACGATTGCGGGCGGTTTGATTGTCGTGGGCAATCTGCAAGGTTCGGAGACGAAGATCTGCAGCGTCAGTGAAAATCTCGCGGTGAAGGGAGAAATGTCGCTCACGGTGTTCGAGCGCTTCGGTGAACCGACCGGCCTGTTTGTACGCGGTGGCGAGATGGTCATGAACCTCAAGTTCGATCTCGCGCATGTCGGTGCGGCCAGCGAGGTCAAGCGCTGCACTCAGGGATGCGATTGCATCGTCGACTTGTCCGCTGCGAAGCGCAACGCGCCCCTCCGACACCATCACGCCGAGGTGTTCCGTCGGTGAAAGCTCAGCGCCGTTGGCGCTTCGGTGTTCCCAGTCAGCGCGGGCCTCGGCAAAACACAGCGCTGCGCTCACGTGGTCGGCAAGCCCCACATATGCCTCGGCGAGGTCGGCCAGCAAACCGCCAACGAGATGTGGCGCATGTTCACGAGAAAGTTCAACCGCCTTGCGGCCGAGACTCACTGCGGGCAGGTACTCACCGCGACGGCCACGAATCCGAGCCAGATTGCCCAAGACCATCATGTCTAGATCTCGTCGCCCGAGCGGCTCGTTCACCGCGAGCGCGTTCTCATAGGTGGTAATCGCTCGGTCGTAGTCGCCCATCGACTGGTAAATCGCGGCAATCGTGTGCAGGATCTTTCCTTCGTTGATCTCGTCCTGCGTCACTCGGTACACCTGGATGGCGCGGAGACACGCCTCGAGCGCCGGGGTGAAGTTGCTTGCCTGATAATGCACGACACCGATCAGATGCAGCGACCAAGCAAGCGTGAGGTTTGCTTCGCCGGTCTCGGCAATGGTGACGGCTTCAAACGCGAGCGCGAAGGCATCGTCAGCTTGATGCTGCTGGTGGGCGATCGACGCGAGTTGATACAACGCCTCGGCTTCATCGAGCCACAGGTCGTTGGCTCGAGCCTGAACGCGTGCTTCGAGCGCCAGCTTGCGAGCGTGCGTTGGCTCGTCCGCCCGGCACGCGGCAACCTCATCGAGCAGCCCGCGAACCAGATTCTGTTTCGTTTTCATCAAATGTTGTACTCGGTTTCCTGCTTCGGCTTTGGCTACCAGCCGTTATCGGTGGGTCCACACTCAACGCATGGTCGACTGAATATTGAGTCAACCGGTGGCGATGCTCTCATCGGCACCGATGAACGAGATCTTGAGAAAGTCCAGAGATTTCCCGCAGCTCGCCATAAGGACGATCACAATGCCGCCCGTTTCGTATCCTGGTTCTTAATGCCCGTTCGGAGCGCCCCCAAGGAACGGCGTCGCCGCGTCGAACGAGCTGCGGTGTACGCGTTCGTCCCCGTTTTGGCGATGTTGCCGTTTTCGCTCCTCGCCTTGTTCCTCATGTGGCTGCCCGTCGGGGCACTGACCGATATTTCGTACCTGTGGATGCTGGTCGGTTTTGGCGTGACCGGCCCGGTGCTGTTCATCCGTCGATTCCAGATCTTTGTCCTCACACCCGTGCTCGGGCTTCGCCGCCCGTCCGAGGCTGAGGCTGCCGCAATCGCGCCGCTGTGGAACGAAATCCTTCGCACGAATGGAGTCAACGATGGTCACTACGTCGTGCGCATCTTGCCGTCCGACGAACTGAACGCCTTTGCATGCGGTGGACACCTCGTCGTCGTGACCTCGTTCGCCGTGGAAGAACTCACCACCCCCGAGCTACAAGGTGTGCTAGCTCACGAACTGAGCCATCACCTGGGGCTCCACACCTTCGCCATCACCATCGGTCACTGGCTGTCGACGCCCGTTGTCGCTCTGGCCCGCATCGGTGTGTTTCTCGAAAACGTTGCGATCGCTGCAGGCGAGAGCTACGGACGCGACTCGCCGACGATCGACGCGATCACCAACGTTGCTGCCCTCATCATTCACGGCATGTCGTGGATCTTCACCGCCGCGATCCGTGCGTCGGTTGCGATCGGCAACATCGTCGGCCATCAATCCGAGTTTGATGCCGACCGTCGCGCCGTGCGCATGGGATTCGGCCGCGAGTTGGCACGAGCGCTTCGCCGCGTTCTTGCTGCCGGCCAAGCTCCCCGTCCGGTCGGGTGGCGTGAGCGAATTGCTTCATCACACCCTTCGGCGCGGACACGCGTCGCACGGATCGAAGCGCTCCTTCGCCACCCGGCGCGTTGACTGCACTAGGCCGTGATCGGCGCAATGGTCGCGTCGAGGAGGTCTCGAAGATCGTTGGGAGCCAGTGAGATATCGAGCCCGCGCCGCCCGCCACTCACATAGACCGTTTCGAACAGTTCGATCGTCTCGTCGAGAACCGTGATGAGCAACTTGCGTTGCCCGAGCGGACTGATCCCTCCAACGACGTAACCAGTAATCCGCTCAGCCACCGACGGATCGCACATCGTTGCCCGCTTGCCGCCCGCCGCTGCAGCGATGAGCTTCATCGAGACCATGCAACTCACCGGGATCACCGCGACCACGGGGTCACGCTGGCTGTCAACATCGACAAGCAGCGTCTTGAACACCTGCTCGAAGGGAAGGCCCAGGGAGTCCGCTGCCTCCCGCCCAAAGTCGCGCAGGTCGTCGCCGCGGTCGTATTCATGCACGTCGAACGCAACGTTGTGGCGTTCCATCAGCACGATCGCCGGGGTCATCCCAGCATCTTCGCACCGGCAAGCCAACAGTCGGCGGCCCGGAATCACATTGTCCGGGCGCAGTCGGGCAGACTCGGGCTGTGCGATTGTCCGTTGACCCATCCACCTCCTCCACCGATTACGAGTTCACCCACGAAATCAGAGTCCGCTTCGTCGAGACCGATGCGATGGGAATCGTGCACCACTCCAACTATCTCGCCTACTTCGAAGAGGCACGCGTTGCCTATCTCTCCCACGTTGGCCATCCGTTCACTGAGTGGCGCTCCGACGGTTTGGAATCACCCGTCCTCGAGTCGTTCGTGCAGTACCGCCAGCCGTGCGAGTTCGACGATTTGATCACCGTGCACCTGCAGTTGGCATCCGCCACTCGGGCCACATTTCAGATGGCATACCTGATCACGGCGGGCGACGAGGTACGAACCACCGGCGTGACCGTGCACGGATGCACCACTCTGAGCGGACGACCCACCCGCTTGCCCGCCTGGCTGGTGAAGCTGGCCGACCGCTAGCGATCAGTCCGCTCAACCTGGGCAGCGCTCGTCGCGTTTGACTGGGTTGTGCGAATCGTTGCACGCCCGCCGCACTCAGATCACGATGACTGGCGACCACAAAC
>JBLFZD010000191.1:0-6979 GCA_047610085.1 Ilumatobacter sp. | reverse complement strand
CTCGTCGACCACGCATCGATCTCACCGAGGCAGGCCACGAGCGTCAGGCAGTTGGTTTCGTAGTCGAAGTCCTGTGTATGCATGACCTTGAAGCCCGGTTCGTCGAGCACCGGTTCACCGGACTCGACGGGAAGACCGACGACAGCGTTCGACGCACGGTTCGCGTACAGGCCGCCATCGGGGTCGGCAAACACATCGAGTTCGAACTGACGGATTCCGAACCCTTCAAGCTGCTCGGTGAGCGTTCGATGTGAGTACTCGATATCACGCCCAAGCTCGGATGAGACCGCCACGATGCCCTCGAAGAGGGTCGGTTGCGGCACCAGATGGAAGCTGTTGTGCGACCCAATGACCTGAATGTGGTTCATTCGAACCGGCTCGACCAGCGGCGTGGTCGTCGTTGAGCTCGATGTCGTTGTGCTCGATGTCGTTGTGCTGGCCGATGCAGTCGTGGAAGGGACCGAAACGGGACCAGCATCCTCGACATTCTCGTCACCTACACACGAGGCGGCAACGAACAACGCTGCACAGACCACTACCGGACGAATCGCCGTTCCCACGAGGGGCCGGGGCCCAGTCCAAGATCTCATCAGTCCACCAGTTCCCCTTCTTCGTCAACGATTTTGTCTCGATTGACGGGCCTCGAATCATGCCACGACCCGCGTGTTCTTCGCCTATGCGGAGCCCTGAATCGATGCGGTTTGAGCTTCGTTCCATGCGCCGTAGCCGCCGACGATGTCAGAGACATCTCCGAATCCAGCCTGGCGAAGCACGCTGGCCGCGACCGAGGACCGGTACCCACCAGCGCAGTAGACCACCGTCGGCGCCGAGGGATCGAGTTCCTCGAGGCGACGTGGCAACTGACCAACCGGGATCGTGGATGCTCCGGGGATCATGCCGCGCTCGACCTCGCCGGGGTGACGGATGTCGACGAGTTGGAGGCCCTCGATGTCACCACGCCGGATATCGAACTCGGGTGCGGTCAACCGCGACGCGCCAACGACACGGTCAGGATTGTCGACCATCACGACCGTCGGCAAGCGCAGGTGGCCGACGACACGATCGAAGCCGATTCGGGCGAGCCGGTTTTTGGCCTCGCGTTCGAAACCGTCGTCGACCACGAGAACGATGTCGACGTCATCGGGAATGACCGAGCCGGCAAACTCGGCGTAGCGACCGTTCAACCCGACGTTGATGGACCCGGCCAGGTGTCCCCGTGCAAAGTCTTCAGGATCGCGCCCATCGATAATCATTGCTCCCCCGGCGACGAGCCAGTCGAACGCGTCCAGGTCGAGCACCGTTGGGACTGCATGCTCATCGAGCAGCGGCCGATCTTGACGGTTGAGGACAGCGTCGTAGCTGAAGTAACTCGGTGCAGGCGGTTGGCCTCCGGTCACCAGGTCGAAGAACATCTGCTTTGTCTCGGCAAGCAGTGCGTAGTTGGAACGGCGTTGCTCGCCAATCGTCGACCACGTGTCGGTCGACAGATTCTTCCCACACGCGCTTCCGGCGCCATGGCCGGGGTACACGCGCGTCGCATCGGGCAACGTCATCAACTGGTTATGAAGACTGTCGAAGAGCTGGTCGGCCAGTTCCTCCTTCGTGACGCCGATCGACGACAACAGGTCGGGGCGGCCAACGTCACCAATGAAGAGCGTGTCGCCGGTGAGAACTGCATACGGTTCAGCATCACCTTCGTGTTCCCACACCACGATGCTGATCGACTCGGGAGTGTGGCCAGGCGTGTGGCGGATCTCAATGGTGACGCCGCCGAGTTCAATTCGTTCGCCGTCGTCGAGCTTGCGTATTTCGAACTCGGTCTCGGCAACCGACGAGTACGCGATCTTGGCGCCTGTGGCGGCGGCGAGTTCAAGGTGGCCGGACAGAAAATCCGCATGGAAGTGCGTTTCGATGACCAGTTCGATGCTGAGGCCAGCCGCGGACGCATCGCTGACGTATTCGGCGACGTCGCGGCGGGGGTCGACAACGACGGCTCGGCCACTGGTCTCGTCTCCAATCAGGTACGAAGCCTGCGAGAGGCAGTCGAGATAGTACTGCGTGAAGATCACCGGGTTCCTTCCGTGGCGTAGGCGAGCATTCCACCGTCGAGGTTCACGACGTCGCCGAAGCCCGCCGCGCTCAAGAACTCGGCAGCTTGGGCACTGCGGCCGCCGCTGCGGCACAGCAAGACCGTGCGTTTTCCGGGATCGAACTCGCCGACACGTGTCGCAAGCTCATCGAGGGGAACGTTGATTGCTCCGTCGATTGAACCTGCGGCGACCTCATCGGGTTGCCGGACGTCGATGAACTGACTGTCGGCGTTGATCACCGACGCATGGCCGGTCACGTGATGGTTTCGATACACCATGATCAGCCATCCTCGCGCATTTCGGTCAGGGCGGCGTCGACATCGCAGCCCCGGCCGTTCTGATACGGAAGCTTGCCGAGGGCGGCGCCCATCGCGAGGGCGCCCAACATGAGCGCGGACACTCGGGTGGCGTCGATCAATTTAGAGATATTCGTGCCGACGACGACCCCCGATGTAGCAGCGACAAGGAAGGTCGGCTGAAGGCGTATCACTGAGGTTCTCTTTCGAGCCTAGGGGTATTGTACGTACATTTAACTATATCGCCGTTTAAGACTCCAGCGCAGCAGAAAAACGGTCACCAACGAGCTCGACGCTGTGTCCGCCCCACGCCGTGTCTCCCGGGTGCGCGAGAGTCTCGGAATGAAAGCTGTACGCGTTGAAAATGGTCAGCCCACGTTGGCGACGGTCAATTCACCGACCGGCGAGGGAGTCCTCATCAACGTCGCCTCGGCATCGATCTGCGGTTCCGACTTCCACCTGATGAAAATGGGCGCCGTCGAGGGGCGGATCATCGGCCACGAGTTCGCCGGCACAACCCCTGATGGAACTGCCGTGGCGATCGAACCCACCATCGGTTGCGGAGCGTGCCACTCCTGCATCGACGGTGAACGCCGGGATTGCAATGGTGCAAAGTCGTTCATGGGCATCAAGATCGACGGGGGCATGGCCGAGCAGGTGATGGTCGACCCGTCGCTGCTTGTCGCATTGCCGTCCGGACTCGACGTCGGAATTGCTGCACTGATCGAGCCGCTCGCCGTGGCCGCTCATGTAGTCCGCCGCGTGAATCCTGAACAAGGGGAGCGAGTTGCGGTGATCGGCGCTGGGCCCATCGGGCTCGCCACGATCGCGATTCTGCGAGATCGAGGTGTGAAGCCGTTCGTGTTTGCTCGGCACGATCATCAGAAGATGGCGGGAGAGGCGCTCGGTGCACGCCTCGATGGTGACGACGGGTTCGACGTGATCTTCGACGCCGTGGGCACGACTGCGTCGATTGCCGAGGGTGTGAAGCGGGTCAAATATCAGGGCCGGATCGGGCTCGCCGGCACCCTCTGGGAACCGGCCACGATCGGCATGGCCCTCTGGAGTAAGGAGGTCTCGATCATTCCAGCGGCCGGCTACTCCGGGGTTGCGCCCAACCGAGACTTCGACCTAGCCGCGCGAGTTCTCGCTGAACGGCCTGACATCGCCGACGTCATGGTGACCCACCGCTTCCCTCTCGATGGCGCGGTCGAAGGCTTTGCCACCGCTGCCGACCGGGCTACGGGCGCCATCAAGGTTCTCTTCGAAGTCTGACCACTCGGTCGTCGAGCCGATGACCAACGGCGGTCGAATCATCGACCAAGATCAGCCGGCCCAACCACATCCCGAGGGTCTGTCCATTTTGCCGTGTCCCTGGACCTCGTCGAAGGGTGGGGCAAAATATGGTCGGCTGCAACGTTCGCGACATGGCCGCACTCATCGCTGACCATGGTGGGAGCGACGGCGCGCCCAAACAGGAATGATCCCGGCGTGTTCGTGCCGATGATCTCGGCGAAGTCCGCAATGCCTTGATCCCAATCGTCGAGGGGCCCGCCCTCAAGTCGACGGGCTCGACGGATGCTGCTGAACTGACCGTCGACCACACTCACAAACGTCCTATTGAGGCGATCGCTCCGATCGACGCACCGCGTCACAACTAAGATCAGGCCTGCGTTGTATCGACGCTTCGATCCTGAGAGGCCTTACATGCTCTTCCCTATTCGCAAGATCGTGACTCTGACCGAAGAGATTCGCTCCGATCACGGTCCTGCCCCCACTACCCCGCTCCTCAAGGGTGCGATCGCCGCTGTGGTGGCCAACCCATACGTCGGGCAATACGTTGAGGACCTCTCGCCGGCCTCAGCCGAACTCCGAGATCTCGGCGAGGAGCTGGGGGGGCAGCTCATCACCCATCTCGGAGGCGACCCGTCAATCATCGAGAGTTACGGCAAAGGCGCAATCGTCGGAGGCGCTGGCGAGATCGAGCACGGCGCCATGTGGCATATTCCCGGTGGTGGCGGCATGCGAACCGCAATCGGCCGGGGGACCTCGATCGTTCCATCGACCAAAAAGGTAGGCCCGATGGGTGCCCGGCTCGATGTTCCGCTCACGCACCTCGAGTGGTCATATGTGGGCAGCCACTACGACGCCATTGAGATGGGGGTTTCCGATGGGCCCCGGCCCAATGAGATGGTGTTGATCTTGGCGATGGCCACTGGAGGGCGAATCAACGCTCGCCTCGCTGGTGGATTCACCATCGCTGATCAAGGCAAGCCGGGGATGCCAGCATGAAGGTCGCTGTCATCGGGCTCGGTCGAATGGGCTGGCCCATCGCCGGGCACCTCGCCGCTCTCGAACATGGCCACGAGGTCAGGGTGTTCGACATCTCGGCCGAAGGAACGAACGCTTGGGCCGGCGAACACGCCGGCGAAGCCGTCACGTCGATCGCTGACGCAGTCGTCGGCGCCGACGTCATCGTCTCGTCGCTGCCCGCCGACCCTGAGATGCAGATCGTGGTCGACGAAGCGCTCGCCCACATCGCAGCAGGTGCAACCTGGCTCGACCACTCCACCATTTCGGCCGCTGGAGCACGCAAGTTCGCCGATGAACTCGCCGGTCGTCGAGCTCATTTCCTCGATGCTCCAGTCTCGGGCGGGGTCGATGGCGCTCGCAACGGTTCGCTCACCGTGATGGTCGGTGGCGATGAAGCCGCGTTTGCCCGCGCCGAGCCAATCATGGCTGCGTACTCAGGCCGAGTCACCCACATGGGACCGTCCGGCGCCGGCCAAATCACCAAGATGACGAACCAGATTTGTGTGCTTGGTGTGGCCCAAGCATTGGCCGAGGGGCTCGACTTCGCGACCAACGCCGGACTCGACCCGGAACGAGTCGTGCACGTGATGACCCAGGGCTCATCGACATCGTGGGAGATGGAGAACCGGGCCGCCCAGATGATCGCTGGTGAATACGACTTTGGGTTCTCTACGAGCCTGATGCGTAAAGACGTCGGGCTGGTCCTTGACGAAGCAAACGCAATGAACGTGTCCTTGCCGGTCACCGCATTGGTCGCCCAGTTTCTTGCCGACGTCCACGCCCTGGGAGGCGCCGACTGGGACTGGTGCAGCCTGATGGAGCGGCAGCGTCGACTCTCGACACCGGATGACCGTTAAGCGTTGAGCCTCAGAGACCGGGAACTCGTGCTCGCCTTCGACCACGAGCGGCTTGGATGGCCGGGTTACGTTCGCCACATGAATCCGGGACCGTTATGTCAGCAATGAGTGAAGACGAACTTCGCGACCTCGTCGGACATCGCTTTCCCGGTGGCCATCGGCGGATCGAGCATTGGGAAAACTGGTTACTCACCGACTGCACCGGGAGCGAACAGCTCCCCGACCATCTGGTCCACCCCGTCGCACTGTTTCATGTGCCAATCCAAGGTGTCGGCACCACGATTGCCGAGCTATTCGCACTGGGGCAGGTCGAGGGTGCGGGATCGGTTGGCCTCGACGGATACGACTGGGAGTACTTCCAGCCGCTCCGCGAGGACATCGAGTACCGATTCGATGGTGGCGTTATCGAGACCGAGCGCTGCCGTCCTGACGGGGAGGCAACCTACGACCGCTTCGTGTTCTCGATTGATTTGACCACGCCCGATGGCAGATCCGCAGCGAGAATCACCAACCACTGGAGGTTGCGCCGATGAGCGTCGAAATCGGTTCCGAGATCCCCGAGTGGTCGATGCCTGATGTCGACCCGAACCGGATGAAGACGATGGCAGCGATTCTGCGCGACCCCTACCCCGTGCACTGGGACAGACAGTCTGTCGCAAACATCGGCCTGGGCGAACGGGTCATCAACCAGGGCCCGCTCAACCTCTCTTACATCTCGAACATGTTGATGGCATGGCAAGGAGCAACGTGCATCCGGCGGCTCCAGGTCTCGTTCGGACGCCCCGTACTCGACCACGATCACGTCATCGCCACCGGGACGGTCACATCACTTGAGACCGTCGACGGCGAGGAACGAGCGCACTGCGAAGTTCGCCTGATGCGCGACGGCCAACCCGTTGTCACCGGGACCGCAGTAATAGCCTTGGTGTAATCGACCACGGAGGTCAACCAATGGCACGAATCGAACTCCCAGAGGGAACCGAGACCGAGCAGACGCGCATGTGGCAGCTCGCCCCATCGCTGTATGCCGCGGCCGGGAACTTCAGCAAGACCATGTACGCCGGAGTACTCACCACTCGCGAGCGAGAGCTCGCCAGGATGCGGATCGCACAGATCAACGCCTGCCCCATTTGACTCGACACACGCTCTGCGCCGGGTGCGCAGCCAACGGTCACCGAAAACGAATACGCCAACGTCGAGCAGTACAACGATGTCGACACGTTCAGCAACCGGGAGCGACTCGCGATCGAGTTCGCCGAACGATTTGCACTCGCGCACACCGAAATCGGCAGCGAGTTCATCGATGAGATGCGCGCACACTACAGCGATGCCGAGATCGTGGAGCTGAGCGCAACGGTGGGCTTCTGCATCGGTATCGGACGCATCTACACCGTGCTCGATATCGCCAACGAGTGCCCCCTCG
>JBLFZD010000190.1:0-6994 GCA_047610085.1 Ilumatobacter sp. | reverse complement strand
GCTCGCACCCGCAAGCGCGGTGAAACGGCAAGCACCTTCGAGGACCTGAAGACCGGCAACTACGTCGTTCATCACCAGCACGGAGTGGGTCAATTCGAAGGCATGGTCAAGCGGTCGATCGGCGGGGTCGAACGGGACTACTTGCTCGTTGCATACCGGGGCGGCGACAAGCTGTACATCCCGTCCGATCAGATCGACACGATCCGTCAGTACGTCGGCGGTGAAGCACCAAAAATGCACAAGCTCGGCGGATCCGATTTCGCGAAAGCAAAAGGCAAGGTCAAGTCCGAGGTTCGTCAGGTCGCCCAGGAACTCGTCCTGCTCTACCAACAGCGGGTCACAGCCGTCGGCCACCAGTTTGGTCAGGACACACCCTGGCAGGCCGAGATGGAAGATGCATTCCCATTCGTCGAGACACCCGACCAACACAAAGCGATCGTCGAGATCAAGGCCGACATGGAGCGTGAATTTCCCATGGACCGCTTGGTGTGCGGCGACGTTGGCTTCGGGAAGACCGAGATTGCGATCCGGGCCGCCTTTAAGGCGATTCAAGACGGCAAGCAGGTGGCTGTACTCGCTCCGACCACCCTGCTCGCCACCCAACACGGCAACACGTTCGCCGATCGATTTGCGGGCTACCCGATTCGGGTCGAAGTGCTCTCTCGCTTTCTCACCGCCGCCCAGGCCAAGCGGGTCATCCAGGAGGTGAAGTCGGGCGAGATCGACTGCGTCATCGGCACGCATCGACTCCTCGCGGCCGACATCAATTTTAAGGACCTCGGCTTGCTCGTGGTGGACGAAGAGCAGCGCTTCGGTGTGCAACACAAAGAGAAAATGAAGAAGATGAAGACGAATGTCGACGTCCTCACACTCACCGCAACACCGATTCCGCGCACGCTCGAAATGAGCCTGGTGGGCATCCGCGACCTCTCGTTACTTCAGACGCCACCGGCCGAACGACAGCCGATTCTTACCTACGTCGGCGAATATGATGAACGCGTCGCCGTCGAGGCCATCCGTCGCGAACTCCTGCGTGAAGGCCAAGTGTTCTGGGTGCACAACCGGGTGCGTTCGATCGACACCGCGGCGGCACGGCTCCGCGAACTCGTTCCCGAAGCACGTATTGCAATCGCTCACGGACAGCTCGACGAGGGTTCCCTCGAAACCGTGGTCCAAGACTTTTGGGACGGCCAGTACGACGTTCTGGTCTGTACCACGATCATCGAGTCGGGCATCGACATGCCGTCGGTCAACACGCTCGTAGTCGAACGCGCCGACCTGCTCGGACTCGGCCAGATGCACCAGATTCGAGGTCGAGTCGGCCGCTCAGGCCAGCGGGCGTATGCCTACCTGTTTCACCCGGTCGACAAGATCCTCACCGAGGAGGCCTACGAACGCCTTCGAACGATTGGCGAAGCAACCGAGCTCGGCTCGGGCTTCAAAATCGCGATGCGTGACCTTGAGATTCGCGGCGCTGGCTCGTTGCTCGGCGAAAGCCAATCCGGCCACATCGCCGCCGTCGGTTACGACCTTTACTGCCAGATGGTGACGGAAGCTGTGAGCGAGATGAAGGGCGAGCCAGCCAAAAAGCCGCCCGCCGAAATCAAGCTCGACGTACCAACCGACTCCTTCTTGCCCGACGACTACGTCACCAAGGAAGAGCTGCGACTGGAGGCGTATCGCCGGCTGGCCGATGTCACCACCGATGCCCAGGTCGACGACATTCGCACCGAGTGGGAAGATCGCTTCGGACCGCTGCCTGACCCCGCTGAGGCGCTCCTTCAGGTCGGCTACCTGCGCGCCGAGTGCCACCGCCTCGGCATCCGCGATCTCCAGATCACCACGAGTGACGTCCGGATCCAGCCGATCGAGCTGAAAATGAGCGCCACGCTTCGCCTGCGCCGCCTCTCGAAGGGCGCCAAGTACAAAGAAGATTTGCAGCAACTGGTCGCCCCACTCCCCCGCCGCGTCGACCCTTCGACCTATCTGGTCCAGTTTCTCCGTGACCTCGTCCCGGTCGAAGACGCCTGAACCATCGACACGCGCTCGGCGCACGCCTTGTCTCGCTCGACGCCAGCGTGGGCTACCTCGATGGGCCCTGAGCAACCAAAGCGTCGATCAGCAATCCCCTCAGCGTCGCCGACATCGCCACGGTCCTCGACAAAGATCCCACAATGAACGTTGGGATCACCCCGACACAGAACGATCACCAGATCTCGATGATCCCCGACACCGTCGGGTTCGAAGACGCTCGTGTGCGACGCGCCTTTCGCGCCCATCCTCAACCAACCCAGGGTTCGACGCGAAACTCCTGGAACGGACCACCAACGGGCACGGGCATTGCTCGCACTCGCTGGATTTCTTCGACTTGGCCTTCGCCCACCGCAGCGGCCTCACCGGCGTCACGATCACATCGCTCGGCCAGCCTCGCCTCCCCAACGCCCAGCCAGTGCGACCACCCGACGCGCCATACCGACGGATAGCCTGCAGCACGTGAATCGCCGACTGATGACGATCCTGGCCTCCGTTGCCGCCACCGGACTGCTCGCTGGTTGCAGCACGTTCGATACCGACACTGTCGCCCGCGTGGACGGCACCGAGTTGAACCAGGTGCAACTCGACGAACTCGTGACAATCCTGCCGAGTTCGGACCAGGCGCAGCCGCCAGGAACGACCGGCTCGTTGGAGAATCCCAACGACATTCGTCAGGCGATCAGCGTGTGGATCCAGGCGACCGTCCAACAGGATGTACTCGACGAGCGAGCGATCGTTATCTCTGACCTGGCGCTCGACGATGTCACCGCCAACCTGTCCGCCCAACTCCCAGGGTTTTCCGGGCTGTCGGATGACAGCCGCGATCTCCTCATCGGATACCTGGCTGGCGGCGAACCATTGGCCTCGGTTCCCGCCGAGACGTCTCCCGAGCTCATTGCCTTTTATAATCAGGGAACCGAAGACTCCGGCATTATCTGCGTGTCCCACATTCTCGTCGAGAATGAGGCTGCCGCCGATGACATCGTCGCACGCTTGGGTAAAGGTGCCGACTTTGCTGAACTCGCTGCCGCTGAATCAACGGATCCCGGTTCGGGAGCCGCCGGCGGAGACCTTGGGTGCACGTTCGTGAACGACTTTGTCACGCAGTTCGTCCCGGAGTTCGTCGCTGGTGCATTGCCCGCAGAAATCGGCGAACCGACCGCCCCGATCATGTCCGACTTTGGGTTCCACGTGATCCTCGTTCGCGACGGTGAGTCCTCCGCCGCAGGTCTGGCGCCGATCCAGTCGAACCTGCGCTACCTCGCGAGGATCGCCGACATCACGGTCGACTCCCGCTACGGCTCGTTCGACACCACCGTCGGCGCCGTACTACCGCTCGGCTGAGTGTGAGCAACCTCGCCAGTTCCACACCGACCATCACGGTCGCCGGGCTCGGTCCTGGTTCGGACGACCACGTTACGGTCGACACCCTGCAAGCCATTGCACGGGTGCGTCACCGCCACCTGCGCACGTCGATTCATCCGTCGGCGCACCTCGTGCTCGATGCGCCAGGCGGAGCGACGACGCATGACGACCTCTACGAAGCTGCCGACACATTTGCCGACGTGTACGCCGAGATCACCGAACGCCTGTTGGCCGATGTCGCCGAACACGGGCATGTGCTCTACGTCGTGCCCGGTTCACCTTTGGTGCTCGAGCGCACCGTGCGACTCCTGCGCGAGCGTTGCCCCGCGCTTGGCATCGACCTCGACATTCGCCCGGCCATGTCGTTCCTCGACGTCGCGTGGGCTCGTCTGGGTGTTGACCCCATCGAGGCGGGCGCCCGGCTCATCGACGGACATGAGTTCTCCACAGCCGCTGCTGGAGAAACCGGTCCGCTCCTCGTTGCGCACACTCATGCGAACTGGGTGCTGTCCAACATCAAGCTGGCGGTCGAAGACGCAACGGGCGATGAGTTGGTCACGATCCTCCACGCGCTTGGCACTTCCGACGAACAGATCGTCGAGACCACATGGGCTCAGATGGACCAAACCATCGACGCCAACCACCTCACGTCGATCTGGGTGCCCCGGCTTGCAGCACCCGTCGGCCATCACTACGTGCGCTTTCACGAACTCACCCGGACGCTGCGTGAGCAGTGCCCATGGGACATCGAACAAACTCACGACAGCCTCATTCCGTTCCTCCTTGAGGAGACCTATGAGGTCGTCGACGCACTCCAGGCCCTCGATCCCGATGAGCCGCTCACCGACGAGGATCTCATCGAGGAACTCGGCGATCTGCTGTATCAGATCGAGTTTCACGCCACGATTGCCGAGCAGGAAGGTCGCTTCACGATGGCCGACATCGCCGGGGGAATCCACGACAAACTCGTCCGACGCCACCCGCACGTCTTCGGCGACGTCGAGGTCTCGGGCACCGACGAAGTGCTGAGCAACTGGGACGACATTAAGAAGGCCGAAAAAGGCCGTTCCTCAGTCTTCGAAGGAATTCCTCGGTCGATGCCGTCGCTCAGCTACGCGGCCAAGGTCGGCCGCAAGGCCTCCAGGGTGGGGTTCGATTGGCCCGATGTCAATGGCGCGATTCCGAAGATCCACGAAGAGACCGCAGAAGTAATCGAAGCCATCGAATCGGGCGACGACGGCGAGATTGCATCGGAGCTTGGCGACCTCTTGTTTGCGACTGTCAACGTCGCTCGCCATCTCGGGGTTGATCCAGAACTTGCGCTGCGCGCGGCGACCGACAAATTCCGTACGCGTTTCGAGGGGGTCGAACGCCTGGCTGCCGCACAGGGAATCGACCTCAAGGCAGTCGACATCGCGGTACTGGACAAACTCTGGGACTCGGTAAAACGCGACCAACGCTAGAGCCTTGTCGCACCTTGCTCGGCGAGCGAGTTGTGCTTGCGAGCGCGCTCTTTTACCGAGTCGGAGATCATCGTGCTCGCATCGGCAATGGCAATCGTGACGGTCAATTCAATGAGTGCCGCGAGGACGAGGTATCCAGCGATTCGTCCGAACTCATCAATGTCTGTGACCTCGGCCAACGTCGGGAGTCCACCCAGGCTTTGGAGGTGAACGAGGAGGACGACGCCGAGGCTGCAGGACAGCCGAAGCGGGCCGCGGCGAGCTCCCACGGTCAGCGCTGAGCGTCCAAGGAGGAAGAACGGGACGAAGAGCACCACTGCCTGAAGGACGAAACCAATGATAATGAAGCCGACGTCTTCAACATCCTTGAACCGGTCGGCCACCGTCCAGATGCCGATCCCGGCCACCGGCCAGGACAACGCATCAATGACGGGGCTTCGCGGCCGCCCACTTGCGATACGGACGTTGAGTAAGTCAGCGAACGACCACAAGCTGGCAACACCCACGAGACCGACAGCGAGTACACGTTCGAGTCGCTGCAAACTCTCAAGTGCAGCCCACGCGCTATTGCGCTGCGACGCCAAGAGGGCTCCGTCCGTCGACTCGCGCTAGAACAAAAACATGACGAGCGCACCGAGCACGCTGATAAGTGCAAGCGACGCCACGGCGGTCATCATTGCGAGTCGCAATATGACCATGCCAGGAACAAGCCGGATCGGCTTTCGCCTGTCGAGCGTCGGTACCGAGCGGATCTCGGCTCGCAGTAGCCGCGAGAAGATGCTCAGATGGCCGCCGCCGGTCGGTGCGTGACTATTGCGCCGGTCAAAGGCAAGTTGCACCGCCCGTTCCACGACACGGCCGCCACGCCACGCGAGACCGAGGAGAATAATGATCGGCGGAACCGCCACGATGCCGATCGCCCACGCCGGGGCGAAGCCTTCAAAATCATCCGAATATGCGCCGCCGGCTCGCAGTCCACCAAGCGTGAAGGCTCCGGTGATCGCCAGCGAAACGGGGACCCAGAGTCATCCGGCCAAGCCACCAGAACCACTACCGAGGCGTCGCATGACGCCCGACAGCATGAAAGGCGGGCGATACGAGACGAGTGCGCCGACCACGAGGGCCGCACATGCCAATCCCAGAGGCACCGCCGACGTCGAGTCAACGTCAGGCTCATTGAGTCGCCGCTCGAGGAATGCGACAGCGATGATCGCGCCCGCACCAAACAGCAGCGGCATCGGCCACGCGGCGGCCTCTGACCTCGGTGACGGAGTTTCAGTCGTCTGTCCCGCTGCAAGCAAGCGGCGAGCGTTTTCCACAACAAGCCATGTCCAGGAAACGGTGCCCACCGAGGCGAGCCTTGCCGCTGCAATTTCGATTGCGGAGAAGACGCCGAGTCGGTCGTTGCCGTCCATCACCCGCGAGATTTGCAGGCCAGCAAACCCAAACGCCACAGCGGCAGCGGCAGCGAACGCCAAGACGGGCGTGGAAGGCAGTTGACGCGGCGCCAAAGGTGCCGATGTCATCGCCGTTGGCACGTCGATGATCGGCGACGACGCCCTCGGAAGGGTCAGCGCCTCTGGAGAGATCGACTCGTCGAGGAGGGTGCCATGAGCGCCTCCGGAGGGATCCAATTTCCTCAGGTCGGGTTCCGCCACATCTTGCTCGCGGCATACTCCGGCCTCGTCTTGAGTCTTGCTCCTCACCGGACTCAAACCGGCAATCACCGCGATTCGCTGCGCCCGGTCCGCAAGACAGCCAGACTGGGAGGATGCGCTTGCAGATCGCCAGCCCGTCGGGGCATCCCCATATCGCCGGCCTCCCGTTCACCCAACGGCTCGACGATTGGACCATGCCCAACATGCACGGCGTGCTGGGTCTTCACCGGCACGTCGTGCGGTTGATCGAGCTTGACGGCACGAGCTACGTCATCAAGGAACTCCCCGACGATCTCGTACATCGTGAGTACCACCTCCTGCGCGAACTCGCCGATGCCGGCTTACCCACCGCGGAAGTGGTGGCTGCGGTCACCGGCAAGGCTGACAAAACAGACGGCATGTTGGTAACTCGACACCTCGACTATTCGATCCCGTACCGCACGTTGCTATCTGGGCGCGGCCTCACTATCCCGT
>JBLFZD010000189.1:0-7000 GCA_047610085.1 Ilumatobacter sp. | reverse complement strand
CGAGTTGTTCAAGGCGGTCTACGCCGACCGCTTTTTCTACATTCTTTACTTCCAGAAGGCGGAGATCGTCGAACAGGAACTCGAAGCCGACCTCGACCTCACACTGCGAACCATTCTGTGGGGCGGTGCCGGGGAGATGTTGCAGACACCCGTCGACCCCGCCGATCTGCCGCCACTCGAAGGCACAGGACTCCTCGAGACTTGGACCGCCTCCACGCCCATTCCCGACAGCCTTCCCGAATGGCTCACACCAGACGATCACGCTCACTACATCGCGCAGTTCGCCACCAGCGGATTCTTCGGGCCCACAAGCTGGTATCGGAACCTCGATGCCAACTGGGAGCTCACTCGCGACCTGCCGGCGCCATCCATGGCGTGCGCATTTATCGGCGGCAGCCACGACATGGTGATCGCACACCGTCTCGAGTATGTCGACTCAATGGCGACCCAGCTTCCCGACTATCGCGGCACCACGATGATTGAGGGCCCCGGCCACTGGACCCAACAGGAAGCTCCCGACGCGTTCAACCTGGCCCTCCTCGACGCGATCAGAGCGACCCGCTAATACGCAGGCCGACAGCGGACAATCAGCCACCGAACACCGCCGGGTCGATGCCGCACTCGTCAACGGACGCAACGAGTGCCGCCCCGGCGAGGTCATTGACCGAATCGCCGAGGGAATCAAGGTCGTCGAGTGCGCCATCGATGACAAGCGGGTCCGGCCCGATCCAATCAACAAGAAGCGTCGCGAGGCACGTCGCTTCTGGTTCCACAAAACCAAACTCAGAGCTGACCTCGTCAGCCATGAGGCCGACGGCTTCGTCGCGGGCAGCAGGGTCGGCATCGGCCGACGTGTCTGGCACGCCATCGACCAGCACCAGCGCTTCAAGTGCACCCGGAGTGCCATGCAAGATACGGTGCGGCCCACTTGGGATCCTTGCCAGACCGTGCGGCCCCGAACTCAACCAGGTAATCAGCAGCCTCGGCGACGAGTCGCCACGAGGCGCAGGGATCAGCCGACGGAACGACGGACGAAGGCCGGTTCGGTGAGCGTCGACCGGCTTTTGTCGAAGCTGTAGCCCCGGTCGGTGAACTCGACGAGCGACTTCGTCGAGGTAACCCGCTCGCGAATAATCCATCCGGCCATTGCTCCGCGCGCTTGCTTCGCGAAGAAACTGACGACCTTGAGATCGCCGTCGCCCTTTGCGTCTAGGAAGCGAGGAGAGATGACCGATCCCGCAAAGCGTTTGGGTTGGACCACGCCGAAGTACTCGTTCGATGCGAGGTTGACGAGCGCCTTGGCCCCCGGTGATGCAGCAAGGTCGGCGTTGAGCTGATCGGTGACCGTGTCGCCCCAAAACGAATACAGGTCGTTGCCGTTGTCGTGAGCGACTTTCGAGCCCATCTCGAGTCGGTAGGGCTGGATGAGGTCGAGTGGACGAAGCGCGCCGTGGAGACCAGACAGGATCCGCAACACCTTTTGTGCGTGAGTAAAGTCCCGTTCGCTGAACGAACCAGGTGCGTCGAGGCCGGTGTACGTGTCTCCGTCGAAGGCGAGTACGGCGGGCCGGGCATTACTCGGATCGAACGGCGTCGACCAGTCTTGGAATCGCTCGTGATTCAGCTCGGCAAGCGAGGAGGAGATCGACATCATCTTCGACAAGTCATCGGGCGACTTGGTCGCCATGATGCCCACGAGTTCCTTCGACCGGTCGAGCATTATCGGCTCGGTATGCTTCTTGGTCGCCAACGGCGATTCGAAGTCGAGTGCTTTGGCGGGGGAAACCACAATCAGCATGGTTCTAGGTCTATCTGAGTTTGGCACCAACGACCAGAACCGGGGCCGCGCAGCAACCTGTTGACGGAGCCAGAGAGGTCGCTTGCTCCCCAATTGGATCACCGACCATTTTTGTGGCACTCACGGCGCACCACGAGCCCGAACCGGCCTCGACCATCGAAAGTTGCCTCGACCGGGGAGCCGCCTTGACCGGCTCCGCTTGGGCGTGTGCCTCCAATACAACGACGACATCCCGTGCGCCGGGTTTGGTGCCGACTACCACTTGGACGATCGTACGAACCTCAAAGATCAGACCGATGGTCCGGTCCCGTTCACGGTCGCCGAGATCTGGTCACCGGACGGCTGGATTCACCATCCGACACATCCGGCCAATTCCGACCTGCCCGAAGTTCCGAGGTGATCCCGGGTGCTGTCCGGAGCGTTCGTGTTTACTCGCGGCGCATGGAATGTCGAAGTGCGTCAGGACTCGGACCATCTCTCCACCGGTAAAAAGCTCGCGTTGACGCTGCGTTCCTGCACGTCGAGGTAGGACCTGTCGAACCCGCCGTGGCCGACGATCTGGCAGCGCACGTACCCCGTGGGGAATCCGAAGTACACATCAGCAACTACGCAGCGTGCTGCTCGTGGTCGGAAGTCGGCAATGTCGATGTTGCCGAACCCGCCATCGAGCACCGGAAGCCGACTGGGCCACAATGAACGGGCAGCAGATAGCGCCTCGTCATCAAGCCGCACCACGACAGCGTCTTCAACGAAGCCAAGCGGTTGAAACGGCCGACCGTGGACGACGGTTGCGTTCGGGCCCACCGCACAGTGGATTCGGCGAGCGGATCAGGACTCACTGCGGACCGCGGCGAGCGGACGACAGCATGGACCCTTCCATCCGAAACCAGCGACCTTGCCGCTCGGCGGCCAATGATCATCTCGGCTGTACGCCCACCACTCGATCGGGTTGAGGTAGTACGCGGTCGACTCAACGATCTTCGTGAACGGCTCGTCGCGCTTGCGGGTCGCCCAGATAACCATGCCCGCTGCGCCAGCGAGCACGGTCCACCCCACGTACACCGCCGGGTAGAGCGGACCCATCCAGCGGGCCTGCCAACAGTGCACATCCTCGTGATCGGTGATGAGGCGCCGACGCCGCGGGAGCTCGATGTCACCTGCGCCGCCGATCACATTGCCGAGCGTGGTCGCGAAACCTTTACGTGGCATAAAGCCACGGCGGTACACGTGACGGTTCTGGCGCACGGACAACTCCGGGACGAAGCCGGCATTGCGTTGCACCATGGCGACGCCGTTGGCAAACAAGCCCGCAGCGGTCATCACGAGCGACCACGTCGAGTCGAGCGTGAACGCCACGACACCGGGGCCACAGGACCAGTTGTACGTTTGTCGCCAACCCGAGATCGCGCCGTTTGCTCCCGCAACGACCGCAGCGGGAACAGCCAAACCAAACACACCGCCGAACGCTGCGCCAAACACCGCCGCGGTGACGCTGGTGGCCCCCGTTTCGAGGACGCGCCGGCCGAGTGTCACCACGGCGTCGGAATCAGTTGCGCAGCTTCGACAGGAGGCGGAGCATCTCGAGGTAGAGCCACACCAACGTGACGAGCAGCCCGAGAGCCGACACCCACTCGTAGTCCTTGGGCATCTGAGCGTTCACGCCGCGCTCAATCCGGTCGAAGTCGAGCGCCAGGTTCATCGCTGCGATGCCACAGACAACCACCGAGAAACCAATGCCGAACAGGCTTGGGCTATTGATGAACGAGATCGACGCTCCGAAAAAGCTCATCAGGAACGACACTCCGTAAAGCACCATGATGCCAATCGTGGCAAAAATCACTCCGCGACGGAACTTGTCGGTCACCTTAATGATTCGCGTGCGATACAGCACGAGCATGACAATGAAAACCGAGAGCGTCGCGCCGATCGCCTGCACGACAATGCCGTCCTGAAACGACTCGTACATCTTCGAAATGGCACCGACGGCGAAGCCGTAACCAATCGAGTAAACCGGGCCGAGGAACTTTGCCAGCGCTGGCTTGAAGGTGGCGAGGATCACGGCGCCGAAACCGACGATAATTCCGACGATCGCAAGCGCCGGCATCTGGTAGGTCTCCTCGCCCTCGGGACCGGCTGGGCCCGAAGCTTGCGACCAGCCAAACGACGCAGATACCAACAGCAAGATAAGGAGCACCAACGTGGCACTGATCGTTCCGTTGACCGTCATCACCTTTTTGTTCCAGTCGGACACCGGGCCGTCGCCGACCGGCGGAGCACCGGCTTGATCGCCGTGAACGGGCGTCGCCCAACCGGAAGCGTCACGCTGCATTCTCTGGTCATTGAAGATCGGGTTTGACATGTACCGATTGTACCGGCTGCGACAGGCCCACCACCGTCAACACCCGCGAGCATCGAGTCAATTCAGGTCGTGCGCACTCAGCCCATCCCAGAGGTCGATGTCAGGTGAAGCCGAGAGGAGTCCGCTGCACGATTGCGCCATCTCGATCATCAGCGGCGAGTCGAAGTGAGCTCGCTGGACATCGGCATCGTCCCATTTCTGAATGATCAACATCCGGCCAGGAGCGGTCACGCTCGCACACAGATCGATGTTGCGACACCCCGGCACCATGCGGGCCATAACGACGTACTGAGAGAGCACCGCGTGCAATGCCGCTGCGTCGTGTGCATCGAACCTCATCGTGACGATCGCGATCTCCACATCGGCGACGTTCATGTGAGTTTTCATCTCATCTGCCATAGAGATAGTTCCTATCTGCGTATCTGAACGAGCGATACCTGGCATCCGTCATGGCATCGCGAGTTGGCACCAACCCGCCGGAAGGTATCGTGACCGTTGTCTCGCAGCTCCTTAGCACAGACACCGATGGTGTAGGTGGACTAAGCAGTGATGCGAGACGCGGAGCCGAACGAATTCCGAACCCGCTCAAAGAGCCAAGGAGAGTCGCTGATGGCAAAAGATCGAGTCGAACGGGATGACGAGGACCTTGTCCGTCTCTACCTCACCGACATTGGGCAGTACACGCTGCTCACAAAGGACGACGAAGTACGGCTCGCCAAGGCCATCGAAGCCGGCAACGAGGCCATAGCGCACCTCGATGCAGACGGTAAGGAACTCACGCCGGCGAAAAAGCGTGACCTGCGTCGCACCGCCCGCAAGGGCGAAGAGGCCGAGCGCCAGTTCGTTCAGTCGAACCTTCGCCTCGTTGTGTCGATCGCCAAGAAGTACCAGGCCTCCGGCCTTCCACTGCTTGACCTCATCCAGGAGGGCAACCTGGGTCTCATGCACGCCGTCGAAAAGTTCGACTGGCGCAAGGGCTTCAAGTTTTCCACGTACGCAACATGGTGGATCCGACAGGCAATCACCCGCGGCATCGCCAACACGGGTCGCACCATTCGCCTGCCAGTCCATGCTGGGGACACCCTCGCTCGCCTTCAAAAGGCACGCTCACGCTTGGAACTCAAGTACGGCCGCCCTGCCACGCTCTCCGAGTTAGCCAAAGAAGTCGAGATGCCCGAAGACAAGGTCACCGAGGCATTGCGTTTCGCGGCCGAGCCGCTCTCGCTGTCTGAACCACTCCGAGAAGACGGCGATGCTGAACTCGGCGACGTGGTCGAAGACCGTTCAGCCGAATCACCCTTCGAGGTCGCTGCCACGGCGCTGCTGCCCGACGAGATCAGCCGTCTCCTCGCTCCGCTCGACGAGCGCGAGCGCGAAATCCTCAAGCTGCGCTTTGGCCTGGACCGCGGCGAGCCCCGCACGTTGGAAGAAGTGGGCGACCACTTCAGCCTCACCCGTGAGCGCATCCGCCAGATCGAAGCACGCGCAATGAGCAAGCTGCGCCACCCGAGCTCGGACACCGGCGCTCGCGACCTACTCGCTGTTTAGCTCTACTCGGCCATCAGGTTGGTGACAGCCAACTCATCGGTGGGTGGCCTGCAAGTGCGTGGTCGCCGCGGGCGGTTGTCACGGCCAAGGAAGTCTGGCGGCGCCCCTGAACGGGCGTTGTTGGACTCGGCACTGGTGTCGCCTATTTCGTCATCGTGCAACCTTGGGACTCCGCCACGGCAAAGAATGCGGGTGATTGTTCGCGCCAGCACACCAACCTCATCGGCCAGCTGACCTGGCGCCGATCGTTGCTCGCGACGAGCCGCCAGGACTCTCCTCGATATCTGGTTCGGCGACGTGTAGAGATAACGACGTATGGGGATGCGACGAGCGATACCCGAGCCAATCAAGTTTGATCGGCTCGGGCAGGGAGATGCCGCCTCAGTTGGTCTGCCGGAATGGCCTGCGGGCCAACCAGAAGCACAAGATTCCAAGGATCGAGGTCAGCGTGGCCGCAGTGAGCAGCCCGCCGCTTTCTCCCCCAGTTTCGGGAAGCACATTGGTCACCGCCGTTGGTACAGAGGACGTCGTCGGCGCTGGAATCGATGGGGTGGCGGTTGGCATGGCTGCCGTCGTCACCGGTTCGTTTTTCACCGGTTCTGTCGTTGGGGTCGCTGTCACCGGGGGCTCATCCGTGTTGACCTGCATCAACCGAGTGGTGCCGCTCACCTCAAACGACACTGCAAGGAGCGGCTCACCGGTGGGGCTGTCCTCCTCAGCGATGAAGCTGATCCCCTCTGGGGACACGTCGCCAACACCGGTTTCCTCGGCCGTGTTCAAGTAGTCGACGAACGTCGCGTTCGCCGGGTCTGAGATGTCATACATCATCACACCGCCGGAACGTTCGAGGCCAATGAAGGCAAACGTCCTGCCGTCGATCACTCCAGTGGCGACCGCCTCGGGCTCCGGGCCCTTGTCATCACTGCGACCGTCGGTCTCATCGCCGTCGAGGTTGAAGAAGCCCGTGCCGACGAGTTGCTGTTCAATCTGATCGCCGCTGTCAAAGACAACGTTGCCAACAGTGTCCCAGATGGTGAACGACCGCGCTCCGTATGCAAACACCTGCTGGAGCTCGCCTCCGTCGATAACCGAAGGGAAGGCCGACGTGGTCTTCAATCGGCCAAGATTGGAATCAGCCTCGTCGCCCACTGCGTACGGCGGGGAGGCCAGCGCGAAGTCCTTCACCCGCTCTTCTTCGCTATAGCAGTCGTAATCGCGTGAATCGCCTTCATTCGCAGTGACGAGATAGGTCGCGCCCCCGATGTCGGCCGCCGAGATCGTGTCGGGCATGTACA
>JBLFZD010000188.1:0-7035 GCA_047610085.1 Ilumatobacter sp. | reverse complement strand
CAACGACGAACTGCTCATGGAACTGCTCATGTGTGAACCCGATGCCAGCGAGGTGTGCGACCTTGCTTGAAACACCCAGGTTCGTTTGGCTGGTGTGGGTCAGCGAGTTGATCTCGATGCAGGGAGCCGCGGCGAGCATTCCGGACCAAATGCGTGACATGTCCCAAATCCCGGACCCGGTGAACGATACGCCTGCAGCCTCGGCCAACCGGTGTACGCGATCCCCGAGTGCAGGGTCCGCGGCCCGCGGCAGATACGACTCGGTGTTGTGCGACAACACGTTTACTCCGGCGGTGAGGAGCCGGTCGAAGCAGTCCATGTTTTCCACGAGCCGGTCCGTGGTGGCGACCACAGCGATGTCCGCGACCTTGCTCAACGAGGAGTAGTCGGCTGTATCGCAGTCCTCAACGACAACTCCGAGCGGGTCGTCGAGTCCGGCAAGCTCGCCGATATCTCGGCCGACCTTGTCACCGGCACGGTTGTACGCAGCAACGACGTTCCAGCCCTTCGCTGTGGCCATGCGAACCACGTCGAGCCCATAACGTCCGACGCCATACACCGCAATCCGTGGAGTCAGTGAGCTCATCAAACCCAAGATAGGACCGGGCTGATGTCCGCCTACGACCGGGCCGGGTTCGGAGGCCCACTGTCAGCCCCGGTGCACGCACCTGTGCAGGACGTCAAACACCTCCACATTCAAAGGACCAGCGGCCGGCCCACCAAGACGAACCCGACACATCGGCCGGCCCGCGAGGTCATCTTCAACACGGGTCCGTCTCTGAATGGAGCCGTTACCGATAGGCGGAGTTCATTGCCCTGCAGTTCGTGTGCCGACGGTTTGACGGACGACGTGTGCAGCGACGGCTCGGGTGACGTCGATGGTGCGCCCATCACTCCCCGCGATGAGTGGAAGTTCGGTGCAGGCAAGCAGCAGATGGTCGGCATCGATCGGCACGCAAGCCTGGTCGAGTCGTCGAGCGAGATCCGCCGATGGCCCAAGCCGTTTGACGTCCAGGATCAGTTCGTGAACTGTGTCGATCACATCCGGATCGATCGGTTCGAGCCGGTCAGCGAGGCCGACGTAGGGCGAGTTCGGTCCAAGCTGAGCAACAGGACGCGCACCCAGAAGAGCGACGCGGGTGTTGTTCCCCAACGTGTCGAGAAGTGACTCGACGACGTCAGAGAATCCCACGAACGACGACGTCCGGTCGGCCGCCACGATGTCAGGCGCAAGCCGATTGATGGTATTACACGCAATCACCCAGGCTCGACAGTTCGCATCGAACACCGGAGCGTGTTCGAGCACGACGTCACGTATCGAATCAATCGTCTCGTCCAGATCCATCGACGCGCCCAACCGCGGGTCGCTGTGAATCAGGACCGCCGGAGCGTCCTCGTCTCCTCGGAACGATGAGCCCAGGGCGGACCGCCACTCCCCGAGGATCGCAAGCCACATGTCGGCGCCGGCCTCCGGGCCCGAGCCAGCAAGGATGCCGATGTCGTAGTGCCGGTCGATGTTCATGCGTGACCGTACGTCGGTCCGAGTGCTCGGTATGCGATCAGCGGCGCGGTGGGCGAAGCATCAGCACGGGAACGTCCTTGCAGTACGCCTGGTACGTGGGGTCGTCGCCGAACCGCTTCTTCCCGCGGTATTCCAGCATTGGTACACCGGAGACCTTGGTGAGGAGCAGCGTCACAAAGACGGGTGAGATCAGGGCGACGTACTCGGCACCGTTGAATGCCGGCACGGCGATGAGAGCCATACCAACCCACAGTGTGATTTCGCCGAAGTAGTTGGGGTGGCGCGACCACGCCCAAATACCCGTTGAGATGAACGTGTCCTTGTTGGCCGGATCCTTCTTGAACGTACTCTTCTCCGCGTCGGCCTTGACCTCGATACCAAAGCCGATGATCCAGACGGTCAGCCCGATCACGGTGAGGACGCCAAACGGTGCTTCGTCGGTCGACGTCACGGCGGTCCACGCTGCGATGGCGGTGAGTGAGACCCAGAGTCCCTGCATCGCCCACGTCCGCAGAAGCAAAGCGGGGTTCACTTTGATCCTGTCGAAGCGGCGATCAAACCCGTCGGCCATGATTCGCCGGAAGAGGAAGCTGCCGAGGCGCGCCGCCCACACGGCGATGAGGCCAGCCATCAACCAGGACGTCGGTTCATTGCGGTCGCTCAGAGCGAGTGCAAAGCCGGTGACCCCGATGTAGGTGAGGCTTCCAACGAGGTCGTAGAACTTCTCGGTTCGCAACAGCCACGACGGCACGAACGCAATCACGTTGATGCCAATCGCCAGGATTGCGCACCAAACGATCACCGGAAGCCCGGCCCACTCGTTGCTGTCGCCGCTGACGACGAACGCCAACCCAATGGCGATTGCCAACACGACGATCGCCGTGAGAACTGCAGCCGATTGTTTGTTCATGTCGAGTCCTCTTTCGGGTCAGCGAGCAGCCGCGAACCTCGCTGGATACTGACCGAGGGTCAGAAATATGTCAAACCGCTGCATAGCCGATGATTGCTGGATCGTGTGAGTGAGCTCATATGCGAGGAGATGTTGTTCCGATTTGGTCGAGGTATCGGGTGCCCCATCACGGAAGTGAATGTCGTTCCCGACCCTGAAGGCCTTGGCCTGGATGGGATTGTTGAGTTCGGTAGATCGTTGGCCCTCATGGATCTGGACGTCGCCAAAGTCGGCACCGAATGCCGTTTCCATATAGCGACGCACCGGCTCGTGCATGGGTCGGCCTGACCCTGACGATCGAAGTTTGGACTCGGTAGCGGCGTCGACTGCGCAGCCCGGCATGCCAATGCATGAACTTCGCTGAGCTCGCGAAACCGACGCGGGACGGGTCGGCCCGCCTGGCGACGCTGGGCCTCCCCGTGAGCGCACGACCCGGTCAGCAACGGCATCCGCCTCAACTTCGTAGCGGTCGGTGGCCGGCCCAACTGAAAGCTTGGCCTACACGATCACTCGCGCAAGTTCGGGCGGTGCATCGTTCGGACTCGCCATCGATTCTTCGTGCGTTTTGACCGGGCCGGTGTTGTTGGTTGCACGCTGCTGACGCCGGTGAAGCGGAGCGTCGAACTCGGTCATGTTTCATCCCTCAACGGATTCGAAATCGGCCGTAGTACGGTCCATTTTTCGCTGTGAGGAAGTCGATGTGCAGCGATGTACCTCGTTGATTCTTCGACTCAAGCAGCGGCGACATTCCGGCGTGCTCATCACGCGGTCACCTCAGCCAAGCGGGTTCGACCTGTTTCCGGTGAACAGGACGGCTGTCAAAGTTTCTCTTGACCTCATGTGCGCGAGAGGTTCTCCGGTCGATGCATGGACATCGACATCGAAACCGGCACCGACGGAGTCGGCCGGCGGAATGGATGGAACTTCGTTTTCACGCCAGCACAGACACCGAGTTGGACACCGGTATGCGCCCTCAGCAGGTTGAACTTGCAGCCATGATCGACCTGCCCGAAGAGGTGGGGTCGCTCGGTGGTCAGGCCGCCGTCGATTGCACGGCGCTGACCGATCCGTGCTGACCGTATTTGGGGTGGCGGCCGCGGTGGCCATGGTCGTGTCGTACGCCCTCGACGGTCGGCATCGTCGATGGATTGCTGCGTTCGCTGCCGGGCTGTGCCGCGACTGCGGCCTGCGGCGCGCTGACTGGAGCTTGGATCTTTGTTGTTCTTGAAACGATCTGGGCAGCGATCGCGATCAACAGGTATTGCAGGTCATCGGTTGCGCTTGACCCCACCGTGCGATCAGCGGCGGAATAACCGGAGGGTGGACGCGGCGCCGGACCACAAGACATAGGCCGCAGTGGCCACCACCGTGCCAAGTGCGACGCCAATGCCGTTGGCGACGACGTCGAGCGCCTCGACAGCACGCGTGTCGGAGTAACGACCTTGTGCGCCTTCGATGAAGATGCTTGAAGCAAACAGCGCAACGGCGCCGATGGCGAGGCCGCGCCAGGTCCAGATCGCGAGACCCATGAGTGAGGCCACGACTGCCCAGATCAAGATGTGCACGATGAAATCGGTCGGTGCCTCGCTTGCTTCGGTTGCGATCGACGGAGCTTGCCCGCTGGCATCGATCCGCTCCCAGAGGACACGAAGGCGATTCCCAAACACGGCCTCGAGCGCACCGGGAGCACGATCGGAGAGCATGACCGCAATGGTGAACATCATCGCCATCAGCCCCGCGATCCCAACGAAGACTCGGGACGCAAACGGCGGCCGATCCTGGGGGCCGAGGGCACGGCGTTCAGCGCGGTACACGGGTGCGGGTCCTTCGACCCGGGTGACCCCCATTTCAAGCGTGTTCATCTATCCGAACATTACTGCCCACCCGGTTCGGAGTGTCAGCGCCCCAAACCAGCAGCGGTCACGGTCTACATTGGAACGATCCGGGCTCGTATCGTTGCATCGGTTCCCAGACCCACGTGCTTGCGCCCTGGACAGAGCGCCCTTGATCTTCTGGGAGAATGATTGGTGACACTTCCGTTGGAAGAGGTGTCGTCAGTGATGGATCCAGCGACCGGATATGGATCCGCTGCCGCGACGCAGCCCCTGGAATTCAATCGAATTCTTGTCTTGAGAGATTCCGGTCCCACCTCGGCCGACATTACAAGAATCATCGAGGCCAGTGCGAGCAACGACGAACTCGTTGGAATGCCCAGGTTGCACCAAGCCGAAGCCGAAGGGCAGGCCCTATCGACGTTGTTGTTGGAGCGATCAAGTCCCTTGATCTCATCAGAACCCACGGTCAAGGCGCTTCGTTAACGCCGGCCTGCGGTTTGTGGTCAATCTGGTGCGGTCAGGACCGCAACCGCTTGACCACAAACCGGTGCTTTCCCTGTCTCAGCGACGGCCGCGGTCACCGGGGTACCAGCCGCCGATGAGCTGACCGTCCTCGACTCGAATCACCATCACCGTCGTGTCCGGGCGGACTTCGCCATCGTGAGCTTTTGCCCGGGCCTCTGCGACTTCACTGGCTGCCTCGATCGTCTGGTACTCGCCGTCGATCGGCTCGATGTCGACCGTGAGCTTTTTACCGATCCGCAGCAGTGGTGGCCGGCGCATGATCCGCTTCCACACCGGGAACGCACGCCACTCGGCGATCCGCGCATCGAGGACCTCGACCGGGATCTTGTCGATCGCTGTGACGTGATGAATCTCGATCCGATACATCAGAACCCGTCCGGGATCGCACCCTCGCGCAATGTGGCGAGGACGTCGACGTAGAGGTCTTCCTTCAAGCGACCGATGATCGGGTCAGCCGTCGGCACCAGGGAGGCAGCGAGTTCGATTGCTCGCGGGCGAAGCGCGCCCTCAGGATGAATCTCGTTGACGATCCCACCAGCGAGCGCTTCGGCCCCGTCGAAACGATGGGCGGTCAGGATCGCTTTGCGGAAGGTGATGGCCGGTAACCGATGTTCGAGGATCGCCTGCATACCCGGCGCGAGTGGGAGCTTGAGCAGCGCTTCGTTCACACACCAGAACCCGCGATCGCTGCGCATGAGTACATGATCGTGGGCCTGCGAGAACATCGCGCCGCCAGCGAAGGCGTGCCCGTTGATCGCAGCCACCGTCGGGATGGGTAGCGACATCACACGTGCCCACATTTCCATCATCGACTGCAGGAACGCGGGGACGTCCTTCGGCTCGTCGCCGAACATCCAATCGAGGTCGATTCCGTTCGAGAAGAACTTGCCCGTTCCCGTGGTCACCAGCGCGACCTGCTCGCCGGTGGAGTACGCATCCTCCACCTGATCGAGTGCACCACTCATCGCCGCGATTGCGTCGGGGTTGAACCGCTTTTCACCCTCACCCATGTCGAGGAGGAAGACGTCACCAATGCGCTCGAGCTGCAGTTCCATGACGCAACCGTACGGACCCGAGGCCCGGCGAAACAATCAGACGCGCAAGGCGACGAGGAACTGCCCGCCACCTTCGTCGATGTCGGGCGACACCGCGAGGCCCGGCTCGAGCCGAGAGATCCGATCGATGAGCCACTCCGCAGCCTCGTTGGCATCGGAACGAGTGGGACAGCGCGCCATGACTTCGCGGCCGCCCTTGTTCATCAAGCGATCAATACTCGGAATGATCGGTGACGGATCGACCACGAACAAATGCTCCGCCCATGCGATCACCGCCTCGGAGTTACCTTTACCCGTGTTGCACGAACGGTGTGCAATACGCTCGGGAGCGTCAACAGGCCCTTTACCCTTCTTCTTGCCCTTGGCTTTCGCCTTGCGATCGGTCATGCGGGCGTCGACACTCGGCCCGCGATCGTCGTTCACTGAGCGGTCGGGGTCGACCGGCTCATCGCAGATCCAACAGCGCCAACCATCGCGTTCGCCAACCTCACTCAGATACGCCATGCCCGCACCGTACCGGTGAGCAGTTCAGGACCAGAACTGCTCAATGCGAGCGATGAAGCGGTCGGGGTCGACCAGATGTGGGTAGTGACCGTGCTCGGGCCACACCTCGGTGACAGCGCTGGCGATATGGGAGTTGATCCACGTGGCGTAGTCCGGGCCGGGGTCGATACCGAACACCGTGAGGTAGGGAACGTCGATACCTGCGTAACCAGCCAGCGCTCCGTCGATGGTGGTGGTGATCTCGTCGGTGGGCGACGTCAGAATCAGCTCCCACACGCCGAGCACAACATCTTGATCGGCACGTCGCGCCGAGTTGACACGAGCTGCCTCCTCGGGCGCGATCTTGTCGCCGGCCATCATTTCGAACAGCGCCTGCACCACCAACGGAAAGGCATCCGGGTCGCGCAGCTGCGCCTCGAACCCCATCAACTGTTCTTTGAAGGCGTCGAGCTGCAATGACTGGTCGACATTCACCACTGACGCAACAGGCATCGCCGCTCCGACGGCGGACACGACCGCGCCGCCGAGCGAGTGGCCGACGAGGTGCGGTGCCTCCAAGCCGAGCTGTGCAACAACGGTCGCGACGTCGCCAGCCATCGATCCGAGGTCGTATTCATCGGCAGTGCCCGAACGACCGTGACCCCG
>JBLFZD010000187.1:0-7107 GCA_047610085.1 Ilumatobacter sp. | reverse complement strand
TCCCCCACCGGTGTGATCCAGTGATCGACGTACTGCGTGGTCGAGAGGTCAAGGATCAGATCGTCGCGACGACACAGGTCGACCATCGACAAGTTGCCGTCGTGGACCGCATGCCGATCGTCGTCACCAATCGACAGCGCCGAGCCGTCGCGTGATTCTGCAAGCAAGATTCCCGCCTCTTCGAAGCACTCGCGAATCGACGCCACCCAATACGCCAAGCCACCCGAGTCGAGGCTGAGCTGGCGGGAGGCATCGGCGTCATCAAGTCCCTGGCAGAAGGGTTCGATCTCGGCCGCGTAGTCGGCATCGTCGACCTTGCCGCCGGGGAACACATACATTCCCGCAGCAAAGGACGCATTGCCGGTGCGGCGCAACATGAACACCTCGACGCCGTCCTCGCCACCGACATCGCGAACGAGCATGACCGTGGCCGCAGTCCGAATTGGAACAGTGGTCGGGTCGAAGTCATCAGCCATCGCCGCACCGTATTCGATGCCCCCACGAACGGTCTTGATCGAACGCCTAGACGCATCGCACGAAAACGGCGAACGGGTTCCCGAAGCAGTCCGGGAGCCCGTTGGAGAAAGGAAGAGAAAACGTCAGGTGATCGTAGAGGACGACTCGTTGGCCACCGACTCGACCACGTCGTCAACTTCTGCCTCGCCCGAGGCCGCTTGGGCTTTGACATCACCCGGAGTTGCAGCTTGAGCTGCAGCCATCGCTGTTGCATCGACTTCGCCGAGTGCGGCGGCATCGGCACGCTGCGAGGCGCGGACTCCGAAGTAGCCGCCGACGAGGGCCGCAACCGTGACGATCAGGACTGCGGGCTCGAAGATCGAGACGATCACACCAACGGCTGCTGCGATTGCGACGTGCATCCACTTCTTCGAATTGACGTAAACCAGGGCGCCGCTCACGATCGATAAGAAGACAATGGCGACGATGCCCCAGTTGTCGTTCAGGAACGAGCTGGCGTCAGCCTGCAGCATTTCGACCCACTCGGTGATCGGCTCGGTAACCGAGCGTGCGCGTGTGCGGTCCCCGAGCGTGGCTTCGAGCGTCCGGTTGCCGAAGGCGGTGACACTCCATGGGTTCTCAAGATCGACCCAGTAGAAGTACCAGAGCAGGTAGAAGCCCGACAGCACCACGAAGGCTGCGGCAATTCGGTCGACGTAGGCAAGGCTCCTGCGCAGAAACTTGAGTAAGCCAGTGTTGGCGAACGCGAGGGCGATCGTGAGTGCACTCACCAAGAGGGCCATACCCGCGCCGTAGGCAACCACGTTGCCAACACCGGTGACGATGCCCTGGTTGCTTGTGGTCGAGAAGACGGTGGCGATAAACAAGCCAATCGTGCAACCGATCGACGCAACGGCGTAGGCAATGCCGTAGATGAACATCGAGCGGATGGTCTTGTCCTTCTCGCCCACGTTCAAATTCGGATTCATGAACGACGGCTTGTAACCGAAGAGCATCGCAACACCGAGGCCGATCAGTGCCACGCCGATGAAGCCGGTTGCATACTTCGCGTTCTCGTTGATGAAGCTCGTGAAGTTGTAGGAGATGAAGCCCGCAACGAGAAACACCGACAGGAAGCCGGCTGACACCGCGCCGCTCACCAAGAGTGCGCGGCGGATAGTGGCACGCTGTGTCCCCACAGCGCTCGAGGAAATGCCGAGGAAGTACATCAGGTACGTCGGCAGCAGAATGAACCCGCACGGGTTGACCGCTGCGACGAGCCCGCGGATAAACGACAGGCTCATACGAGCTCCTCCATTGCTTGCAGATTGGTGATCTTCTCGCGCAAGCCATCAGCGTCGATAACGCCGGTCTGCTCGACAATGGTTCCGTCAGACGTCACGAAAATGGTGATCGGGAAGTTCACGGCTCGGATGCCATCGGTGAACTGCGCCAGATCATCGCGAAACTGTTCGTAGGTGACGCCCCGCTCGGCAGCAAAGCGTTCCATAACGGGAACGGAGTCGATCGTGTTCACACCGAGGAACCGAACCTGATCGCCAAACTCCGCGTGGGAGTCGGCGAACTCGGGGAGCTCAGCGGCACACGGTGGGCACGACGAAAACCAGAAGTTGATCACGAGCGGCTCGGCCCCAAGCAACGACGCCGTGGTGACATCGTTGCCATCACGGTCGGAGATGATCGCGTCAGGAAGGGGGTCGCCTTCGAGTACGTCGTTTGTCCCGATCTCCGAAACGCCAACCGGAATGTCGCGATCTTGGGAGTCCGTCAACACTGCGTCGACGCTCGGATCGTCATCGGCGGAGATCTGTACCAACAGATAACCGCCGAGCCCGCTGATTACGACCGCGATGGCCAGTGAGGCAGCCAAGAGTCGCGGGCGGTTGATGTTCATAGAGCCGATGGTAATTGCCACACTGGCGTAGGTCGCTTGAACCACCCTGAACGTTCCGGGAACGCCGCGAAACAGTTGTTTCCCGCTGCGGGAAGGTTCCGTCGCCAAAACGGCAACGGAACCTCCTCGAGAGTCACACGATTAGGCAACGACCCCCACGGGACCCATCTCGTCATAGACAATCTCGGGCCGAGGGTTCTTTGGAGGACGTCCGCAGGGACGCTTGTTGGTCACGATGCGACCGCCCGACAGCAGCTCGCCGCCCCACACGCCCCATGGCTCCTCGTTCTCAAGCGCCATGTTCAAACACTCAATCTGCAAGGGGCACAATCCGCACATTGCTTTCGCACGGGCGACGTCGACGACGTGATCGGAAAAGAAAAGCCCGACCATCGTGCCATTGCCGTCCGCACAGCGGGCAACAGGTGCACGAACGGCCAGCGAGTCATCTGTGAACTCGTCGTCGCTTCGTATGAGGTCAGGATCCCTGCCAGGTTCACGGGGGCTGATGGGGGCCAACACGTCGATGTCGGGGACAGGCACCTCGATGGTGCTGAGGCCATAGGTGGCCATGGGGGATTCCTTGATGTGAGTGATGCGGGCAGCGCGGCGGGTGGTCGGCTTGGAAATCGTTGAGAAATTCATCGGTGTGCTTTCTGTGGTGATTCGGATTGAGCATTTGGAAAGATGTGTGCGAAAACGACGAAGGCCGCCGGGTTCTGTGAACCCGGCGGCCTCGAAGAGGCGAGATGACGTGGTGTTACGTCATGCCCTCGAGGCGGCCGGGTGTGAATCGCTTGGCAGCGAAATCAGTTGCGTGCTTGGAGCCCGAACCCTTGGTGCCACCAAGCCACTGATTCGACACATAGGTGACGTCGGTGGTGGCGGCTGACGCCGATGCACATGCCGGGATTCCTGCAACGACCAATACATCTGCATTCACGGCCGACATCAGCGAAGGGGCCGATACGGAGACGGACGCGAACATGGAACGCGCACGTTCGGTTGCGGAGCGGGAAATCAGCGTCGTCGTCATCGTGGCATTCCTTTCCGTGTGTTTCGTCGGGTGATCAGGGTAGGCCCGAAGTGGCGCCAATCAGTAGGCAAACACGTTGAAGGGGGCCCGGTCAAGGAGGTTTCGCAAGTTCTGAGAATTTCTTCTCCCCGCCGCCCACTGCCTCGGGCAAATCAGGCGACGAGATGCTCCGGAATCGGCACCTCGTCGACCACCAGAACGGGCAGCGGGTGCGGGTTCGGGGGCGGCCACGTTTTCGCTTCACCTCGACCGGGGCACCGTCAAGCACCAGCCCGCCACCCCAAGCGCCATAGGGCTCCTCGCGGTCGATCGCGCCAGACAGGCAGGTGTCTTTCAGGCCGCACGGCCGACAGATCGCCTTGGCACGGGCCAACTCGTGGTCATCTTCGGAGAAAAACAGGTACGACAACGTGTCGTAGCCGTCGCCACAGCGAGCAAAGCTTGAGCCCAGATCCGTGTCATCGAAGATCTCCTCGATAGCGCCGATCAGAGTGGGTGTGGAAGTGAGCGTGAGATTCATCGCGATGTCTTTTCGTGGGCTTGCGGGTGTCGTCAACGTGCAAGAGCGCTTCCGACCGGTCGTCTTGTACTTTTCGCGCCAGAAATCATCAACAGGCCCGCGCCATGCCAGAGTTGTCCCATGTCGTTGGCCGCCGGAGCGCTCCACCCCGCCGCGCTCGGGTTCGACATTGCCGGCGTCAACCACTCTCCTCGTGACATCTTGATCTACGCCGTCGGCTGGACGATTGGCTGGATACTGCTGTGGCGAGCCCGACCCCTTCCCCGCTCCACAGCGCAGTCGCCGCGTCCGGCAGTGGCCGTCATCATCCCGGCCCGAAACGAAGCAACGTCGCTGCCCTCGCTGTTAGGCCCGCTCGTGGCGCAGTGTCGATCGGGTGATCGCATCATCGTCATCGACGATCACTCAACGGATGCCACAGCGCTCGTGGCACATGGGTTTAACATCGATGTTGCATCACCGCCGGCCCTGCCGGCTGGATGGCTCGGCAAGCCACATGCGTGCGCGTACGGGGCGTCGATCACCGATCAACCGGTCATGGTGTTTCTCGACGCCGATGTTCGCCCAGGCCCGACGTTGCTCGATGACCTGGCCGCTCATGTCAGTGCAGCCCCCGACGTATTGGCGTCGATGCAGCCATGGCACACAATGGAAACCGTCGGCGAGCAACCGAGCATCCTCTGCAACGTCACGGCCCTGATGGGTTGCGGCGCGTTCACTGCGTGGGGTAATCGGGGTGCGGCAACTGTTGCGTTCGGTCCCGTGATCGCAGTGGATCGCGCGACGTACGAACGGGTTGGAGGCCACGCGGATGAAACCGTCCGATCGATGCACACCGAGGACATCGGCCTGGCGCGCGCTGTTGGCCGGTCACAGCTGTACGTCGGCTCTCCGGGCACGACGACGTTCCGGATGTATCCAGGCGGGTTCGTCGAACTTGTTCGCGGGTGGACCCGCAGCATCGCCACCGGAGCGCGGTTCACCACGTGGTGGCTGGCGCTCGCTACAGCAGCCTGGATGTGTTCGGTCGCTGGCGGGTGGCTCGCGTTGCCGGTGGTCTACCCCCTCACGGCGTTGCAAGTCTGGGTCCTTGGGCGCCGCTCCGGCACGATCCATCCGCTGGCGGCCGCCCTCTTCCCACTTCTTGTGGTGGTGTTTGTCGGGGTCTTCGTACGGAGCACGTGTGCGGTGATCTTGGGTCGAGACGTGACCTGGAAGGGTCGACAGGTCGATGCCAGGACGGGCTGATTGAATGTGACGATGGCCAGACGCATGGTTTCGATTGCCCGCTGGCGGATATTTGTTGCTGCTCTTGCGGTCGCTGCGATCACCACGGTCGGTTTGGGGCCGTCTATGGTCAGCGCACACGACGACATTGCCGGCTCGTCACCCGAGTCGCGATCCGTCATCGACGATCCGATCGACAACGTCGAGATCGATTTCGGTGAGGACATCGGCGACGACGTCAAGATGTTTCTCACGTACGACGTCGGCAACAACGAGATCGAAGACATCGGTGGGACCGTCACGAAGACGGGCGCGACCACGGCCCGGATCGACTTTGATCTCATCGATCGTGAAGGCACCTACTTCGTCCAGTACCTGGCTCCCGTCCCGAGCGACGGCCATGTGATCGCTGGCGCGATTTCCTTTTCCTGGGGAACCCCGACTGCCGTTCTCGACAGCGATAACCCCGACATTCGCAACTCGACGCCCCGCTCACTCGAAGTGGTCAGTGATGCCATCACATTCGCTGAGATCCAGTTCGAGTTGGAGATCAGCGACGATGTAACTCTCGAACTCGTGTATGACAAAGGCGACGGGGAGAACTTCACCAAGCTCGGTGGCGTGACCACGAAGACCGGTCCCCAAACCGCCACACTCGAATTCGATGCCCTACCCGAACACGGCACATACTTCATTACCTACGACGCCACGTCGGTCCTGAGTGGCGACGAAATCGTGGGTGCGACGTCCTTTGTATGGGGGCAGCCAAGCAGCTCCCAGTCATCGAGCTTCCCATGGCTGATCTTCATTCCAATCGCACTGATCGTTCTCGGTATCGGCGCCTGGTTCAGCTATCGCCAGATGCTCGTCCCGGTCGACGACGACACAACCACCTAAGCCACCCGACCTCATAACCGTCAGACAACGACCGTCAGAGGTCGATCAGGATCTTTCCCACGTTGGCGTTGGATTCCATATGTCGGTGCGCATCGGCAATGTCGTCGAATGCGAAACGTGAATCGATCACCGGACGCAGCGCGCCTGCCTCAAAGAGCGGGATGATCTCGCTGATGAACCGCTGACACAGGTCGAGCTTGCGTTCAAGCGGGCGGGCACGCAGCGTCGTGCCGATCCAGCTGATCCGCTTCATCAACAACAAACCCATGTTGACCGGCGCCTTGCCTCCGCCCATCAGGCCAACTTGAATGATCGATGCATCCATCGCCGCGGCGAGCATGTTCCGCTCGGCCTCATCTCCACCGATCACATCGAGGATCACGTCAACGCCTCCGGGAACCGCTGCTTTGAGTTCGCTCAGCCAATCGTTCGGGCTGCGTTCGATCACGAGGTCGGCACCGAGCTCCCGACAGGCATCGGCCTTACCAGCCGAACAGGTGACGGCAATACGTGCCCCGATCGCCTTGGCGATCTGAATGCCCGCTGTACCGACGCCGGAAGCTCCCGCATGCACCAAGGCCCACCGTCCGCTGGCGAGGCCGCCCTGCACCACCAGTGCATCCCATGCGGTGAGGAACACCTCGGCAATAGCGGACGCGTCCGCCAGTTCGACCGTGCTCGGGACCGGCAGCGCCTGACGAGCGTGGGTGACGACCTGCTCGGCGTAGCAACCGCCGGATTCAATCCCCATCACCTGATCGCCCACGACCCACTCGGTGACATCGGACCCAACAGCGGCGACAGTTCCTGCGTATTCGAGGCCGGGGATCTCGAGCGCAAGGTTCCGCGGGTCTGGATAGCCGCCCATTCGCTGCAGGGTGTCGGCCCGATTGAGCGCCGTGTGCGCGACGTTGACGAGGATCTGGTCCGGACCCGGAATCGGCGAGGCGACCTCTTCGATCGTCAGAACCTCAGGGCCACCGTGGTCTCGAAGAACAACTGCACGCATGCGTCGCAACGTACCGCACCGAACTCGCACCTGACGTCTTGGCACGT
>JBLFZD010000186.1:0-7116 GCA_047610085.1 Ilumatobacter sp. | reverse complement strand
GTTCCCGTGGAACGAATCGTGCCGTGAGCGGTCTTCGTCACCGATTCAGGTCACTGGTTCGCAATGATCGCGGCTCATCGGATGCCCTGGGAATGGCCTTGATCTTTCCGGCCGCGCTCAGCATGGCGATCGCTGTGTTGGTACTCAGTCGCGGTGTCGACAGCAGGGCCACGGCTCAGAGCGCTGCCGAGGCCGCAGTCCAAGCCGCCGCACTTCAACGTAACCCGGCCGCCGCAGACCAAGCGATAACTCGAGTCACCAACGCCATGCTCACAGACGGCCGCACCTGCGCCTCCCCGACCGCCAAGCGAGGTGGCACTTTTGCAGCGGGCGAAACGATCTCGGTCACCGTCAGTTGTTCCACGTCGCTCGGCGGCCTCGAACTGGCAGGCGCCAACGAACGCCCTCCCCAGGCCTACACCGCCTTCGCCGTCGTCGACCCGTTCCGAGCGGTGGACCCGTGAACCCACCCACCCCGCAATCTGGAACCGCTCCGGAACCCGAACGTGCCGATCCCTCCCGCAGGGGCCACGGCGATCACGGCTCTGGCCTTGTGGCCGGAATCGTGTTCATCTTCGCGTTCACATTCCTCGGGCTGGTGTGGCTTGCCCGGGACGTCGATCGAGGCGTATCAAATCAGTCGGCGGCGACCTCGATCGCATTCCAGGCAGCACGAGCCGGCGCTCAAGCCGCACGGATCGATGACCTCCGAGAGGGCAATGTCGAGAGCATCGACGAGTCCGCAGCACGTATCGCAGCACACTCGATAGCCGGGCAGTTGTTCGACAGCTATGGCGTGGTCGGATCGGTCACAAGCTTTGAGGTCCGGGGCGCAGAACAGACCGTCATCGTGACGGTCTCCATTTCTGACGGCCCGATCACCGTTGTCGGAAGAGGTGCTGCTGAGGCCGTACCGAACTGAGCAGCGCATTGACGCACCATCCAACTTGCCCCTTCTGAGTTCCGACGACCCAGTGAAAAGGGGCCAACACAACATCATCTGCACGCAATCCACCGCAAACGAGAAAGGGCCAACGATGCGTCATCAGACTCAACGACTCCGCCGGGCTGCTTCATCCTTGCTCGTCATCGCCACGCTGTTCGTTGCTGCCCCCGCCTGCCTCGTCGCCATTTCGAGGTTCCGATTCGGGGCGGCAAGTCCGCTGGCTGGCATCGCTCCTCCATGGAAATGGAGCGGCAGCGACATCTCAACCACGGTGTCCGAACCGCTCCGTGACGACGCGGTGATCAACCTGGTGATCCGCACCAGCCTGACCGTGATCTGGGTCGCGCTGATGGTGATGGCTCTCACCGTTGTCAGCGAACTCGTCCACATGGTCCGCCACCGCGGCATACCTGCGCCACGGGTGAGAGGCATGGGCTGGGCCCAAGGAATCAGTCGGTTCATCGCCGTCGGTCTGATCGCTGCGCTCCCGATCACTTCGGTTGGTTCAACTGCAGGAGCAATCGGTACCTCGTCGAGCCCAGCAACGACCAGCCAACGATCGATCACTCCCCTGGACACGTTCGATTCAACGAACGTTGCCAGCATCAGGTTCGATGCCAGCAGCACGGATGTCGATGCCTCACCGCAGACCACCGTGCTACACAGTACGAAACCATTCGGCGCTGAACACCGGTTGCCGCGTCAGGAACCATCTGACGCCGTGACCCAGCCGACGGTGCATGTCGTCGAGCGCAGCGAGTCGATCTACGGCATCGCCGGCGACTACGCCAACGGCGATGCGTCACTCACCATCGAGATCGCTGATGGCATTCTCGATCTGAACCTCTCGACGGTGATGAACGACGGGCGGCGCTTCACCAACCCAGCGCTTGTCCAACCCGGTTGGGAGCTCCAGCTACCGACCGGCATCGGCATCCCCCGCATCGACATTGACGAGACGATCCTCAACCCCAATGCCACCTACGTGGTGGTGGAAGGCGACACGTTGTCCGACATCGCCGCCCATCAACTCGGCGACCATAATGCATGGCCGGAAATCTGGGAAGAGAACCGCGGCGACCTGATGCCCGGCAACCGAACGTTCGACGATCCACACCTGATTCTCCCCGACTGGGAACTCGACATCGCCAACGATCCGCCCCCGGCGACCGAGGAGCACACCAGCAACCCCGCTCTTCGCCCAGATCCGGCTCCCGCCGAAGGCACTCCGAACACCACTCATCCAGCAGCAGTTCCACCCCCGGCCGCGCCGCCCGAAGTCACGGCATCGCCCACGGACACCACACCGGCAACCACCGTGGCCGGAGTGCCCGCCAACGGCGGTGCCTCGGATGGGTCCACCAACGACACGTCCGCCCCTCGCACACCTTCGCCGATCCGTCTGGAGCATGCCGCACTCTTGGCAGCAGGCGTCCTCACACTGATCGCCGTTCGCCGACGACGCTCGCTTCGGACCGCGCTCCCCCACGCCCGTGTACCTGCCCCTGCCCCGGGGGTCGCCGCGACCGAGCGGCGACTTCGCGCAGTCGACCCTGGCGAACGCGCAGCTCGCGTCGATGTGTGCGTTCGCGCTATCGCTCACCACCTGGCGGAAACCGGCGTGCAAATCGGCACCGTGCGGGTTGCACCCGATGGCCTGGTCGCGGTGCGATTGACGGGCCCATCGATGCTGCCCGCTCCATGGATTGGCGCGGGACCGACCTGGACACTGCCGGCATCGGTGTCAATCAAGTTGCTGACCGATGATGCCCGCAAGGTCGGCCACCCGTGCCTCGCCCTGGTCATGGTCGGCGTCGATTCTCAAGGGAGCGATGTTCTCATTGATCTCGAAGCAGCAGCGGTGATGACGATCGAAGCCCAACCCGACCAGGCAGACGAGATCGTGCGTGCGATCGGGTCAGGTCTTGCGACGTCGTTGACCTCCGAGGTGATCCATCTCCTGGTGGCCGGGCTGGGTACCGGCTTTCTCTTCGATCATCCGAACACACGCCTGCTTACAACACCGATCGAAGCCCAGACCGCGGCTGTCTCCCTGGTCGGATCAACGCTCGCCAACAATCGCCCGTCGTTTGATCTGCGCACTCGACGCACCGGCGGCGAGATGTGGGAACCCGCGGTGATGCTGTTCGGCTCCAACGACGCAGCACACACGCACTTCGCCCACGACGCTCTGCCGCCCACTGGCCGCGGACTGGCCATCGTGGCAGCGACACCTCCCGGAGGGTTCGCGGCACCGGGAGCTCGCATCGTCGCCCACACCGACCGTTGGACCCTCGAGGCGTTCAACGAAACCATCGGCCTCACTCCAATCGGGCTGACCACCAAAGACATCGCCGCGATCGTCAAGGTGCTCGACGACGCTGCACGACCAATCGAACCGTCGATACCCACCGATGCCAACGACGCCGCACAACCACTCACTCCGCACCCCCACGATGTGATCGTTTCGCTGATGGGCGGCGTACAAATCATCAACCGGGAAGGGGCGGTCGGACGGTTCGAACGGTCCAAGACCATCGAGTTGATCGCGTGGCTGGCGACCCATCGAGAACGCTCAACGCGTGCCGCTGCTCGCACGGCGCTCTGGGAAATCGATGTGCGTGACGCGACGTTCGCCAACGTCGTCTCCGAAGCTCGGCGCGGCCTCGGTCGCTTTGTCAGCCCACCCGAAGGTTCGGAATGGTTGGCCCGCACCCTGACCGAGTCACTTCCGCTCCACAAGCGAGTCGTAACCGACGTGGACTTGATCCGCCAACGCGTCGAGCATGCCCGCCTGGCACCGCCCGCTCACGCGATCGATGTGTTGCGACCCGCAGTCGAGATGATCCGAGGCCTGCCGTTCGCCGGAACGAGTTACCTCTGGCCCGATGCAGATGGGATCACCTCGAACCTCGTGCTCCTCGCGACCACCGCGTCGGGCGAGTTAGCGGGCCACGCGCTGTCGGTCGGCGATACCGATCTCGTGTTTTGGGCAACCGGGCAGGGGTTGAAGGTGCTGCCCGGCCACGAGGAACTGATCGGACTCCGCATGCGCGCTCACGCCCGAGCCGGTGACCTGGTAGGTGTTCGCAACGAATGGGAGAGCTACGAGCGAGTGATCATGGCCGACTCATGGTCGGACGGCGAACCCGCACCGAAGCTGCTCGACCTGCGCCGAGAACTTCTCAGCCCCAGCGCCTGAACGAGACGCCGCCCACACCGACTCGTCATTCTCAGTGAATCTGATCCCGGTTTGCGGGATCAGATTCACTGAGAATGACGACAACGTCCCGACGTCCGCGTTGGAAAACGTTCGGAGAACTGGCAGCGAGCGCAACATCTCGGCGCTTGTGCCCGCAAGGATGGCCTGATGCGATATCGGCACCCTTCTCAGACGACCCGCTTCGGCACTCGGTCGCGTCGCCGCCTTGCCGCCGGCGCTGTCGCCGGCGTCGTGATCTTGGCGGCCTGCGGCGGTGGCGACACCGACGATGCTGCCTCAGGCTCCAGCTCCGCACTCCCCGAAGTGGAAGCTGGCACTCCCGCTGATGCGGCGACAACACCCGCCGTTGACATCACTCCGGCTGCGACAGGCGACGGCTTCGCCGACCTGTTTGGTACCGAGGTGGTCGACGTCTCCAACATTGACACCAACTTGCTCCCCGACCTGGTGTTGAACGACCTCACCAACGGCCGGGACGTCAACTTACGAAATCTCGTCCCCCAGGAGCAACCAATTCTCCTGTGGATGTACGCACCGCATTGACCCACCTGCCGTCGGGAAGCCCCCGATGTCGAGCAGTTCGCTCGAGACAACGCCGGCACGATCAAGGTCGTTGGCCTCGGAACCCAAGACAACCTTGATGACGCCAATGAATTCGTCGACGACAACGGCACCGATTCGTTCACGATGCTCTGGGATGCCTCGTTCCAGAGTTGGATCGAGATCGGCATCACGTCGCAACCGTCCGCGGTGCTCCTGGCCGCCGATGGCACGCCGATTGCCGGCTGGGCCGGCCCCTTCCCGCAAGACGAGGTCCTCCAGTTGGCTCGAGAATCAACCGCCGGCTGATCTCCTGATCATCGGAGAACGAGAAAGGCCCGACGCACACAACGTCGGTCCTTGCTTGTTTTCGAGCGACGTCGCGGCAGCTCAGTCGCAGATGCCATCCGCTTCGGGCGAGACGTCGCCGTTTGTGTCCACATCGAGGTTGCCCGAAGCCCTGGTCAGAATGCCCGCCGCGACGAGCGTTGCTTCGAAGCGATCGTTGCCAACACCTGTGGCAGGAACTGCGTCGGCGGTTTCTTGCACCATGTAGGCAGCGGCCGCTGTCTCAAGCATTCGCCGCTCGTTGGCGCAGGTGTTCTTGCCCGCCTGCTCCGTTGTACCTCTGACGGCGAAGACCACGACGGTACTCAGCACACCGAGGATCACAATGACGATCAGGATCTCGACCAAGGTGAAACCATCGTTGCCCCGGTCTCGCCGGTAGCTCGGCGAGGTGAAGCAAACGTTTTTCATGTTCTCATTCTCGGCAATTCCCTGTGCGAACTTGAGGTTTCATGAACCGCCTGAGAGCAGATCGACGCAACAAAGACATCCGCCGCCATTCACCACACCGGAAAACGGCAAAAGGACGCCCCGCGGAAGCGGAGCGTCCTTTCAGAATGTTCGATCAATTATTGATCAAGCGCACTTCCCGCCTTCAGTGGCGGACACTGAACCGGTAGCCGAGACGTAGGTCCACGTTCCGGTGGCGTTGCCGGTTCCGGCCTCGTCGGCAGCGGTCTTGGTGAACTTCGGCGTCAGATCGGCGAGAGTGCTCGGGTAGGCCTGCACGGTCTGATCGACGTAGTACGCTTCAACAGCGGTCTCGAGTGCACGCTGCTCAACGTTACAAGCATTGTCTTGACCCTTTTCGGTGATGCCCTGAACGGCAAACACGGTGACCGTTGCGAGGATGCCAAGGATGACGATGACGATGAGGAGTTCGACGAGGGTAAATCCCTTGTCCTGGTTGTTGTTCATGATTCTGCGTTACCTTCCGCTGTTGAATCGAATTGGTCGTTCTCACATTTGTGCACTCCGTAAGAACTGCTCCCGTAGCGCAAGAAAGGTTTCGGTCCAGATCGAGCTCGACTTGAACACAAATCCCAAAAATCTCGGCGTTCGACCGCCGACGGGAAACTTGACACTCGCGCTCAAGGTTGCGGGCCAATGAACCGAACTCTTCTACGCACGCACGGCGGTGCGCACGCATTATTCATTCAGACGACCTCACCCAGGGCGGCATCATGTTCGGCAAAACCAAAGAACTCAGCGAGATCGACGATCGATCGGAAGGCGACGTCACCGTTGACGACTTCTTCGGCGACGAAGCCGCCGTAGCAGAGACCGTGCGGGTCGATCACCTTCACGAGCGGGTCAACCAGGTTGAACAACAGATCTCGAGCCAGTTCACCTCGCTCGCTGCCTACGCCCAAATCGCACAAGAGCAGGTCGAGCTCGTTCGCTCCGAAGCCCAGCACACCAATGAACGCAGCGAACAACGGGTCGTCGAGCTGATCGAGCGGGAACGTTTCGACCGCCAGGCCGAATCACCCGGCGGAGGCATCGACGTGACTGCCCGCCTCGATGCATTGGACGCCCACGTCGAAGAAATCCGCACCGGGCTCCAACAGTGTCTCTCCAACCAGAAGGCCCTCGCCAATGCAATCACCGATCTGTTCAGACCCATCTCGGATCATCCCGCAGGGACCCCGGCGCTTCCGCTGCTGAAGGCTCCCGTCTATAGGCTCAACGACAACGCAGAGCTTGAACGTCCACCCGCTGACGCGTCGCCCACCCAGTCGTTCCCTCCGCCGAGGCTGTCGAGCAGTGGTTCCATCACCCCGTACGAGATGCCGGATACCGGCCTGATCGACGGTCCGATCTCTGGCCTTTCCCTCGATTGAATCAGCCCAACCAGTTGCCTAGCGCGGCAATTTTGCCAGCGCAAAGCGCCGCAATGCACCCGGGAGCGCGTTGAGGACCGATGCACCCACCCGGTTCTTCGCTCCCGGAATGACCACTGCCTTGTTCGCGGCGATGCCGCGAAGGCCCGCCGCTGCCACATCGGACGCGCTCTGCCAGGCGAAGTTGGGCACGCCCGACGTGTCGTAGTTGGCTC
>JBLFZD010000185.1:0-7184 GCA_047610085.1 Ilumatobacter sp. | reverse complement strand
GCACCTTCAGAGTTGGGGATGACGACGGGGTCGCCACCTTCGAGAACGGAAACGACGGAGTTCGTGGTTCCGAGGTCAATACCGACTGCCTTAGCCATGTGAGTGTCTCCTTGTTGCTTTCTGAGGGGTGCGCCCGGCTGGGCGGGTTTCAAATCTTGTAGTGGTGCCACTCAAGATAGGACCCAATCACCCTTGAAACAACATGACAGTCAGAAACCCTAAGTCGCATCGACTCAAGTTCGACGCCAACGCTTGCGGAGACAGCCCCCGCCTTTCACATCACTGAGATCCCGGCGGTCGTTCAGAGCAGGCGTTCGGGGCCAAACGATGCGGGAAGAAGTTCCTCCATCGACATGGTCAAAACAATTCCGGTCGGCGTTGTTGAGTGAATCTGTGTCGAATCACTGCTGAACTCTCGAATGCGCTGGCGACACCCACCGCACGGCGTTCCGGGGGTTTCACCGGCTGCAACCGTGACGATCTCGGCGATCAGCGGGACATCGGCGGACTGGGCCACCATCATCGCGATCGCTCCTGACTCGGCGCAGGTGCCTTCGGGGTAGGACGCGTTCTCCACGTTGCATCCAGCGAATACATCACCAGCGGTCGTACGAATGGCTGCGCCAACCGGAAACTTGGAGTACGGGCTATGGGACTTGTCGCGGACGGCGCTCGCTGCGTGGAACAGGTCTGCGGTCGCTAAGGAGTATTGATCGCTCACGATATTGGCCATCCACAAACGCTACGGCACCAACGACGCTCCCCGCACTGTTCGCTTTCGGCCTTGTTCGCTTTCGGCCTGGCACTTTTCGAACTTTGAGTTCGCTTTCGGCCTGGCACTTTTCGAACTTGGCGCCCTGCGAACCTCGGCAATATTTTCGACCGCGTTGTTGGTCGGTTGGGTCACCCGTGCAGCATTCGGCGGCGAGGCCTACGCGCTCGCGACCTCTGGGGTACGGATGAGGTGATCGAACACCGACAACATGGCGGTGGAACCTGCGCCCATCGACACGACGATCTGCTTGAAGGGCACCGTGGTGCAGTCCCCAGCAGCGTAAACACCCGTCGCTGAGGTGGCGCCGTGCTCGTCGATGACGATCTCGCTGTGCTCCGAAAGTTCAATCGTTCCGTCGAGCCATTCGGTGTTTGGCAGCAGGCCGATTTGCACGAAGATGCCGTCCAGTTCGACGGTGTGATCGGTCTCGTCGTTGCGATCGCGGTACGTCAGCCCCGTGACCTTCTTGCCATCGCCGAGCACCTCGGTGGTCATAGCGCTGGTGAGAACCGTCACGTTTGAGAGGCTGCGCAGCTTATTCTGGAGCACGTCGTCGGCGCGCAGGTCGTCGGCGAACTCGATCAGCGTGACGTGCTTCACGATGCCGGCCAGGTCGATGGCTGCTTCGGCCCCCGAGTTGCCGCCACCGATGACGGCGGTGCGCTTTCCTTTGTAGAGGGGGCCGTCGCAATGCGGGCAGTAGGCGACGCCACGATTTGCGTATTCGACTTCACCGGGTGCGCCCATCTTGCGCCAGCGGGCGCCAGTCGAAATGATGATCGAGCGAGACTGCAGCGAGGCACCGCTTTCGAGGGCGATGGTGTGGAGGCCACCTGCCTGTTCGGCTACCTCCAGGCGCTCGGCGCGCTGTGCGGTGATGATCTCAACTTCGTGCTGACGCACGTTGTCTTCCAGCTCGGCAGCGAGCTGAGGACCCTCGGTGTACGGGGTCGAGATGAGGTTTTCGATGCCCATCGTGTCGAGCAGTTGGCCGCCGAATCGTTCGGCGACGATAGCGGTGCGCAGACCTTTACGAGCGGCATAGACCGCTGCCGACGAACCGGCGGGGCCTCCGCCGACGATGAGCACGTCGAAGGGGTCCATGGCGCCGATTTTTTCGACGGCGCGGTCAGCACTGCCCGAATCCATCATCACAACGAGTTCTTCGAGGGTCATGCGGCCCTGGCCGAAACTCTCGCCGTTGCGAAACACCGTGGGCACGGCCATCACTTCGCGTGCTTCAACTTCGTCTTGGAAGGCCGCGCCGTCGATGGCGACGTGTTCGATGTTTGGGTTAAGAATGCTCATCAGGTTGAGCGCCTGCACCACATCGGGACAGTTCTGGCAGCTCTGTGAGAAGAACGTTTCGAAGCGGTGGGTGCCTTCGATGTTGCGGATCTGTTCGAGAAGGTCAGCGTCGACGGTCGATGGATGACCGCCGGTTTGCAGGAGTGCGAGGACGAGTGAGGTGAACTCGTGGCCAAGCGGCACGCCACCGAAGGCGACCGACACGGTTGGGTCCTCGACCCGAGTGATGCGGAACGACGGGCGACGTTCCTCGGTGCCGTCGAGTTTGATGCTGATGGAGTCTGACAAGACGTCCAACTCACCGAGAAGCTCGGAGATCTTTCCGCTGGTCGTGCTGTCGTCAAGCGACGCGACCATTTCGATCGGCTGGACGATCTTGGGAAGATGCGAGCGCAGCGCCTCGGTGAGTTGAGCGTCGAGAATCATCAGATCAGATCTTGCCGACGAGGTCGAGCGACGGGGACAGTGTTGCTTCGCCCTCTTCCCATTTGGCCGGGCACACCTCATTCGGGTTGGCACGCACGTACTGAGCGGCCTTGACCTTGCGGAGCAGTTCACTGGCCGAGCGGCCGATGTTGCCAGCGTTGATCTCGACGATCTGAATCTTGCCGTCGGGATCGATCACGAAGGTGCCGCGCTCAGCAAGGCCGTCGTCTTCGATCATCACTTCGAAGTTGCGGGTGATGGTGCCGGTCGGGTCACCGATCATCGGGTAGGTGATCTTGTTGATCGTCTCGCTGCTGTCATGCCACGCCTTATGAGTGAAGTGCTTGTCGGTCGATACTGCGTAGACCTCGACGCCGAGACGCTGGAATTCGGCATAGTTATCGGCGAGGTCACCGAGCTCGGTGGGGCACACAAAGGTGAAGTCCGCTGGGTAGAAGAACACGATCGACCACTTGTCGCGCATGTCAGCGTCGGACACGTCGACGAACGCACCGTTGTGGAATGCCGTGGCCGAGAAGGGCTTGACCTCAGTGTTAATCAATGATGTAGACATGCGGGTAACTCCTGCTCATGGGGGGATTTGACTAGACATCCACGTTACGAACGGACCGAAGACGTCCAAGATGACAGATGTCTCAGAGAAGGCCGTTGCCGGGGTTCCCTTTGCTGCGATTCATGCGGTAAGGAGGCCGACGCGTGGGCCTCTTCACGGCGCGGCGTACCCTCCGCCCCAGTGAAACACCTTGAACTCGTCGCCCTCTGGAACTCCGCCCACACTGCATGGGCGAACGACCAACCCCTGCCAGCCGAACTCGACGCCTGGCGCGAGTGCTACACCGGCAAGGGAAAGAACGCGATCGACAAGCTCGCGATGCCCGAACCATGGGTGGGTGACATCGAAAGCAACACCATTGCTGTGACAGTGGGAATCCACCCCGGAGCGGCTGACCCCGCCTTTCACCACCGAGGCGGCGCCTGGCCCAACACCATCGAAGACCAGCACGGAGGTTCCTACTCGGAATGGGCTGCAACGGGCCCGTACTTCGGTGACGTGTGGCAATCCGCACACGGCGTGAACACTCATTCGGGCCATCGCATGCGATTCCTATCTTCTTGGACGGGCGTCGACTTGGCTCCGTCAGAGGTCGTCGACTTCCCGGTCTACCCGTGGCATGTCGCCGACTGGAAAGGCACCGCCTTCACGCTCGACCCAGCGGTCGTCCAAGAGTTCGTTCTCGAGCCGATTGCATCGACCGGCGCAAAGTGGGCGTTCGGTTTCGGCAAAGACTGGTGGGACCTGATCGAAGCACTCGGACTCCCGATCATTGACCAGCTCGGCGATGGCGGCCGCCCGTATCCAACACAGGTCGACCATCGACGCTGGCTCGTCGCCGAGGGCCCCGATGGTCTGCGGATCGCGGCGATGCGCATGGACTCGATGTCGATCCCACCGACCACGAAAGAGACCGAAGATCTGCGCCGCGTGTTGGAGAGCGGCCCCGCAGGCGAGAACCACAAGCGGAAGATGTCGCTCGAGCTCGAGTCTGACCTTTCGGCTCGTCTTCGCGAGATGGAGATGAGCTACGTGAACATCGATCGGCTGCTGCAGACGATCGAAGAAGTGGAACTCGACATCGACGCGTGGCAAGCCGACTCGACAGATGACGGCGTGGTACTCACGCACGGCGACGACGAAGTCGTCAGGATCCAGCCCGAGTGGGCCGACTTCACGACCGAATCCCCTGCTGGCACATCGGTCGCGCCCGGAACCAACGGCGCACACCGACTGCCGCTGCCGACCGCTGCTGTCGGTCCGACCAAGACCACTCGCAAAGAAGTCAAGGAGGCCAAGCCCCTCGGTATGTGCTCCGAGTGCTTCAACGTGCTCAACCCCGACGGAACGTGCCCGATGGAGTGCGGCGAATAAATCGCGATACGGCTTGTCGTCGTTGACGGCCGCATTGCTCCTGGAGCAAATGTTCGGGCCACGGTCCCGAGCGTCGCTCGAGGGTTCGTCTCGGAGATGATCGGGAGCTCACTCGCTTCACTGCTGGTGAAGGTTTGATCACCCCGATCACGTCGCAGATGCAGGCACCACTCGGCGAAATCGGTGCTCGAGAGCCGACGTCAACTCAGCTTTTCGACGGCACTGCGCAGCACATGTTCGGGCTGCGCTCCGACCACGGTGTCGACGACCTCGCCGTCGCGCATGAACACCAACATCGGGATGCTGGACGCGTTGAATCGCTGCGAGGTCGCCGGCGAACCATCGACATTCACCTTCACAACCTTCAACGACCCGGCAAAATCTTGGGACAGCGTCTCGAGGATGGGCGACACCGTTCGGCACGGCCCGCACCACGGCGCCCACAGGTCGACGAGCACAAGGCGCGATGTGTCGGTCACCTTCGCAAAGTCGGCGTCGGTCGCGTCGACGAGCCACGGGAGGTCGACGTGGCACTTCGCGCAGGTCGGCTTACCCGACGAGGTGGCGGGCACGCGATTTTTCGCTCCGCACGACGGACACGAAACGATGCCTAATGCCATACCGCCAAGTTATGCGCTGCAGGGGTAGGGCGCCAGACCACCAGGGATCCACGAGGACCAACGTGTGACATCAAGCCACCGGTTCGGACCATCGTTCCGTCGACACGTTCTCCTATTGTGCGTCGCCATGACACTCGCCGACGGACTCGCCGTCACCCACACGAGCACGGTCACCGCCGACCAGATCGACCACCTCGGCCACATGAACGTCCGCTACTACGGCGTCAATGCTCGTGCCGCCACTCGATCGCTCTTTGGGCGCGGTGAGATTTTTGACATCTACACCCGGCACCATCGCGAACAGCTGCTCAATGCCAAACTCGAAGTGCGCAGCGGCATCCTCGGAGTCGACTCTGGGTCGACACGGCTCTACCACGAGCTGGTCAACACCTCGACCGGCGAGATCGCCGCCACCTTCGTCCACCGGATCCGTTCCGACACCCCGATCGACAGCGTCGACACCATCGAACTCCCCGATCACGGGCGACCGCGCAGTATCGATCTCGATGCCTCGATGTCCATGCCCACCATCAACGAACTGAGAGAGCTCGACCTCGCAATGCGAGCACCGAGGGAGATCAACAACGACGACACCGGTGCGAGCGACACCGTGTCCTCGAGCATGGTGCCGATGTTGTTCTGGGGTGGGACGCCGATGGATGGCAAGGCGCAACAGCTCGTTCACACCGGACCGAACGGCGAGAACATCGGATGGGCCACCATGGAAACGCGCGGCGTGATCAACCGGCTCCCGAAACTGGGCACCCGCATCCAGTCGTTCGGTGCGACCACGGCCATCGCCGACAAGACAACCCAGACCTCGATGTGGGTCTACGACCTCGACGGTGGTGGCGATCGCGGCGGGGACCTCCTCGCCTCATTCGAAGTCGTCTCCGTCCTCTTCGACATCGGTGCCCGCCGTGCGATGTCGATCCCCGACGATATGCGAGCCGAACAAATCGCTCAGCTCCACCCCAAATTCGGATCCCGCCCCGGTTGACCGGCGTTCGCCCATGCGGGCATTAATCAGCGCGCAGAGCACGGCGGATCAGTCGCGTTACTTTGGCGCCGCAGCGGCCCACCAGCCAGGCATGTCGTGGCCTGCGAGCCCCGCGGCGTGTTCACAGAGAACGCGATAGAGGCGGCGATCCTCGCCGGTCGGAAGCGCAACCAGATGAGCGCGAATCGTGTCCCAGTCGGCACGAGCAGCTGGACCCGTAAGCGCCGGGGCTGACCCGACCTCGGCGACGTTCTCGAGTGTGTTGCGCATCATGGTCCAGTAAGCGTCGACAGGAACACCAACCTGCCATGCGAGCGATTCGACCTGGGCACAGATGACGACGAGGTGGTTCGCGGCGATCGAAGCGGTGGCGTGATACAGCGCTCGACTCGACGCCGCTACGGTGATCGCTCGTCCTCCGAGAGACGCTGCAACCTCGGCCATGAGCGGGTCACCATCAACGGCGAACGTGCATGAATCGAGCAGGCGGCGACTTCCCGTCGCCGCATCGGGCAGAGACATCAGCGGATGGATCGAGCCGATCCGTCGATGTGGCGCAAGCACATCGAGGCCGCAGGCGCCCGACACGTGGGCGACAACCGCATCGGTGGCAGGGAGCGTCCGAGCGACCTCAACAATCGCGCGATCGGGAACCGCGAGGAGCACGAGATCGACCGTGTCGAGCCCAAACTCCAGGGTCTGGATCGTTGCGGTATCGCTCGTCTCGGTACTCGGGCCATCGGGCAAGGCGCCGCTGACAAGCGATCGGGCCGCGACGAGTTGGGTCGCCCAGCCGGCTTTGCCCATTGCGCCGTGAAACGACCCGCCGGCACGGCCAGACCCGACGACCACGCACGATCTCGCCATCTCGCAATCCTCGCACGAGTCTCACCAGCACCCGCGCTTTGTACACAGGAGAAAATTCTTCGTGACCCCTTCGCGTGTATTGGGCCCACCAACGGGCAGGACGTAATCGCGATGACCCCGAACGGCTCGAGGCCGGACGTGGCACCGCCGAGTCGGAACACCTCGATCGCACCCAGGAACGCACTGTCGCCACCCTTGGCGCCACCCACAGAATGAAACGTCGGAACTGCTGCGCCGAAG
>JBLFZD010000184.1:0-7185 GCA_047610085.1 Ilumatobacter sp. | reverse complement strand
GACTCTCGCTTCGGCGGACGGCATGCCATCGAGGCAGACCCAACGGAAGTTGACGATCACCGCACCGGTCGGAGCGTGGATCAAGTCACCACCGAGCGGAACCTGCACCACCGGCCGATCGCTCTCGGGGATCTCGACGAAGCGCGGCGAATCCTCACGAGCGAGCTCGTGCAACCCGACTCGATACGCAGCGAGCACTTCATCTGGGCTCGGATTCAACACCACATCGGATCCGCCCCACACGACAACCGGTGTCATGACGTAGCCCGACCGGGTGGCGTAGTCGTCCAGCACTCCGAGCACGTGGGTCTCGTCAAGCTGTACCCCCACTTCTTCCCACGTTTCGCGAAGCGCTGCGTCGATCACCGATTCACCATCATCGAGCCGTCCCCCAGGCAACGCCCACTGCGATGCGTGGGTGTTGAGTCCTGCACTTCGCCGACAAAGAACGAACGAGGCGCCACCGGCAACGTCGGCCATCCGGCCGTCGAGACCGCCGGTGTAACCCGGGATCACCCGCATCTCTTCGTCCGAGAATTGATACGGATCGTTTGAGTCTTCTCCCGGCTCCGAGTCCAGCAAGAGGATCGCAACCGCTGCATGGCGACGGCCTTCGAGCGGAAGGATGAGCCGGTCGTGCGAGTCGAGCCGCGCGGCAATTGCGGCACGTAAGGTTTCGTCGAACGCAAGATCGGTGTGCGTAGTCATATAAAGAGTGTCGCGTAGCGTCGCTGTGTGACGAAGATCCGGCTGCACAACGACGACCTCGGCTACGAGACCAACTGCTTCGTCTGCGAGCAAAACAACCCTGCCGGACTGCAGATTCCGTTCTTCCACGACACCGAACACAAACTCATCACCGTCGAGTTCTCGCTGCCTGGGAGCTTCAGCGGAGCGCCGACGATGCTGCACGGCGGCGTCACACTCTCGGTGCTTGACGAAGCAATGGCGTGGGCGTGCATCGCCATCGGTCGCCAGTAGACCGGCGCGTCGGAGACCGCGACGACGTCCCGCCCAAGTTGATGCCCGAATTCTTAGTCGTGTTCATGGTCTTCCTCCATATCTCGGCGGTGAGGTGGCCCTTCACCGCGTCAAGCCGAAGATAGACCTCATGGCACGACCATTTCCCCGAATAAAGCTCGCCCAGCGAGCAGGACCCGTGTCGCGCCTGATCACCGGCGAGATCAGCCCCGATAGTGATGCGTGATCGGCAGGCGGCGGTCCTTGCCGAACGCCTTGCGCGACACCCGAACGCCGGGCGGAGACTGACGCCGCTTGTACTCAGCGATGTCGACTAGGCGGGTCACGCGGCGCACCATTTCTTCGTCGTGACCGAGCTCGACAATCTCGCCAGCGGTCCGATCGTCTTCTACGTACAGCTTGAGGATCGGATCGAGCACGTCATAGGGAGGCAGGCTGTCGTCGTCGCGCTGATCGGGACGTAGCTCGGCTGACGGCGGCTTGGTGATGACGTTCTCGGGGATGATCTCACGCCCCTCACGTCGATTCACGTAGCGGCAGAGTTCGTACACCCGGGTTTTGAGCACGTCTTTGATCGCCGCGTAACCGCCGACCGAGTCGCCGTAGATCGTGAAGTAGCCGACGGCCACCTCGCTCTTGTTCCCCGTGGTGAGGACCATCCAGCCGAACTCGTTCGAGAGCGCCATGAGTGCTTGGCCACGACAGCGCGACTGAATGTTCTCGTACGTCAGTTCAGGCTCACGACCATCGAACGACGGAGCAAGCATCTCGATGTACGCACTGAACGCCGGCTCGATCGAGATCGTCCGATAATCGATGCCGAGCGCCTCAGCGAGCAGTTGTGCATCCGACTTCGAGTGATCGGACGAGTAGCGCGACGGCATCGACACACCGTGCACGTGGTCAGCACCCAATGCGTCGACAGCGATTGCCGCGATGATCGACGAGTCGATGCCCCCGGAAAGTCCGATGACGACGTCGCTGAAACCGTTTTTACGGCAGTAGTCACCGGTGCCGAGCACCAGGGCGTCGTACAACTCTTGGTCCGCGTCGACCAGCTCCGCGATCGGCGCTACCAACGGTTCGTCGTGCTCGACCGGTGCACTCGACACTTCGACAACGGGGAGCATCGCCTGGGTGGCCCGGCCTCGTGGGTCGAGCAAACGTTTGCGGTACACCGGCGGGATCGGGACGTCGACGATCATCAGGGACTCGGTGAACTGCGGCGCCCGAGCGAGCAGGTTCCCTTCGTGATCAAACGCCAGTGAGGCCCCATCGAAGACGAGCTCGTCTTGTCCGCCGACTTGATTGACGTAGACGATCGCGCAATGGGAGTCAGCGGCTCGCGTTGCGAGCATTCGTTCGCGCACCTCATCCTTGCCCACAGCGAATGGCGAGCCGTTGATGTTGATGTTCAGTTCGGCTCCCGCTGCAGCTTGCTCTGCAACCGGGCCAGATGCGCTCCAGATGTCTTCGCAGATCGACACACCCACCTTGATGCCACCCACCAGATACAGCTCAAGCGGGTCCGAGTCGTGGCCCGGCGTGAAGTAGCGCTGCTCATCAAACACCGTGGTGTTGGGCAGCAAGCGCTTGTGGTACTTCCCGAGGATTTGGCCGCCGGCGCACACCGCTGCGGCGTTATAGAGGTCGCGATCCTGGTCGACGAACCCGACGACCGCTGCACACCGACGAGTGCGAGCCGCAAATTTGGCAAGAGCTTCGAGGTTGTCGTCGACGAATCCCGGCTTTAGCACGAGATCTTCAGGCGGGTAACCGGTCATCGAAAGCTCCGGAAAGGCAATGATGTCGCACCCTGCCGCCTCGGCCTCGTCATAGGCGTTACTCAACATCAAGAGGTTCGCATCGAGCGCACCGACCGTTGGGTTAAGTTGGGCGAGAGCCACTCTGAGCACCGTCACGGTGACGACACTACTCGCCAACCGGCGACACCAATCAGGCCGGTCGGGCCGCCGACACCCCCGTTTACGGTAAAGATCTCAAACAAGTCGGGTTCTCGCTCAACTCCTGGCGCCCGCATCTGGCACTATTGAATGTCGTGCAAAGAACTGTGAGGGCGCAAACCAAATGGGTCGCTGTCATTGCTGCAGCTGCGTTGATCGTCGTGTCGTGTAGACCCGGCGATGGCCCGGAATCGATTCCGCTTCCCACCTCGCCCAACACCACAACCACAACGAGCACCACCACCACAACAACCACGACCACCACAACGACGACCACGTTGCTACCGCCGACGTTTGAGGCCACGATCCGCCGCACAACCGACGGCGTACCGCACATCAGCGGGCGCGATCGCAACGACCTTGCATTCGGTCAGGGGTACGTCAGCGGCGAGGACTACGGCTGCACGCTCCTCGACCAAGTCCTGAAGGTGCGCGGCGAACGATCACGGTTCCTCGGGCCCGGAGGAAGCGGCGAGAACATCGAGAGCGACTTCGCCTGGCACTCCATTGATATCGACGGCGTCGCGCGCACCGACTGGGAGACCGTGTCGACTGACGTCAGCGACCAGTTCAATGCATTCGCCGCAGGATGGAACCAGCACCTGCAAGACCAGGGCGGCAACGAGCTGCCCGGCTGGTGCGAGGGTGCCGAATGGATCCGGCCGATCGATGCAATCGAGGTCTACACCTACGCACGCTCGGTTGCGCTCCTTGCGAGCGGCGCCAACTTCACCGAATTCATCGCCACCGCGCAGCCTCCGGCCCCGCCGGTCGAAGACGTACCCGAGCCCGTGGAAGCGCGAGTGCCCCGCATCAACCCGACCGCCGACTTCTCACCTTTGTCCCGCGGTGATATCGGTTCAAACGCCTGGGCGATCGGCAAGGACCGCACCGAAACGGGCGCAGGTTCGATGCTGGTTGCCAACCCCCACTTCCCGTGGGAAGGCGAGCTCCGCTTTACAGAGGTCCATCTGACCGTCGAAGGCGACATCGACATCTACGGCGCACAGCTCAGTGGTCTGCCCGGCGTTGGCATCGGCTTCACGAAGGACGTCGCCTGGTCGCACACCGTGTCGGCCGGTCATCGGTTCACGGCCTACACGCTCGATCTGGTCCCAGAATCACCCACCACCTATCTGGTCGACGGTGAACCACAGGAAATGGTGGCAACGGACTACACCGTCGAGATCCTTCGCCCCGATGGCACGGTCGACGCCGAGACACGCACGTTGTACCGCAGCGAATACGGTCCGATCATCGACTTTCCCGGCGTCGGTTGGAGCGACACGCAGGTACTCAGCTACCGCGACGCCAACATCGACAACGACGAATTCATCGAGTTCTACGCCGACTTAATCGACGTGCAAAGCCTGGGCGACCTGAAGGCCACCCACGCCCTACATCAGGGTGTGCCGCTGTTCAACACCGTTGCTGTGGGGGCTGGCGGCAACACGTGGTACGCCGACACGTCGGCCACGCCAAACTTGTCGGCCGAGGCTGAACTGCTGTACCAGCAGCAACGCGCGAGCGGTGAAGGTCTCGCCAACGTGGCCTTCGGCCAAGGCGTCATTCTGCTCGATGGATCCGACAGCCGATTCCGCTGGGAAGAGGTCGATGGCGCACGCGACCCCGGCTTGGTGCCCTTCACCGAGCAGCCCGCCGCCGAGCGCACCGACTACGTGTTCAACGCCAACGACAGCTTCTGGGTACCGAGCGATGAGTTCGTCTTGTCCGCCAACTTCTCGGTACTCCACGGTGAGCAGAATGCGCCGCTCTCGATGCGAAGCCGTCAGAACCTTCAGGTGCTCTCATCGGAGAACACCCTCGGACTGGCCGGCCCCGACGGGCAGTTCACCGCCGATGAAGCACGCACCGCAGCGTTTGACAACACCGCCCAAACAGCGGTCCTGCTGCGGCGGCCCACGGTGACTGCGTGTCGGGCCACACCACTCGTGGAAGTCGACGAACTCGTCTTTGACGATGGCTCCGTCGCTCTCCCTGCCGAGACGGTCGACCTGACCGAAGCGTGCTCGGTACTCGGCGCGTGGGACGGCCGTTACGACCTCGACAGTTCCGGAGCGATCCTGTGGCGCGAGACGATGAACCGCTTCTCTCAAGACGATTTCCGTGCAGCCGGGTCGCTGTTCTCCGAGCCGTTTGACCCTGCTCGCCCGACCGACACTCCGGCAGGATTCACCGCCGACCCAACCAAACTCCTCCAGTCCCTCGCCCGAGCGGTGCAGACTCTCACCGCTGCAGGGTTCGGCGTCGGTTCGACCCTCGGTACCGCGCAATTCACCGAACGCTCTGGCGAGCGCATCTCGTTGCACGGCGGCACCGACACCGACGGCACCACAAACATCGTGACGTGGTCAGGCAGCGGTTCGTCGAGCGAAGACGCACCAACTCGCGGCGATGCAGTCAGCCCTGGCGCTGCGCTACGCGGCGATGGCTACCCGGTGAACTACGGATCGAGCTTCATGATGGTGGTCGACTACTCGAACGGCACGACCGAGGCATCTGCGATCCTTACGTACGGCCAAACCGGTCTGCGTGACGCAGGAATATTCTCGTCGCAGACAGCTCGTTTCAGCGAGAAGGACTGGCGCACGATTGCGTTTACCGAGGAGCAAATCAGTGACGACCCGAGCTTGACCAGCATTCTGGTCAGCCAGCCCTGAATCGCCGTCTCACTCGAACCAACCGAGCGCGTCGACAGTCAGGTCCTTGTCGGACACACCCGAGAAGAACGTCTCGGAACCCATATCGAGTCGGGTGAGCGCCAACGCTGCACGGACTTGCCCAACGTCGCTCGCGTTGACGTTCGACACGGTTGGCAACGTGCCACCCGGGAATATGCCTTTACAAAACCTCGGCCGCCCGTGCGAGTAATCGTGAGGTTCTGCGCGATCGCTGAGGCCGAGTCCGGCACGCTCGCCGGATTCGTCGTGACGCTACCGCCAACGACGAGTCGGGTAAACGGCGTGCCGTTGCGAGTATCGACCTCGCGCTCGGGAGCAATCAGGTGGAAACGTCCGGCCGGAGCAGACGGTGCCGCTGAGCCGGTGAGGTAGCCGACGACGTCGACAGCAACGTCATCGACATCGCCGAGGACCAGGTCGATCGAGCCGGACGATGACGAGGTTCGCTCGCACGTCAGGCGCGGACTCGATGTTGATATTTGACGTATTGGGCTGCACCGAACCGGCCGGATAGGCGGTGAGGAACCCCCCGATCGGTGACGCTGCTGTTCACAGCGGTGAGCACCATCATGACACTGTCGATCTCGGCAGCGTCATCGGGGAGTCCGACGTAGCCCACCAACGGGATGCGCACGAGGTCGGTATTTCCATCGTCGAGTCGAAGGAAATCGTTCGTGTCTGACGCAGCCTCGCGCGTGTCGACGATTCGATCCGGGCCGATCACTTCGAGCCTGCCGAATGTGACTGCAGCGGACGCATCGACAAAATATCCGGCCACATCGACCAGCACGTGCGTGGCGGCCTGCGTGAACAGCACCATGTTTCCATCGCCGTCGAGCGGGACGATCGACGAATTCGAGACGTTCTAGTTCTCCCGCGAGTTCACGTTCGGCATCGATAGACGTAGGGTTCGGGGCTGCCATGCAGTTGCAAACCCACCTGCCGAAAGTGGACACACTCGGGCCAAGTTGACCACCGCTGCGGTGGCACACCCCCGGTGTGTCGAGGTTGATCAGTCGGGTCTGGCCAGCGCGCAATGGCGCACTCGGCGTGAGGGCACGCGAGTCGAATTGCCGTGCTGGCGTGTCGAGCGATTCGTAACGCTGCGGGCCGATATCAGTAGCTTGCGCCGGTGCGTCATACGTGACCTTGTGGACCTGACCATCTCGCTGGAAGTACCAGAGCGCGATGCCGGTCTGGCCCGTCACGAATGTCATGTCAGTCGGTGCCGATGCGGTCAGAAAAACTTCCGACGCCGCGAGATCGAGGCCGTTGCGCCACGCCCACGTGGTCCCGAACGCGTCGTCCGACACGAGGTACGCCCCGTCGTACGACTCGGGCCACACACCGTTTGGAACGAACGCTCCACCCGTAATGAACTGACTCGAACCTCACGCGTAGTAATCGGTGGTGGGGTCGGTCAGGCCGAATTGCGATGCCGCACATGGCGGGTTGGACCCTTGCAGGCAACGACCTGCACGAGCCGGCCAGCCGTAGTTGGCCCCAGATAATCCTTCGTTGACCTCTTCGCGAGTGCC
>JBLFZD010000183.1:0-7197 GCA_047610085.1 Ilumatobacter sp. | reverse complement strand
CACGATCAGTTGGTGGTCGAGCTGTCAACACTCTTACACGACACCGACTCCACCGCCGTTCTCGTGACCCACGACGTTCACGAAGCTCGGTCCATCGCCGACCGCACCGTGCTCCTCGACAATCTGGGGGGCACGTCGTGAGCGTCACGGTCATCGAAGCGGCCGACACACATGATCTCCGACGGCGCGTGTTGCGCAACGGTGATCCCCGCGCCGACCTCGTCTGGGCACACGACAACGACCCTCACACCGAACATCTCGGCATTCGCCTCGTAGATGAGAGCATCGTGGCAATCTCAACCTGGCTGCAATCGCCCTGCCCCAACTATTCCAGTGATTCCGCTCTGCAACTGCGGGGCATGGCGACCGACCCGGCCCACAACGGTCAAGGCCACGGGTCTGCCCTACTCCGCGCTGGGACCGAACGAGCCAAAGCTGCGGGACATGATCTGATCTGGGCGAATGCGCGCGTCACCGCGCTCGAGTTTTACGAGCGCGCCGGGTTCACCGTGAGCGGCCCGGTGTTCAGCACGGCAACGACGGGGTTGCCACACCGACTCGTGGTCCTCCGTCTTGAGCGCTGCGTCCGGCAAAGCGTGGGATGTCCCTGACCGGCACTTCGTTGACGCAGTGACTCGGGTGGTCATCGGCGGGTTGCGGGAAGGTCGACCGTGCGCAGAATGCAGCTGGCTTTTTTGCTCTTCGATGTGGCCAACGGCTCGATGTTTTCAGTGAAATCTGTCCCGGATTCCGGGACCTATCTCACTGAGAACGTCGACTCGCTCAACGTTCATCTGCCGAGCTCGAGTCAGTCCTCACGCTGGATCGAGCGCATTGCCGACCGTCGTGGGCGCGCTTTCGGCTTGAGCGATCTCAGCAATCCGGCCCCAGAGTTGTTCACGTCGTTCGGGTGTGTCGGTCCGTGGGGTCATGGGGAGCTTATGGATCGAGCGTTGTCGTCGATCCAGCCAGAACCGGCCGTTTGATTCGAGCGCTGCGTCATCGACGGCGAGCCAGACAAGGGTGTCGGCGCCCTGGGCAGGGGTCCGCAAAAATGGGCCCATCACCTTGGAGAACGTCGGGAGCCCGGCGTCGACACCGGGCGTGTCAGCCCAGCCGGGGTGGAGGGCGTGGAAGGTGATCCCGCGATCCCCGCATCGTTGAGCCCACATCTCGTTGAGGGTGACCTGGGCGCGCTTGGCTCGTGCGTACTGCTCGGTGCCGTTGTAGTTCTCAGCGGTCATCTCAAGCCCAGCCACCCTCAGCCCGGTTCCGTACATGCCACCAGACGACATCGTGAGCACCCTCGCGGGAGCGGACTCGGCGAGACGATCGAGCAGGAGACTTGTCAGGAGAAATGGGCCGACAACCTGGCTGGCAACGGTCGCCTCGGTGCCGTCGGGAGCGACGTGTCGTACGGGGTCGAGCGCTCCCGCATTGTGGATCAAAACGTCGAGGCGGTCGTGGTCGGTCAGGACTCGCTCAGCCAAATGGCGGACCTGATCGAGGTCACCCATATCGGCAGCGACATGAGCGATCGACGAATTGTCGGTGGCTGCAATAAGTTCCGCAACGGCACGCTCGTTTCGCTCGGCGGTGCGGCCAACGATGACCAGCGTGGCGTTACACCGGGCGAACTGCTCTGCAGCGGCGTAGCCGAGTCCCGACGAACCGCCGGTGATGACGATGACCCGACCGGTGAGGTCGTAGTCGTCGAGTGGCGTCCAGCCCGCCAACCAACGACGAGCCTCGTAGCCAAATCGGGTAAAGCTCGTGACGACCGGAGCCTCAATCACCGCGTCGGCGATATCTCGACCGTTCATGCGGCAACCCGCTCGCCGGCGAGGGCCTCGACGAGCCCCGCCGCAGCGCGGTCGCCGATCTGGTTGAACGTCAGTCCGAGCAACGGGTCAGACAGCGCGAGTAGGCCCTTCAGCTTCAGCTCGGCGTCGTAGGTAACGATCGAGCCATCGGCATCTGACTCAACGGTGATCGTGTCCTCCGAGGTGAACAGCGCGTTCTCGGCGAAGGCCGTCATCGTGGTCGCAGCGTCGTCGAAAGCGGTCGTGTTGTAACGCAGCGTCATCGTCGGACCCGGCAGCTTGATGACGGCAGCGAGAGCGACGACGACGTCGAACGATGCTTCCGGGCCGGGGCCGTCGCCCTCGACCTGCTTCACACGACCGACTCCGGGATCCCATTCGGCGAAGTTCTTGAGATCCGCCATGTAGGCAAACGCCTCGGTGGGCGGCATCGAGGTGCGGACGCGAACGACATAACGGGCCATGCTGAATTGAGCACACATTCGAGTCGAAGTATTCCTGTCCTTGCACGTCGTTGGTCACACCCACCGACCACGTTCGGACCCGACCGACCGCCTCAACGCCAACTTGCAGAGCGCTGTGAACTTGCGTTCGGCGACAGCCTGTCAGCTCATCGGGCAGCGATGTCTGACCCGGCGTGGAAGCCGTTCGTCCATGCGTTCTGGAAGTTGAAGCCACCCGTGACGCCATCGACGTCGATGACTTCCCCTGCGAAGTAGAGGCCCGGCACGAGCTTGCTCTCCATCGTTTGGAAGTTGATCTCCTTGAGAGAGATACCGCCGCACGTGACGAACTCGTCTTTGTTCGTACTCTTGCCGTTGACCGCGAATGTCGAGGCCGTCAGCTCGCTGACAAGTCGGGTCGCTTGTTTCTTGCTGAGCTGTGCCCACGTCGTGGTGTCCGGAACCTCAGCGGTGGCCAGAAAGCGCACCCAAAATCGTTTTGGGATAGAAGCGAACGGGCTGCGGCTGGAAAGTTGGCGCTTCGCCTCGCTGAGCCGCTTGTCGGCGACAACTGCTGCCGGGTCGTCGTCTGGCAACCAGTTCACCGAGATGGCGAACCGATAGTCATGCTCGGCCAGCTCCCGAGCACCCACTGCCGAAATCTTCAGAATCCCTGGCCCACTCAGCCCCCAGTGCGTGATGAGGACGGGTCCTCTGCTCCTGAGTTTGCTCTGTCGGATGCTGACTTCGGCAGGACTGACCGAGAGGCCGAGCAACCCCTCGAGGCGCGGATCTTTGATCTTGAACGTGAAGAGTGAAGGTGTCGCCGGCGCGAGTTGGTGACCGAGACTCGCTGCGAGTATGGCCCCTGCGGTGAGCCGAGTTCCGCCCGTCGCGATGAGGACACTCGCTGCGGTGTAGGACCGTCTCGCATCTGTCATGAGTTCGAAGAGGTCCCCGTTCTTGACGATCGATGTCACCCCTTCCGATGTGTGGATACCAACCCCGGCAGCGTCGGCGGCATCAAGCAGGGTGTCGACAATCGTCTGGGAGCTGTCGGTATCTGGGAACATCCGGCCATCGGCCTCGGTTTTCAGCGTGACACCGCGACTGGTGAACCACTCAACGGTGTCAGCGACACCGAATCGATGGAACGGGCCAATCAGAGATTTCTCACCGCGTGGATAGTTCCTGCTCAGCTCACGCGGCTCGAAACAATCGTGGGTGACATTGCAGCGACCGCCGCCAGAGATCTTCACCTTTTGCAGCAGCTGCGACGTCTTCTCGAGGATCAGAACCGATTTGCCAGAGTTCTCTGCGCAGGTGATCGCCGAAAAGAACCCTGCGGCGCCTCCGCCAACAACAATGAGGTCAACAAACATGCCCGCTCACTGTAGAGACGATTCGATCCAGGCATCGGGTTTCCCCTTTTCGGATCTCGCGACCCAGTGAATCGGTACACCCTGTCCGCCCACCGATCACGAGAGGCCCATGTCGCACTACCAAGCCGCCGTCTATCGCAACCGAGCAGCGCACCTTCGGGCGCTCGCCACCAAGATGACCAACACACCAGCGATGACGCTGCACCTGCACGCAGGGGTCGACACCTGGCACGGTCCGCGTGCATTCGCCTGCGTCACCGACCTCCGAACCGCTCAGCGAGCAGTTGAATATGCAATCGCCGACCTCCACACCGAGGCCGGCAGGTTTGAGGCCACGGCGGACCGCCTCGAAGCCGCAGCATTCGCCGTAGAGAGCGCCGCCGCCGCTGCTGCCGAGAACGCAGGGGACCGGGCACGCCGCAACGTGCTGCCGCCGTCAGGCCCGACCTCGTCGGTCTTCTGTTGATCGCCGATGCCAACACCGGCGCACTTCGACCGTTCGATCCCCTCGCCCTTACCGGCCACCGCCCTGCTTCGACGATCGGAATCCCATGTATCACCGCCCCCTTGAACGCTCCGCCCGAATACAACGATGATCGCGGGCTACGAACCAACGCTCGTGGCGACCCTCACACGGCAGTCGCTCTGGGCGGCCGAAGCGCTTGCCGGCATCTCAAGTTCTGATGGCGCAGCCATCGCCGCACTTGCGACGATCGGCGCGCTGCGCAGCGTGGTCGAGACCGGCGTCCTCCAAACAACCCTCGACATCGGACGCACCGACCCGCTCGTTCGGAGGTATGCCGGCGGTCCTGCACTGCGGCCCCTCGACCCCTGGCTCACCTGGCGATTCCTCTCCCAGCCGAGCACCAGGTTCGCTGACCTTTCCGACGCTGCGTTGTTCTTCTCACTCCAGGTCGAATTGACCCGACAGGTCGAACAGAACGGCCTCCCCGACCTGGGGGACTCCCTCTGGTCCGCGCTCTTCGCCGACTACATCACAGAGTTCAAGCGCCGAGCGAGGAGCGACCCGGACTTCGCTCGGTTGCTGATCGACGAAGCCCTCTTCAACCCGCTCATCGGCATGGTGGTGGCCATGGGTGGCTTCTCCACTGAGGTTGTTGCTGGGGTGCTCGCCGCGCTCGTGACCACCGAACCGCTCGGCACCGTCCGCGACGCATACCGCGAAAGAGCAATCGAGGCGCTCCTCCAACAAATCGTCAACGACCCATCCGTTGCCCTCGATTCGCTCGCCAGAGACGGCGTACTCGAAGCATTACTCCTCTGGAACGACGGAGTCAGCTCACTGCAAAACATTCCCGAGTCACTCATCGGCGACATGCTGATGGCCGCGCTCGCACACGCCTTTTACGACCCCACCAAGCTCGACCTCACCCACGCGCTGATCACCGAGGTGGCCCACCTCGCCCACGAGCGCGACTTCGACCGTGGCTTTGCACCCGAGATTGCTCTGGCCATCGCAACAGGCCTGCTGCCCTATCTGCCATACATCGTTGCCTCACTTGAACTCAGCGGCCCCGTCTACATCAAGAATTTCGACGGTGACCGCAATCCACTTCCCATCGGCAACCCAGCCGAAGTCGTTGACCTCTTCGGCGCACTCCTCCGTGACGCCCAAGCCCGGGCCCACCTCATCGCTGCGATCATCGTGCTCTCCGTAACACCTCCAAACGAATTGTTCCAGGTTGGTGATCTCGCCGACTACGTTCACCTCCTGGTCCAGGCCGCCGATACCGAGCAAATCGAAGAGGAGATCAAAGCTCGACGTGACCGGGAGTTCTGGAACACGACGATCGATGTGGTGGCACGGCTCATTGACCACGGTCTCGGTCTCGGTGGGCCAGCCCTCGCTCCCGTTTCCGAAGTCGTCGACTGGATCGCGACCGGTGCCAGCTGGCTCGTCAACCTGATCGACGCGCGACAGTTAGGGCTCGACGACGTCGAACGTGCGGGAGACCTACTGCTCACCGTCGGACTCGCAATCCAGTTCGTGAGCGAACGACGTGCTGGCGGAGACGACGATCCACGGTTCGCCGAAGCAGAGGCCAGGATTCAAGCAATCGAGCGGGCGATGGAGAACAGCACCTCGTACGACGACTTCGGTTCAAAGGTCGAAGACCTCGAAGATCTACTCACGCGCGTCGACCCGTATGCCCTGCCTGGACTCAGCGACCGCCGAACCCGGCCTCGTGTCTACGATGCCGAGACCGACGCTGACTTGTCGGTCCGGCGGGCCAACTGACCGCCACCGACCAGCATCGACTACCGACGAACACGACGTCGCCCCGTTTGCCATCGACGAACGCGTGGCAGGCTGTGCTGTATGCAACTCGGAATGATTGGACTCGGGCGCATGGGCGCCAACATGGTCAGACGCCTCAAAGAAGGCGGGCACGACTGCGTTGTCTACGACGTCAGCGCGGACGCAGTTACGGGCCTTGAAGCCGAAGGCTTCACCGGCGCAGCATCACTCGAAGAGTTGGTGTCAAAGCTCGAAGCGCCACGCTCGATCTGGGTGATGATTCCCGCTGCATACGTTGGCGACACCCTTGGACAACTCGCACCGCTCCTCGACGAGGACGACACGATCATCGACGGCGGCAACTCGTGGTATCACCTCGACGTCGACCGTTCCAAGGAGCTCGCCCCGACGGGTATTCACTACGTCGACGTCGGCACGAGCGGTGGCATCCTTGGCCTCGAACGCGGCTACTGCCTCATGATCGGCGGCGACGACACCGCTGTCAGCCGCCTCGAACCAATCTTTGAGACACTCGCCCCAGGCGTCGAGTCAGCCGAACGCACCCCGGGCCGCACCGGGGAGATCGCTCCTGAAGAAAAAGGCTGGCTGCACTGCGGTCCGAGCGGGTCCGGTCACTTCGTCAAGATGGTCCACAACGGCATCGAGTACGGCCTGATGGCCGCGCTCGGTGAGGGACTCAACGTGCTCGCAAAGGCGAACATCGGTAAGGAAGACCACGCTGCTGACGCCGAGACTGCGCCGCTCGACGCTGCGGAGTACTACCAATACGACATCGACCTCCCGAAGGTCACCGAGGTGTGGCGTCGAGGGTCGGTCATCACCTCCTGGCTCCTCGACCTCACCGCTGAGGCCTATCTTGAGGACCCGGAACTCAGCCAGTACAGCGGCCACGTCAGCGACTCGGGCGAAGGCCGTTGGACAATCAACGCCGCTGTCGACGAAGGAGTCCCGGTGCCGGTTCTCTCGGCGGCGTTGTACCAGCGCTTCTCATCACGCGGTCGTGACGACGTCGCGAACAAAGCCCTGTCGGCAATGCGCGCCGGTTTCGGTGGCCACAAGGAGCGCAAGGAGTCGACCCGATGACCGCAACAGCACACGTCGACACATCTCAGATCGACGCACACCAGCCCGCTGCCGACGCGCTCGTGCTGTTTGGTGCCACTGGCGACCTCGCCAAGCGCAAGCTGTTTCCGTCGCTCTACCACCTCGAGCGTTCCGGAGCCCTCCAGGTTCCTGTGATCGGCGTGGCCCGCAGCACCTGGACCGAC
>JBLFZD010000182.1:0-7218 GCA_047610085.1 Ilumatobacter sp. | reverse complement strand
TTGCGGGGGTTGCCAAAGGTCTCGGTGTACAGCGCAATCACTTTGGTGGAGTTGTCGTCCTCCCAGAATTGCAATAGGTCGTTGGCCGAGACGTCGGACTTGTCGCCGAGCGAAACGAACCAGCTGAGGCCGAGATGAAGATCTCGTGCTCGTCGCAGCAACGAGGCGCCGAGGGTCCCCGATTGCATCGAGACCGCAACACCGCCGGGGGGAAGCGTGACGTCGACGAGTGCAGCCTGCAGCACCGAATCGGGGTGCAGCGACGACACGCCCATGCTTGACGGCCCGATGAGCCGGAGACCGTTACGCCGTGAGCGTGCGACCAACGCCTTGATGTCGATCTCGGTACCGTCGGTACTGGTCACAACAACAGCGCCGCGCATCCGCTTGTCGATGCATGCGTCGATCGTGGACTCGAGCGCGCTGGCAGGAACGGCGATGATTGCGAGCGACACATCGTCGGGGACATCGGCAAGCGACCCGTAGCAGCGACGACCATCGAGATCCTCGAGCCGTGGATTGACGGGATACACCGGAATGGTAACGCTCGCGCGAATGTTGTTCCAGAGCACGTTGCCGACCGAACCCTGGCGGTCGGAAGCGCCGATAACTGCAACAGCTCGTGGCAGCAAGATGCGAGCGATAGCGCGAGAGTCAGCTCGCTGCTCGCGTCGTTCGACGGTGTCGATGAACTCGTCGGTGGCAGCAAGTTCCCAGTCGAGGTCAACGACGCCGGATTCGAAACGTCGTTGCAGCGGCCACCCCGCCTTCGCGAAGACTGCCAGCATCCCGCGATTATCGCTGAGGACTTCAGCGGTGAACCGTTCGATTCCGTTGGTTCGAGCAATTGCTGCCAAGTGTTCGAGTTGCAGCGTGGCGATGCCGCGTCCATGGTGTTCATCGGCGACCATGAAGGCGGCCTCAGCCTCGTTTCGTCCCGGCCAGCGTTCGTAGCTCGCCCATCCAACGAGCTCGTCGTGCACCTCTACAGCGAGTGCGACACGATCCACCATGTTCACCGTTGTGAAGTGCGTGAGCTCTCGTGACGACAGCGTCGGTTTTGGGGAAAAGAACCTCCGGTACAGCGATTCAGCTGACTGTCGCTCGTGGAAGGCGAGTAACGCAGCTTGGTCGGCGGGCACGAGCGGCCGGATAAATGCGCTTGCGCCGTCGCCCAAAACAACGGTCGTCGCCCAGCGGGACTCGGTTGAATCGGCTGATGTCACGTCGCCAGCATGGCAGCCGCAGCTGTGGTCCGTACGGTGGGGTGGTGGATCAGCCGATCGCCGTCTTCGCCGCTGCCGAACTTGATGCTCATGCCGAGCCAGCTGGGCACCCCGAGCGCCGTGGGCGTCTTGACGCATCGCTGGCCGGCATCCCGGCCGCTGGGCTCGTGGACGCATGCCGTGTGGTGACGCCGCGGCTCGCCACGATTGACGAGTTAAATCGGGTGCACGACCCGCGGTTGGTCGAGCGGATCCAGCAGCTGTGTGCTGCCGGGGGCGGCAGCATCGATGCCGACACATACGCCGCTGCAGGGTCGTGGGACACGGCGCGTCGTGCTGCTGGGGCGGTGCTTGATTCGGTTGACGCGCTGAGCCGTGGCGAGTGTGATCTGGCGTTTGCTGCGAGCCGACCACCCGGTCATCACGCCGAGGCTGCCCAGTCCATGGGTTTCTGCCTGTTCAACAACGTTGCTGTTGCCGCTGCAGCGTTGGTCGATCGGGGTGAGCGCGTCGCGATCGTCGACTGGGATGTGCACCATGGCAACGGCACCCAAGATATTTTCTACGACGAACCGAACGTGCTCTACGTGTCGACCCATCAGTCACCGCTGTATCCGGGTACGGGTCGCCTGACCGAAACAGGGAGCGACTTGGCGCCGTTTGCCAACCTGAACCTGCCATTGCCTCCCGGTACTCGTGGCGATGTCTACCGGCAGGCGTTCGACGAGGTGATCGCTCCGGTCATTGAGGGGTTTGCGCCAACATGGTTGATCATCTCTGCGGGCTACGACGCGCACCGCAATGATCCGCTTGCCGAAATGCAACTCACGTCGTCTGATTATGCCGATCTGGCCCTCCGGCTCCAGCGGTTGGTTCCGGCGCAACGTTTGATCGTGGTACTCGAAGGCGGTTATGACTTCGATGCACTCAGCTTGTCGACGGGAGCGACACTGAGCGCTCTCAGCGGCGAGTCGTTCCGGCCTGAAGCTGTGTCATGTGGTGAGGTTGGGGCTGCGGCGGTGACCGCGGCGCGCCAACTCTGGGAGCTGTAGCTCAAACGAGTCGGTCAGGGAGTCCGGTCGGGGCGCCCGGCGTTGATTCCCAGGTCGGTGGCGATGGCCGGGACAACGATGTCGCACACGGCGCCGCCAGCGTTGACCGAGTTGCCGGCGATCGTTGCTGACACGACGGTCGCGCCACCTTCCAACACCCAGATACAGGCCTTGGCCCCGTCGACGGTACCCGTATGTCCGAAGCCGTATTGATCGGTGAAGACCCCAGGCGGTAGGAGCACGGCGGCGTTTTCGGGCGTCATGCGTCCGAGCAAGAGCGCGGTGTCATCGGTGGAGACGATGAGCGTTCCGGCACCACCGAGTCGTGAGAGCCGGTCGACTCCTTCGGCATGGGGTTGGTCGCCCGGGAGCAAACCATTGTCGGTGAGATGAATGCCGCTCACCCCAACAGGATCGAACGCGAGGGCCTGGAGGGCCTGGTCGAGTGGGAGCCCAGTGCGCTGCTCGAGCAGTAGCCCGAGGATGCAGTAGTTCCCGTTCGAGTACACCCACTCGCCGCGACTTCGGCTGGGGGCTGGCTCGAGCAGCGTTGTGACGTGTGTACGGCAGTCACCATCGTCGTTGAACCATGAGAATCGGGCCTTCTCGAGGCCACTGCGGTGGTCGAGTAACTCACGAATCGTGACGTCGTACCACGCAGGGTTTACAGCGAGGCCGATGTCGTCCCACGGCACGGGGCCGCCAATATCGATGAACCCCTGCTGGTGCAGGCGGGCGACCCCCAAGGCCACCACGATCTTGCTGACGCTGGCCACGACCATCGGGGTATCCCCGGTGGCTTCGTGTCCGTCGAGTGTCTGCCCCGCGGCACGGGAAAAAATGACCTCTCCGCCTCGAACTACCGTGAGCGATGCACCGGTGTTTGCTCGAGCCAACTGTTCGAACGCCTCGTTGGTCGCACCAAAGAAGGGGTGAGCCAGTTCGCTTTCTGGTGGTGCGGGCAAGGGAAGGGTGCCCGGCGCAAGCGTGGCCGGTGTCGTCGGAGCGCTGACTGCGCTGGTCGATACGGGCGGCTCCGTCGTGGCGGGCACGAGTAGGGGCGTCGACGATTCGACCGTTGTCGGATCACTCGTGGCGGGCGCAGTGGCCGTCGTGCTTGGCGGTGGTGCAGCGGTGGTCGTGCTTGGCGGCGGCGGCGATGTGGTGGTGGCTGGCGGCTGGTTTGCCTCGGTGGCCCGCACCACGATGTCGTTCGCGCCGCTTGCACAGGCCGTCCCAGCGAGCGACGCAGCAACGACCATGGCGGTACAGAAGACTCGGCGAGACGTGATTGTTCCGCATGCGCTCGCCACGCTGAAATTGTATCCAGTGAGGGATCTGTATGAATTGCACTCGGCCTGGTCTCAGCCTGAGCCAGGCCTGCTGCAGCATCGTTCAGCTGAGGCGGTCAAGAATGTTGGTCGTGATCTGCTCGATTTGAGCGTCTCGACCAGCCAGCCCGTGGGCCCAATCGGTGGAGCCCGAGGTGATGACGGTGCCGCCACCTGGCGAGGTGTAGCTGCCGAGCATCGCTTGTCCGGCGGCGATTCGATTCACTGCAGCCTCGCTGCGATCGTTGAACACACGCGATGCGAGGAACTCAATTTCCGACGGTTCGTTCGGTTTCGGCGGTCGCGCTGCAGTGGTGCGGGTGAAGTGCGCAGCGGGAACCATCGCCAAAATCTCGAACGATTCAGGAGTGCCGTCCGCTCCGGTGGGGACAGGCATCCCATCGACGACGGTGTACTCGCAGCCGTCGCACTCGTAGCCGACCGTCGTGGCGCTGGCGCCGAGGACGTCGCCGTAGTCGATATCGGTTCCTTCAAACATCCAATGTTCGGGTCGATACACGGTGTATCCGCCAGCTCCGTTGGTGACGCGCTTTCCGATTCGGTGATAACCGCCACGGGTGAACGACACACCGGTCATGTGGTTCTCAGGTCGGCCGATCAGGTGATCGGACCAGATGCTCGTGAGCTCGCCAATGCGATCGGTGTCATAGACGGGATCATTCTTGAACTGGCCCTTGTACCCGACCATGACCGAGGCAGCACCGTCGACTTGCTCTTCCATGCGTACCTGCCAGAGCGAAGTGTTGCCCGAGAAGAATGCGACGTTTCCACCGCGCCCGATGAAACCTTCAACGGTGTCACGCATGGGGCCCGACCAGTATTCGTCGTGGCCGACGGAGAGCACGAGCTTGTATCGATCGACAATCGTCGGGTACTCCTCCAGGTCGGCGTTGGAGATCACGTCAATGCCGTAGCCGTGCTTTTCGGCCCAGGCGAGGAACGGTTGCTCCCAGTCGGGCCAGCCGGCGGATCCTGCCCACGCCGACAGGTGGTTCATGCGGACGTAGCCGACGTGTGCGTTCATGTCGCGGTCTGGTGGATTGGTCGTGGTCACGCGTCGTCCCGCGCCCGCTGGTTTGAACAGATAGCCACGCGCCATCGGACGTTGCAACGATGCGTGCGTGCCGCCGTTGTACAGATTTCGCCCGGCGAAATCGTTGTATGCGTTCCAGGTGTTTGTGGCGAGTTGTAGCAGAATCGTGTTGGTCGAGCCTGCGGTCGGGCGAACCACAAAGAAGGCATGGGTTTGGCGCGTTGTGCCATCGACGTCGATCGTCAACAGCACTTCGTAGTAGCCCGATGCCCAATCGTCTTGAACCATGATCGAGGAAGCGGCAGGCCAGCCGCAGCCGTTTGAGTCGGCGTCGCGTGGGGTCAGATGATCCCCGGCCTCCACCGTGTCACTCCACACGGTGGTGCGCTCGGCGCCAATGCGAGCGATCTCGACGGCAACAGGACGCCCGCCGGCCGACGACAGGTGCAGCGCGATCGCTGAACCTGGATCGGTGGATTGAGGCCAGCAATACCCGGTGACGGTGTCGAAGCTCATCATGCGATTCTGCCAGGCTCGTCAAGCGTCGCTGGTGGACGTCGCGCTGCCCGAACGCTTCGGGCGGCGTGAATCCTCTCGAAATCAGACGCGGTGGTTGTCTTCGCCGCTGATCGCTTGCGATTCGCGGATGGCTCCGGCGAAGATCCCTTTCGACATCAGGGATGTCTCGAGCTTGCGGCGTTGGCGGTACACGTCGGCGCGCGTGGCGTGCACCGACGAGTCCTCGGGCGCCGCCCAGGCAGCGAGGTCGGCGAGATGGGAGGCAAGTCGCATGTCGCCGGCTTCGGCCAGCGACGCTGCGCGCTCGGCCAGCTTGTCAGCGCCGCCAGCGAGTGCGGCGAGCTCGAGGGCGAGTTGCCCGTCGGGTGCGGGCTTCAGCCTGCTTGGTGCGCCATCCCACCAGCCGCCGTACTGGCGCCAAATATTACGAATCACGAACTCCGGCTCGTCGTAGAGCGGCCGAAGGTAAGGCTTGGCCAGCAGGTCGGGGTCGACCGACACCGAGTGCAGGATCGTGTCGAGCACCTCACCAGCGTTCATCATCTCCACCACGTCACGGACCAACCCTTCGAGCGCTCCGGCGATGGTGGTGAGCATCGTCTCAATTCGGTCGGCACCACCAACGGGAAGGCCGTGAGCGGGGAGCAGAACTTCGGGCCGACGGCTCGCCATATCGCGCAAGGCAGCCGCCCACTCGAGCGGAAAGCGCTGGACCTTTTGTGGGTTTCCTGCGTTGGGGAAGTTCCAGATCACGAAGTCGCCAGCGAACATCCACTTCTGTTCGGGCATCCACCCCCAGAGATGATCATCGGTTTCACCTCGAGCGTGGTGCAGTTCAATGATGGCACTGCCGACGCTGATCGTGTCGTGGTCGCCCACGACATGCGTCGGGGAGAGAGTGTTTTTCGGGATGAAGTCCGGCTCATCGGCATTACCCATTTTGAAGTCCTCGCGAACGCCACCGAATTGGCGTGCGTTGATCAGAACATTCCACGCATTCGTGTCGCGGTAGCGGTCGAAGCGAGTGCTGACGTTCTCGTGCCCGACGACGTGCATCTCGCTGTAGGCAGCGTCGAACGCCACCGAGCCACCGACGTGATCGGCGTGGCCGTGGGTGTAGATGAGGTGTGAGACGGGAGCTTCGCTCCAGCCTTTGATTGCGTCGACCACTGCTTCGCCCGTATTGACATGTGATGCATCGAATGCGACGAGCCCGTCACCGGAGTCGACGACCACGCTGTGGCTGAACGACTCGACGACCGCAAGTCCGTCTGCGACTTCGGTGAGTTCCTGGGTGATGCGGTTGAACGGGCGGTCGTTCGCTCCATTTTCGATGATGTCGGCAGAGAGGTCGAGGAGGTCGTCCATGGTGCCGACACTAGATGACTGCGCGAGCGCAGCCATCCGGTCTGAGTAACGGACACTCCGAATCCTTCTGATACAACTGTGACATACGTCCTATTGATTCCGGGGGGATTCATGATGAAACGTCTACGAAGTAGAGCTCTTGCTGTTCTCATGTGCGGTGCGCTTGTTGCCGCCGCATGTAGCGGAAGCGACTCGGCCGACGAGCCTGATGGCACCGAGGCCTCGGCGGTCGAGGCTGAGCCGGAGGAAACTCCCGACGAACCCGAGGATCCTGCGCCTGAGGGCGATGATGACTCGGTCGACGAGCCGGTTCCGTTGGAAGACGAGGAGCAGATCACCAGCGAAGGTGAAGGCGATGTCGACATGGCGACTCTCGAACCGGTCGCCGGGGGCGAGATCACCTGGGGACTCAACAACGACGGCAGCGGATTCGATACCACCGCTGCGGTGGCGCCAGGCTCGATCCGAGTGATCTCAGCGATGAATGACTCACTTGTGACAATCGACGTCGACGCCGACTGGCAGCCGAACCTCGCCGAAAGCCTCACGCCCAACGACGACTTCACGTCATGGACCGTCACCATGCGACCAGGTCTCCTGTTCCACGACGGCGAACCCGTCGACGGCGAAGCAGTCCGCGCCAACTTGCAGGCATTCAAAGACAGCCC
>JBLFZD010000181.1:0-7236 GCA_047610085.1 Ilumatobacter sp. | reverse complement strand
TCTGCATCCTTGCAGATGGCATGATACTGGGCCGCGGAGATTGGTTCAAGGTTGATCTGTCCGTCGAGCATCTGTCCTCATTGCACAGAGGTGACGACTCGTGCACGATACGAGTCGTCGAAGCGGGCTGACCCAGGTGTGATGAGCGACCAAACTGATTCCACAGCGCAGATCGAACGCTTCGAAAGGCCCCTTGAGCGCGAACGTGGAGCACGTGCGCAGGCCGAGCAAATTGCTGAGCGGGGATGCGCGACCTGTGGATCACTCACAAGGATCTCGAGAAGCGCGTCGCTGAGCGAACCGTTGATCTGAAGTGGTCGTTAGCTGGGACTGTGCGGCACGCATCCCCACGTGCCACGTCAGTTGGATCCGACCTCCACGATCGAGAGCGCCAGAGCGAGTCGACCACTGTCGAGGGCGCCGCGGGCGCTGCTCATTTTTCCGGCACCGTCGATGAGGAGCGTTGACGGATAGGCGTCGACACCGAACCGCTGGGACAGCGCTCGGGATCCATCGTCGAGGTGGACGACGTTGGGCTGAAGGAGCCCAAACTCCTCGGCAAAGCCTTTGAATGCACCCGGAGTCGCACCGCTGTGGATGAACACGAAGGTGGTCGACTCCTCAGCCGATGCAGTCTTCGCTAGCAACGCGCCCTGCTCCCCCGAAAACTGGCATCCCGGCTCGACGAACGTGGCGATAACCGATCCAGCGCCAAACAGCTCGGCGCCGCTAACGTCGCCACCGCTCAGCAGGTCAGAAGCGATGAAGTCGATTGCGTCGCGTGCGACACCCTCGTCGGTGACAGCGGCGCTGCCGATAGCGATGCCTGATGGCTCCTCTTCGGCAGCGGTGAATGACAGCGCGGCGTCTGCTTCGTCACCGAAATTCGTTACCCGTGCGTCGCCTCGGACCAACGAACAACTTGAGGCGACAACGGCGAACAACGTGAGAGTGATAGCTGAGCGCCTCATGAGGACGCACCACATGTGCCGATGCCACCCACGGTTGCACCTGCACCGACAGAGATGTACGACGTCGCAGAATATACGGCGCCGCTACACGAGGTATCTGCGCCACTGAGCGTTGAATTCGCTCCGACGACAACGTGCGTCTGGGCCAAGATAGTGCCAATGATGTTTGCGCCGTCTCCGACAGTGATGTAACCAGCAGGAGCATTCCAAATAACGCTGGTGTTTGCTGTACCGTTCACCACAACGACCTCGACGGCGGCACCAAAGGACAGGTAGTTGCCGATATTGAAGACGAACTCGCTGTCCTCGCCCGCGGCATCAAGCGTGATGGTTTTGGCTGCAGTAAACGTCAGCAGGCCGGGGACCTCATACACCCCAGCAGTGAATGTTACGTCTGTAGCGATATTTCCAGGAGGGAGCACGACGTCCGATGGCAGGAGAGTCAGTGCGAGTTGCTCAGCAACCACGTCTTGTTGCTCATCTGCGATGATCGGCACCGTCGTGTTCTGAGTTTGAGATCCCGATGTGGCACCGGCGCCGAATGTGACGGTTGTCCCGAATTGCAGATCCCCAGCGACCGTTGCATCCGCGCCGAGGGTGACGGCGGCTCCAGACCGCAGGTCGCTCGAAACGTGCGAACTCGCACCGAGCGTGGTGGCGGCCCTGGCCAAAGTATCGCCGTTGACGACTGCACTCACGCCCGTGGTGAAGTACGTACCGGCTACAACGCTGCCGTTGATCGTTGCGGTTGTTCCTGCGCTGACATAGGTGTTTGCAAAGATCATTCGGTCCACCAGGGATGTTCTCATTGTTGACGGTTCGCTGGTAGCAGCAACAGATCCGAGACCAGTCAGGGTGACCGATGTGAACGCGACGGTCGATTGTGTCGCGACGAGGCCGACGAGGCCGCCTTCGTGCTCGGTGGTGAGCGTGCCCATCGTTGTGCCGTTGATGGCGATACTGACGTCGGCGCCATGGACCTCGACGGCGAGTGTGATGTCGGTGCCGTCGGCCGGCCGGTCGATCGGAACGGCGCCCGCGAAGATGTAATACCCCAGTGCGTCGTAGGTGCCCCAGCGAAGAGACGTGCCGTCGTCAGTAAGGTCGATGAGTGTTGCACCGCTGCGTGTTGCTGCTGACTGCTGGTTGATGACCAGGCCGCCCTGGTTCGAGGTCTCGCTGGAAAAAGTACCCTCCCAACGGAAGTCGATAACAGCGTGCGTGTCGAGCAGTGCTGAAGCGTCATAGCCGCAGCTTTCGACCTGTGCGAGTGTGCCATCAGCGAACTGCCAGGTTCCTGAAATCAAGCTCCAACTGGCGTTATCCTCCGCGTCGAAGTTTGACGTGTAGAGGACGGTAGGCGTGGTCACCACGGTGAAGGTGGCGTCGGCACCGCGAGATGGGCGATCTTCGTCGACTGTCGGTGCGCAGGAATCTCCTGCGCCAATTCCGGCATCGTCAGCCGTGTAGGTCGGATCGGCAGGATCGTCGGCGACGGCGGCTGCCATGCCAGGAATCGACAAACTCATCATCGACAGCGCTGCGCCAGCGACGAGCATGCGTTTGAGATGGTTCATGGTTTCTCCGCGAGATGTCTTCGATCTTCCAAAATTGATGCAATTTGAGTCTGGTTGCGTCTGATCTGCCGGCGGCCAAGGAGAGATCAAGTCTGGATCAAGGCGTCGACGATAGAACGGCAAGTGTCGACAACGCTAAGTACTCGTGGCGCGTGGCCGATGTGCTCGCCGAACTCGATCGCCCGATGATGATTGGCCATCGGGTCGGTGCGCTCACGATGCCTGAATTCGCTGCATTCTCAACCGAGGCCGTGCAGGCTTGGCCCATTTCGTCGGGGAAGATCGTGCGATGGCGGCGTTCCTCCGCTCCATCTGGGGTCAAGCGCCCGGGATCGGCTGGTGCAGCAGCGGCACGCGCTCACCTGCGGCCTCGACTTCTGACATCGAGGTGCCCATCGCCCGAGGTCGAGCGTGGTTCGAGGATCGCACGCGAGTGACTTTGACGGGGCCGAGAGTGGAGTACTCGATGCGGTCGGGTCTCACGTCCGGGTTCCTCTCACCGCTGGGGCAATATCACTCGTCGCAATGATAATCCTTTGTCTGGTGGTTGCTCCACACAGGACGTGAGCGAACACGACGTACCAGGTGCAGCCAGATATCCGAGGATTGTGACGTAATGACCGACCATGTCGTTATCCACTGATAACCCGGACATCACGCTCGAACGCGCCTGGTGGGCACAACCTTCCTAGCCTTTCTCCGGTGACCGATCGCGAACGCTTCGTCCCCCGGCGCTTCAAGGAGACAGCGCGGCAGCTTGAGTCGCTCCCGCTCGTCGACAGCGCGCGAGGCGATACCCCTCGATGGGCGTCATTGTCGCATTTGGTGGCCGCGCTCTATCACCACGAGTTCCATATCATCGAGCAACGCACGACCGAAGCCTGGGAACACATCAGCAGCAGCCCCGCTGCGGCAGACGCGGTCACCGGAGACCTCACCGGTCTCCTCGACGGAGCGAACTACACGCCGATCACCGATGTGGAACTCGACGAAGCAATCCAGAACGAGGCCCTGATCCCACTCCGCCTCGATGTCGACTTCGACCTCTACGACGAACTCCTCATCTACCGGCGTGGCGCTCGAACGGATCTCGTCGAGCACAAGCGCTTCCTGCGGGCGGCCGAGCCGGTTGAGATCACCGTCGACGCAGACGTGGTCGTTCACAGTCGGATCAAGCCAGCAGACTGGTTCGTCGAGAACGGCATCGATCCCAGAAAGCGGGGCATCGTGCCCGGCGACGCATCGCTCAAGCAGTTCCGCAACGTCCCGCGCGCTGACATCGAGATGCTCCTCCCCGCCACCAAGGTGCGATTTCGCACCGTCGATACGTTAAAGATCGCCGTGCCAGCCGCCGTATCGGCAATCCTGGTGTTGGTCACCAAACTGCTCCCGACGCTTGGTCTGATGTTCCTCCTCGCCGGCTTCTACGCGGGATTGAGCGACGAACAACCCGTGATCAACCAGGGGGTGCTCCTCATTCTGTTCGGTGGTCTCGCAGCGCTCGGTGGCTTCGGATTCCGGCAGTGGAACAAACTGAAGAACCATCGGATCGACTACCTCAAGACGTTGTCGGAGAACCTCTACTTCCGAACGGTCGCCGACGGTCCGGGCGTGTTTCACATTCTGCTGTCATCCGCCGAGGAGCAAGAAGTCAACGAAGTGTTGATTGCCTATCGGCTGCTGCTCGCCGCCGCCAACGCGCTGACCGCTGACGAACTGGATTGCATTGCCGAACAGTGGCTCGCTGAAGCATTTGATGCTGACATCGACTTCGAGGTCGACGATGCGCTTGGCAAGATGTTGCGACTCGGCATCGCCACCACGAACTCCGACGGCCGGTGGAGCCCTGTTGGACTCGACGAGGCGTTGACCCGACTTGACCGTCGATGGGATGACATGTTCCGCTTCAATTCCGTCGACGACGACGACACCGATCCGCCGCCCCCCGCCGCCGAACTCGACGACGAGGCAGTTCCGCACCGCGCTCCGGCGCTGCTCCGGTTCCGACGGGTAGTGGGTCGCTTCCGCAATCGACTCGGGGAACGACTCATCGACAACTGATTATCCCCAGCGATGGGCATCGGTACCTGCTCAGTGCGGTGTCGATCACGACGCCAACACCTCGAACTTCACCACGGCCCGCACAACAGTTAGTTGTTCAGTAGTCTCCTAGCTGAAGTCGGGAGCGGCGCGGTTGGATCGCTTGAGTTCGGCGACACCGCTCGTTGCCAACATCTCAACGGCATCCCACAGCTCACGTGCCTCTTGACCAGTTGGCGCTTTCGAGATGACGGGGCCGAAGAAGCTGCCCTCGCGGTTCGTTCCCGGCCGGAACGTAAGAATTGGCGTGCCAACGTCGGGCCCAGTTCGACTCAACGAAAGTTCCGTGTCGGTCCGAATCCATTCGTCGTGCGACTCATCGTCGGCATGACCTATGAGTTCCGGGTCGAAGCCTGACTCGGCCAGGATCCTGGCGAGGAACGCCCGATGATCCGCACGGGCTTCGTCGCGGCGCTGATCGCGATGCAACGCCTCGCCCAATGCGGTGTACCACCGACCGACCGCCTCGGGGCCACTGTCGGTGAGGCGGATCTGGTCGGCGATCCGCAAGCCCTTGTGGCCAAGAAAATGGCCAGCTCGATACTGCGCCGTGTACCAATCCTGGGTGTTCTTCTCATTCAAGATCCAGAGCGAAATGAACCGCCAGTCGACCGCGTACGAGCGCTGTTTTTGCACATCCACCACCCAACGGGAGGTGATCCAAGCCCATGGTCAAACAGGATCCCAGAAGAAGTCAAGATCCGGCGACGTGACATCGTTCGTCATCGGCCGAATCTATCGCTCAGCCGGGCGCTGTGCCGAACTCGTCGATCTACCTCTGGCACCCGGTGCCCGACACCGGGTGTCTGACACCGAATGTCCCAGAACCTCACCGTCGTTCAAAGGAGAAGCCGTCCTGACGTCGCCCTCAGACGACGATGGGGTTATGGCAAGCGACGAAGTGGCCCGGAAGCATTTCGCGAAGCTGTGGTTCTTCGACCGAGCACTGTGCTGTGGCGTTCGGGCAACGTGGGTGAAAGCGGCAGCCCGTTGGTGGGTTGATCGGTGACGGTGGCTCGCCGATGATTTCACCGAGCGAGTGGTCCGCGTCCGGATCGGGCTCGGGGATTGAGTCGATCAGGAGGTTGGTATACGGATGCATCGGCGTGGCGTACATGCTGTCCGCGGAGGCAACCTCACACAGTTTACCGAGATACATCACCGCCACGCGGTCACTGATGTTCTTCACAACAGCGAGGTCGTGTGCGATGAACACAAGTGTCAGGCCGTACTGATCCTTGAGGTCTTCAAGCAAGTTCAGGACCTGGGCTTGCACCGAGACGTCGAGCGCCGACACGGGCTCGTCACAAATGATGAGCGTTGGGTCAAGCACCAACGCTCGCGCCACCGAGATTCGTTGGCACTGACCACCAGAGAACTGATGAGGACGACTTTCAGCAGCCCGTGCCGGGTCGATCCCGACGGATTCAAGGATGTCGTCAACCAGCTTCTCTCGCTCTGCCTTGGTTCCCCGCTTCCAAATATCGAGCGGCTCAATGACACTGTCACGGACTGTGCGACGGGGGTTCAACGACGACACCGGGTCCTGGAAGATCATCTGGACCTTCGTACGAGCTTCACGGACTTCGGTGTTCGACAGCGTCGTCAGGTCGCGACCCTCAAACTCCACCGACCCAGATGTGGGCTTTGGTAGCTGCATGATGGCACGACCTGTTGTGCTTTTGCCACACCCTGATTCGCCAACGATGCCAAGTGTTTCACCGCGTTGAACATCAAAGCTAATGCCGGACACGGCCTTCACCGAACCGCCCGACACCTTGAACTCGACGACCAAATCCTTAATGGTGAGAACGTTGTCTCCATCGCGCAAATGCGCGTGACCCGTCCCAGCCATTACGACGCCGATTCCTTCGATGCGCCGACATAACCCGCAGCATCGAGTTCGGCTTCACGGTCCGAGAACTCAGGGCTACCAACGGGGTACCAGCACGCGAACACGTGGTTCGGGTCGTTCGTGGTTTGCAGAGTCGGCTCCTCGTGATGGCACTTTTCACGTGCATACGGGCAACGAGGCGCAAAGTTGCACCCCTTCGGCGGGTGCACAAGATCTGGCGGTCGACCCGTGATGGTGGACAACCGAGTATGGCTCGGGTCCGAAAGCTTCGGAATGCTCTTGAGGAGCGACTTCGTGTAAGGCATCTTCATGTCGGCAAACAGTGTTCGTGTCGGTGCCCGCTCAACGAGCTTGCCGCCATACATCACCGCAATCTGGTCCGTATGGCCAGCGACCACTCCAAGGTCATGGGTGACAAGGACGACGGCCATATTGCGGTCGCGACGTTGCTCGCCGATGACTTCGAGGATCTGCGCCTGCACCGTGACGTCGAGCGCCGTGGTCGGTTCGTCAGCGAACAGCACCGTGGGGCCGCACGCCAGCGCCATAGCAATCATCACGCGCTGACGCATCCCGCCAGAGAGTTCGTGCGGAAACTGACCCAAACGAGCCTCGGGCTCAGGAATACGCACGCTTCGAAGCAGCTCGACTGCCGTGTCACGTGCATTCTTCTTGTCCATACCCAAATGCAGGCGGAGCGGCTCGGCGATTTGCTTACCGATCTTCATCAGCG
>JBLFZD010000180.1:0-7273 GCA_047610085.1 Ilumatobacter sp. | reverse complement strand
AGGAGGCGGTCAATAGCGCCCTGGCGACGCCCAAGGACGACCGGGTCAATGGGCTCGTTCGCGTCGATTGTTGTCATCAATCACGCTCCTCAGTCAGCGGCGATAATGAGATAGCGGTCCGCAATCGCGCCGTTAACTCTGCCAATCAACGACTGTACCCAGTCCATGGCCTGATCGAGATCTGCCCCGTCGGTCGTGGTCGCCATCGTCGAGATCAGCGCGTCGCGAGCGTCAGCAACCGACGCTCGAACGCTGTCGGCGCGGGTCAATTGATCAAGGGAGCGATCGATCTCGTCGAGGCAGAAGCGCACCGAACGAGGGAAGTCGCTGTCAAAGAGCAGGAACCGAACGACCGACGACGCTTCGATCGCTCCTCGCGTGGATCGCTGGTACATCTGGAGCGCCGAAAGTGAACGCAGTACACCCATCCACTGAACTTCGTCGTAGCGAAGTGCATCGCCCTGCGCCGCAGGCTGCGCAGCTTGGGCCATGAGCACGGCGGCGCGGACGCCGACGACGCGTGTGGTCATGTCGGCACGTTCCAGGTAGCGACCCATTCGCCACATCTGCCAGGCCGCGTCCCGGCTCATCGACGAGTTCAATATGCCGTCGAGGCGGCGGCTGTCGTTCGCAACCCTCCCCAGTAATCGGCCGCGAAAGCGACGATTCTCGGCCCGGGCAGCATCTGTCGCAACGAACATCGACAGATCGTTCACGGTGTGCCACGCCTCACGGGGGAGCACTTCTCGGGTCGTGCGCAGGTTCGCTCGGGCTCGGGCGACGCACCCTGCAACACTGCTTGTCGATTCCGGGTCGCAGACCAGAGCCTTCACGACATCGCGCTCGCTCGCCTGTGTTTCCAAAAATGTCCGGTCACCAACGACGGCAAGCAACGGGTTCCAACGGAACGCATTTTCGTTCGGGTCGTCACTCGGCATGTCGTCAAAGAGTTCGCCGAACTCCTGAACGAGCCGAGCCGTGTCTTCGGCGCGTTCGAGGTAACGCGCCGCCCAGTAAATTCGGTCAGCATTTCGTGACAGCAACGCCATGTCAGGCCACGCCTCCCTGATCGAAGCCGACACTTGACTGCGACTGGGACTGGGACTGGGACTGCGACTGCGACTGGGACTGAGACATGACACCGGGTGTGGCATGCCAACCGCCCGGACTGTCCACGATCCAGGTGTCTTTGCTGCCCCCACCCTGTGACGAGTTCACGATCAACGACCCTTCGGTGAGCGCAACGCGTGTCAGGCCGCCCGCGGTGACGTAGCTGTGCTGACCGGTCAGAATGAACGGTCGAAGGTCGACATGACGAAAGACAAGCTCACCGTCGATCAAGGTTGGAACCGTCGACAGGTCGATGATCGGCTGAGCGACCCAGTTGCGCGGATCTGCGAGAATCGCGTCGGCGCATGCGGTCAACTCCTCCTCGGTCGCCTGGCTGCCGATCGTGATGCCGTACCCGCCACTCTCGTTGGCTGGTTTCATGACCAACTCGTCGAGGTGTGCGAGCACATACTCGCGCTCGTCCTCGTACATGCACCGGTAGGTCGGCACGTTGGCAATCTTTGGCTCCTCACCGAGGTAAAAGCGAATGATGTCGGGAATCCAGGCGTACACACACTTGTCGTCAGCCACCCCGACACCAGGGGCGTTGGCAATACCCACGTTGCCCGCCTTCCAGGCGCGCATCAGACCAGCAACGCCGAGCAGCGAATCAGGGCGGAACACTTCAGGGTCGAGGAAGAGGTCATCGATGCGCCGATAGACCACGTGGACGCGTTCGCGACCCTCGACGGTGTGCATATAGACGCAATCATCGTCGCCGACAACAAGATCCCCGCCCTCCACGAGTTCGGCGCCCATGCGCTCAGCGAGGAATGAGTGCTCGAAGTAGGCGGAGTTGAAGATGCCGGGGGTGAGCACCACGATGGTGGGCTCGTCCACACCATCGGGCGCGAGCGAGGAGAGCACCTTGTTGAGCTCGTCGGTGTAGCTGTCGACCGGCCGAATCTGGCTCTGGCCGAAGAGCTCAGGGAACGCACGCTTGGTGACGGCACGGTTCTCGAGCACATAGCTGACACCCGACGGCACACGGAGGTTGTCTTCGAGCACATAGAAGGTGCCGTCGTCGTCGCGAACCAGGTCGGACCCCGAGATGTGCGCCCACACGCCGAACTTCGGGTGCGCACCGACGCATTCAGGACGAAAGTTCACCGAATCCTCCAACAACTCCGCTGGAAACACGCCGGCCTCGATGATCCGCTGTTCGTTGTAGAGATCGTCGATAAACATGTTCACGGCGCGGAGCCGTTGGTGTAAACCGAGTTGGACCTGGTTCCACTCATCACCGGGAATGATGCGCGGCACCACGTCGAATGGCCACGCACGATCGATGTTCTCACCGTCGCTGTAGACGGTGAACGTGATCCCCATCGTGAGGATGTCGAGTTCGGTTGCCTGCTGGCGCGCCTCGATCTCATCGGGGCCGAGTTGCTCCAAGAGCTCCCACAAGGCCGCCGCTGCGGGTCTCGGAGTGCCTTCATCGGTCAGAAGTTCATCCACAACCACTAGTCCTACCTCAAACAAGCAGGTCCCAATCACCTCGGCTTTGAACTCTGTGTGAACGATGAGCAGCCGCGTGGGGCGTAGTTTCGCTTGTATGGCAGCGGCGGATGAGTTTGGGGACCCGGTCGAGCTGGAAGCTGACGGCCGGCTGGTATTGATCACCAACCCCAGCAAACCTATGTTCCCGTCGGTTGGGCCAGGCAAAGAAGAACGCACCAAGCTCGACGTGGCGCGCTATTACGTGGCGGTCGGCGTGCCGATCATGCGGACCTTGCACGACCGCGCGGTGTTGCTCGAGCGCTATCCCAACGGCGTTCGAGGCAAATCATTCTTCCAGAAGCGGATTCCCGAGTCGGCGCCGGACTGGCTCACCACCACCACGGTGCAGACAATCAACGGGACACCATCACGCGCACTCGTGATTTCGGACCTGGCGCATGTCTTGTGGGCCGCCAACCAGGGCGTGCTTGGCCTGCACGTCTGGCAGTTCAGAGCGTCCAGTCCCAACGATGCCGACGAGATGCGGATTGACCTCGATCCCTGCCCCGGTGTCACCTTCGACATGACTCGCGAGGCCGCCGGCCACACTCGCGACCTGCTTGCAGAACTCGGCATGCTCGGATTTCCAAAGACGACGGGATCCAAGGGGCTCCACATTTACGTTCGGGTCGAGCCCGGCTGGGATGCGTTTGCGGTCCGAGGTGCGGTGGTGGCGATCGGCCGAATCCTTTCGGAACGTCATCCCAACCTCATCACCGACAAGTGGTGGAAGGAAGAGCGGGGCCAGCGGGTGTTCGTCGACTTCAACCAGAACGCTCCACACAAGAACATGTTTGGCGCCTGGGGTGTGCGTCCTCGGGTGGGGGCGCAGGTCTCGACGCCATTCCGGTGGGACGAACTCGACACCATCGACCCTGAGGCCTGCACGATCGATTCAGTACCCGCCCGCTTAACGAAGCTCGGCGACCCATGGGAGCTCATGGACGAAGCCCCCTGCTCAATCACACCGCTCGTCGAGCGTTTCGGTGCCGACCTCGCCGACGGCATCCCCGACGCTCCGTGGCCGCCGCAGTATCCCAAAATGCCCAACGAAGCACCCCGTGTTCAGCCGAGCAGAGCACGCTCGCCCGACCCGACCGAATCAGGCTGATCGTCAGATGGGCAGCTAGATAGCTGCTGAGCGGCGCATCGGTGACAAGAACCGGTGGTGTCGAGGTGACCATGAGACCTCGGGTCAGCGCCATCGCGGTCTCGATCTGCTGGTCGAGCTTCGGGAAATTCATATGAGCGACGTCGTCGAGCACGGTGTGATAGCAGCCGTTGTTGGCATCGGTAAAGAAGACCGCCGGTCTCGGCGCCGACCAAGATCGTCGTGTTGGCGAGCGACCGCAGCAGGTTTGCACCCTGGATGTCGAAGTTCACGTACACCACCGTTTGATCGAACGGAACCAGTGGGTCGGCGACAGATGCACGCGATCCGACCAGTCCGTCTTCCTCGCCGTCCCAGAACGCGATGATCATCGACCGTTCACCGGATACCGGGGCCGTTGTGGACGCGAAGTCAGTCGCTGTCATGAACGCTGCAGCGACGCCCGCAGCGTTATCGGCAGCACCGTTGCAGATGTTGTCGTCGGGAAGATCAAAAGTGAAGCAATCGGTCCCCTCGAGGTCGTAGTGAGCACCGACCATCACCTACTCGTCAGCGAGGTCACCCGAACCCGGGATGATGCCGACAATGTTGGTGCGCTCGCCGCAGGACTGCAGAAACCCGCCATCGGCTGTCGACGGATTCGAGATTTGCCTGAGCCCGTCGACCCGAAGCGCTTGGGCGGCTTGCAAACCCGGTGTCAGGTTGTCTCACCCCATCAACTCGTCGTCAGCAAGCGCTTCAACGATGTCCTGAGCGCTCGCTCGCCCGTCGGCTTGGGCATCCTCTTACTCGTCGACGCCAGTTGCTTCCGGTGCATCGCCGCGCTCCTCAGCGACCTCAGCTGCCGGCGGGTCCGTTGCGGGCAGATCGGTCGCCGGCGGATCGGTTGTCGAAGCTTCGCTTGTTGCAACCTCGGCGACTCCGGTGTCGGCATCGCTCTCACCGCTACACGCGGCAATAAGTAACGCTCCAGCAATCGGTGGCGCCAATCGGATCGTGATCTTCATGGGGTCCCCTCGTGTCAGGCAGCCGTGTCAGCGGCGGCGCTGCTTCGCTGCAGCTCGGCGCTTGGACGGCGATGGCCGCCTGCTGCCATGACGTTCGAGCACGGTGTCAAGCCGGCCCTCCAGCTGTGCCCGGCGACGGATGCGTTGGACCTCGGCGGTGGCTCGACGCGATGCCGACGCGTGGTCGACGATCTGGGGCGGGTAGTCGGCCCCCGACAGCTGCGGCTGGTGGATAAGGGCGGTTGGCACGTCGCGCAGCTCAGGAATCCACTGTCGGATGAACGTTCCTTCAGGGTCCTGTTCAACCGCCTGTTTGGTTGGGTCATAGACCCGCAGCGCATTAATCCCTGAGGTTCCCGACTGCATCTGGATCTGGCTCCAGTGGATACCGGGCTCGTAGTCGGTGAAGCACCGAGCGAGGTGAAGTCCGGTCGACCGCCACGGCTGCCAAAGGTCATAACTCGCGAAGCTCACCACCATCGCCCGCATCCGGAAGTTCAGCCAACCCGTCTCCTCGAGCGCGCGCATGCACGCGTCGACCAGTGGGTAACCGGTGCGACCCTCACGCCACGCTGCAGCTTTCGCCTCATCATCGGTCTGGCGAATTTGGTCAAAGTCCGGCACGAACGACTCGAACTCGATGCGCGGCTCGTCCTCCAACTTCTGGATGAAATGATCATGCCAATAGAGCCGCTCGCCAAACGCCGAGAACGACTTCTTCGACGTGTCACCTTTGCCGAGGCCACCCTGGATTCGCTGCAGCCGCTTCATGATCATCCGCATCGACACAGTGCCGTACGCGAGGTGCGGCGAGAGCCGAGAGCACGCATCCCACGCGGTCACCGGACTCGACAGCTTGTACTGGTATCCCCGATGCCGCTCGCCGGCGAACGACCGCCACACATTGCTGGCCTCACTGCGCCCGCCACGCTGAACGTCACGCCCAACTGGAGCGAGACCCAACTCAGCACCCGTTGGGATCGAACCCGGGTCGATTCCAACGACGGCAACAATCCGCTCAGGGGTGTCCTCGATCGGCGTCGCCATACGAGATCGATGAATGGCGCTCCATTGGTCACGATCTGGGAGCCGACGCACGACACCATTGGTCGGCGCCTCTCCGACGTCGACCCTGTTCAGCTTGGCCCAAGCGAGTACGGCCCGATCACGAGCAAACGTCGCACCATTGCCGGTCTCTTCGTGGGCCAACACGCTGGTCACTCGGTACTCGATCCGAAGTGAATCGAGTACGTCTACCGCCTCTCCAACGCGCACTACAAGCGGAGCCCCAAGCGCAGCAAGGTCCTCGCGCAGCTCCAGAAGACAATCGCGTACGAACGAGTAGTGCGCGGGGTGAAAATCCCTCAGCTTCAACATCGATGGCTCGACGACGTACAGGGGAATCACCGGTCCGCCATTCCTGGCCGCCGCCATCAGTGGTCGGTGGTCGGCGACGCGCAGGTCACGCTTGAACCACACCACAGTCGCATCGGCTCGCCCCACACCAACACTGTTCTCGCTCCGAGCGGTCGCACGCACCTCGTGCTTCACATCGGCTCGATATCGCCCCGCGACGTGTGTAACCCGACCGACTCATGCCAAGCTGATGACATGATTGAACCGGCGACATTCGACCAGCTTTCGGCCGTCGTCAGAGGGCGCCGAACCTCGATGCTCGTCGACCAAGAGTGTGAAGTTCCAACGGCATTGATCGAGCAGTTGTGTGAGCTTGCGTCCTGGGCACCGAACCACAAAAAGACGTGGCCCTGGAAGTTCGCGGCCTTTTCCGGTGATGGCCGCAAGCGTCTCGGTGAGACGATGGTTGCCGATATGACCGAGGCGGACTTCGGCGACGAGATCAAACGCGAAAAGACCGCCGGCAAGTACCTGCGAACTCCTACCACGCTCGTGGTCGGTTGTGAAGCACACGAAAACCGAATGCTGCACGATGAGAATCGCGACGCCGTGTCGGCTGGCATCCAGAATCTACTCCTCGGCGCCACGTCGCTCGGCCTCGCTTCGTTCTGGTCGACGCCGGCATTGAGCCAGCCGCCGAGAGTGCTTGAGCTGTGCGAATTCGATGCGACCGACCGAGTCGTTGGGCTCATTTATCTCGGCTGGGCCAAGAGTTTTGCGCCGGTTCCCGAGCGTCCTCCGGCACGGCTCATCCACATCGACAGCTGACGATGACAACGTCACCCACTCGATCACGCAAGAATGGAGGTGTGGGTAACCAATCGACCATCGTCACGCTCGACCTCGAGGGGGTCTTGATTCCTGAAGTCTGGATCGCCGTCGCCGAGACGACCGGTATCGACGGACTCCTTCGAACAACTCGTGACGAGCCCGACTACAACGCTTTGATGCGCTACCGACTCGACCTGCTCGCTGAGCACGGGCTGGGCCTTGCGAAGATCCAAGAGGTCATCGGGACCCTCGCACCAATGCCGGGTGCACGCAAGTTCCTCGACGCGCTGCGAGAGCGCACCCAGGTGATCATCTTGTCCGACACGTTCGAACAGTTCGCTACACCGTTCATGGCCCA
>JBLFZD010000179.1:0-7354 GCA_047610085.1 Ilumatobacter sp. | reverse complement strand
TCGACACCGATGCACTTGACGCATACCTCGACGTCGTCGTGCCTGCAGTACGTCGCCAGCTGAACTGACGTCACGATTTCACCTCGAGTTCACCTCGCGCCGACCACCGTTCTCTAGCGTGGCTTCTATGACGACACGGGTCGGTATCAACGGGTTCGGACGCATCGGTCGGCTGGCCGTACGCGGACTGGCTCATCGCCGGGCGTTGGGTGACGACATCGAAATCGTCCACATCAACGACCCCAACGCCGATGCCACGACGGCAGCACACCTCATCGAGTTCGACACCGTTCACGGCCGGTACGGCGGCGAGGTCTCAACCGATGGCTCAGACATCGAAATCGATGGCCAACACATCACCTACTCGGCACATCGCACGCCCGGCGCTGTGCCGTGGCAGGCCCGCGATGTTGACATCGTGCTCGAGTGCAGCGGCGTATTCAAGACCACCGAAACGCTGGCGCCCTACTTCGAACGTGGGGTCCGAAAAGTGATCGTGGCTGCGCCGGTCAAGTCTGACGGCGTACTTAACATCGTGATGGGTTGCAACGACGACCTGTACGACCCCGCCATCAACCACGTGATCACCGCCGCATCGTGCACCACGAACTGTCTCGCCCCGGTGGTGAAGGTGCTGCATGAAAAGATCGGTATCGAACGGGGCGCGATCACCACGATCCACGACGTCACCAATACCCAGGTGATCGTCGATGCTCCGCACAAAGACCTTCGCCGGGCGCGTTCGGCGCTCAACTCCCTCATCCCGACCACCACGGGTTCGGCAACGGCGATCACGATGATCTACCCAGAACTCGCTGGCAAACTCAATGGGACAGCTGTGCGCGTCCCATTACTCAACGCGTCGCTCACCGACGCCGTGTTCACGATGCAGCGCGACGTCACCGTCGACGAAGTGAACGACTATCTGCGCACTGCGGCCGAGGGCGATCTCGCCGGCATCCTCGGCTTCGAAAGTCGTCCACTCGTTTCGGCCGACTACACCAATGATCAGCGGTCGGGCATTGTCGACGGACCCTCAACGATGGTGATCGATGACCGGATGGTAAAGGTGCTGATCTGGTACGACAACGAATACGGCTACGCGTTCCGAATGGCCGACTTGGCGGCCAAGGTCGCCGCTTCGCTCACCTGAGTCATCATGCAACTCCGCAACTACGCCCTCGTGACAGCCGGGTATTGGTCCTTCACGCTCACCGACGGTGCGCTGCGAATGCTGGTGCTGCTGCACTTCAACGAACTCGGTTATTCGCCGGTCGCATTGGCATTCCTCTTCTTGCTCTACGAGTTCATGGGGATCGTCACCAACCTGCTCGGCGGTTGGGTCGGATCACGAACCGGTTTGAACCGCACGCTCATCGCAGGCCTCGTGCTCCAGGTCGTTGCGCTCGTTGCGCTCACGTTCCAGCGCGACAGCTGGGCCGAGATCATCTCTGTCGCCTTCGTGATGGGCGCCCAAGCGCTCTCCGGCGTCGCGAAGGACCTCACCAAGATGAGTTCGAAGAGTGCAGTGAAATTCGTCGCCGGTGACGGCGAGGGCGCACTGTTCAAGATGGTGGCAATCCTGACCGGATCGAAGAACGCGCTCAAGGGCGTCGGCTTCTTCCTCGGCGCTGCGCTGCTCGCCACATTTGGCTACGACACGGCACTGTGGATCATGGCGGGCTTGATTGCAGTCACACTCGTGGTGATTTCGGTGATGCTGAACGAAGACATCGGCAAGTCCAAGAAGAAGACACCACTCCGCTCAATCCTGTCCAAGTCCGATGCGATCAACCGGCTCGCTGCGGCTCGCTTCTTCCTGTTCGCTTCGCGAGATATCTGGTTCGTCGTCGCACTGCCGATCTTCCTCCACGATGAGCTTGGATGGTCGTTCTACGGCGTTGGCGGATTCCTGGCCGCCTGGGTGATCGGCTACGGCATCGTCCAGTCGATCGCTCCGAAATTCCTGCGCGGCTCCGACGAGATCACCGCAGCGCAGCGATGGTCGTTCGCACTTGGTGTCATATCGGCATCGATCGCCATCGCAGTCGGCCTCGAGTTCGGTACGACCTTTGCGATCGTCGGCGGACTCATCGTGTTCGGCGTCGCGTTTGCGTTGAACTCATCGCTCCACTCATTCTTGATCCTCGCCTATAGCGACGATGACGACGTGTCGATCGACGTCGGCTTCTACTACTCGGCAAATGCCGCCGGCCGTCTCGTCGGAACGTTGCTGTCCGGTCTGCTCTACCTGTGGGGTGGCCTGCCGATTGCGCTGTGGGGTGCGACCGGATTCGTTGCGATCACCTGGCTTCTCACGCTCCGGCTTCCGGCGTTACCGGAGCGCAAAGCTGCGCTGCAAGATGCCTGAAGCGACGCCCGCAGGCGACGCGGGCGTCAGAGCTGTGGCACCTCGTCGGCCGAGGGCATCGGTGGGTTGCCCGCTCCTTGCACACTCTGGTCCATGTCGATGTGATTACCGGTCATCATTCCCGACTCGAGCGACAGGCAGAATGCGATCGTGTTGGCCACTTCCCAGGGCTTCACGAGCCGACCCATTGGACGCCCGGCTTCGGCGGCGACCAACCAATCTTCGGCCGCGTTCTCTTCTTTGAGCTGGACGTAGTGCTCAGATTCAGTGTCCATCCAGCCAGGGTTCACCTGATTCACTCGGATCCCATGGCGCATGAGGCCGTAGGCCAGGTTCTTGGTCATCACCAAGAGTGCCGCTTTCGACATCGAGTACGAACTCAGTCGTGGCTGCCCACCATGACCACTGGTTGACCCGACGTTCACGATCGACCCAGCGGCACCTTCACGCACCATCAACTTCGCAGCGGCTTGGATGAGGAAGTACGGGGCCTTCACATTCGTGGCCATCATCGCGTCGAAGTGGTCGGTGGTCTCGTTGAAAATGGTTGATCGAGTGGTCAGCGCCGCCACGTTCACAACGTTATTCACCACGCCGAAACGCTCATCGCACCGGCCGACGATCTTGGCCGGAGCATCGTCGCTCGCAATGTCGACCTGAACAAACTCGGTCGGAGTGCCGAGATCGGAAAGTTCGGCTGCGAGCCGTTCGCCTCGCTCAACCGATCGACCGGTCAGCACCAGCCCCGTCGACCCGTCAGCCACCAGCTTGCGAGCTACCGCTTCGCCCAACCCCTGCGTCCCACCATTGATAATCGTGATCATCTCGCCATGTTGCCACCACTTGATCCGTAACGCGTGATTCTTGAACCGAGAAGGGGGAATGGGTTGGCGCAACCCGGTTGGACCAACTTGAGTTGATCGACCGGGTTGGCGCAACACACGTTTGAAAGGAGCAGATTTGAGAGCACAACCAGCGTTCAGAGCGGGTCGGAGCCAACCGCGTTGTGGCAGGCTCGGTGTATGAGCGAAGAGGTCGGGGTTGGCCCTCATGCACCCCCTTGGCCGCTTGGCGACCACTTCGACACCGAATTACTCGAGAATGGCGATCGTCGCAACGTGCTCGACGAATACCGGTACTGGTCTGTTGACGCAATCGTTGCCGATCTCGACACACGACGCCACGGCTTCCACGTCGCCATCGAGAACTGGGAACACGACTTCAACATCGGCACCGTCGTGCGAAATGCAAACGCGTTCCTTGCTGCAGCGGTACATATCATTGGACCGCACCGATGGGATCGTCGTGGCGCGATGTCAACGCACCGCTACCTCCATCTTCATCACCATGTCGATGTCGCAGCCTTCGCCAGCTGGGCCGACGAACGTCAGCTGCCGATCGTGGCGATCGACAACGTCCCAGGTTCTGTGCCGATCGAAAAGACCGACCTTCCCTGCGACTGCATCCTCCTCTTCGGTCAGGAAGGTCCGGGGCTTTCCGATGCCGCAATCGAGGCGGCAGTGACGACATGCGCCATCACTCAGTTTGGGTCGACTCGTTCTCTCAACGCTGGCGTCGCGTCGGGTATCGCAATGTTCGCCTGGGCGAAACAGCACGCCTGAATAGTGCCGGGGGTCAGCCGAGCAGCGGGATCAAGTCCAGTTCGGTGCACACCGGATGGCGTACTGATCGCAATCTGTTGATCGGCCAGCCTCGAGGGACGACCGCGTGCGCAGAAGGGTTCGTCTCGTCCACGCTCGTTTCACGGCCCCTCCGAGGGTTTCTCAGAGACCTCGACATCCTGAAGAACGGCACAGTCACACTGCAGCTTGACAACGGTGAGGAGCAACTGAATGCAGCGATCGCCGCGGCGGTGTTGAAGATCTGAGAGGTGAAGTGAGCCGGGCCCTAGATGAGCGACGGCTACTCATTCGTCATTCGCGGCGACGGGTACCGATTGCCGTTCCTCAAGCCCCAGAAACTCGCAGGCTCGCCAGTACTCCGGCGCCAACAGTTCGTGGCGTGATGAGTATCAGCGGCGGTCGCACGGCCGCCAGGACGTGGAAGGAAATCTTGCCTGCCTGATCTACGGTGCCGACGTGCCGAAGTTATCGCCCAACGCCCTTGGGTCGCTGTACATGGTCATCGGGTCGCTGGGGTACGTGATCAACGATGGCTTCGTTCGTCGAGTGAGCGACGATGGGCCGGGTATTTACCAGGTGCTGTTCATCCGGAGCTTGGGTCTCGCTGCGCTCTTCCTCATTGTCGGTAGCGTCCGCGGCGAACGGCCCCGACGAAGCCATGTCTCGCGGCCGTTGCTCCTGCGGGTCGCGGCCGAGATGATCTCAACGGCACTCTTCTTTGCCGCCATTGTTCGGATGGAGTTCGCGAACGCCCAGGCGACTCTGCAGGTCACACCCTTCGCAGTGACACTGGCTGCAGCCGTCGTACTCCGCGAACGGGTCTCGCGCAGCCAATACGCGGCCATTCTGCTCGGGTTCATCGGCGTGCTCATCGTCGCACGCCCGGCCACCGACGGTTTCTCTGGATGGTCGTTAGCGGTGCTCGCCAGCGCCGGCTTCTTGGTCGCCCGAGAGTTCGCAACGCACAACGTTGATGAAGAAACACCCGCACTGTCGATCGCATTTCTCACTGCGGTCGGCATCGCGGTACTGATGGGTCTGCTCTCAATCATCGACGGCTGGGCACCCTTCACCCCCCGCAGCGTGCTGTTCCTCGCCGTGGCCGTCTGCTCGCTATCAATCGGGTACATCTTCACGATTCAGACGGTCCGCGTCGGCGACCTCAGCGTGTCGGCACCCTTCCGGTACACCGTGCTGGTTGGTGCCGTCGTGGTCGGCTACGTGATGTTCTCCGAGGTACCCGACGTGCTGACGATCATTGGCAGCAGCGTGATCATTGCAACGGGCTTGTGGGCAGTGCGCCTTGAGCGGCGCTCGACCTGATCAGGCTTGACCAATCATTGCCGCAATGAGCTCGCCGATTCCTTCGGGTAGCAGCGTCTCTGCCGGCGTTTCCTCGGCCTCGGACAGGTCCGCGAGAACCATCGCCACTTCGTTCGGGTCGAGCTGGTCGGTCAGCACGATTTCACTCACGAAGTCGTGAGCGGCCTTGGTGGCATCGTCCCCATCGTTGATCCACGTCGCGATGCCGTTGACCATCGTGTCGTTGAACCCCGTGTTGTAGGGGCCAGGGTTCACCTTGGTCACATCGACGCCAAATGGCGCCATCTCGGCACGCAGGCTGAGCGTGAATGCTTCGACCGCATGCTTGGTCATGCAATAGGGCGAGCCGAGTGCCGAGGCCAGCTTGCCGGCAACGGACGAGACGTTGATGATGCGACCCCAACCACGTTCCTTCATGCCCGGGATGACCGCCTGGCTCATCTCGACCATGCCAAAGACGTTGACGTCGAAGATGGCGCGGACCTTGTCCATCGGCACGCTCTCCATCGGCCCCATGATCCCGAGCCCGGCATTGTTGATGAGTATGTCGACGTTCCACGCAGCGACACCAGCTATGTCCGCGCTCGACGTGACATCGAGCTTCATCGCTGTGAGGTTGGCATGCTCGGCGGCGAGCGCATCGGCCTGCACCTGCGACTCAGTCGTCGCGATCACGTTGTGTCCCCGTGACGCCAGTTCGATGGCTGCTCCTTTACCGAATCCGGAACCAGCTCCGGTGATCAAGATCGTGCGTTGTGTCATGGAGGCAGTGTTGCACTCTCGGTCAACGCCCGCCGATGCCAACCGACGGTCAGCTGGCTTCAGCTTCTCGACGCGCCGCGTCGGCGTACATTTGCGGGGTGGGCAAGGCGAGCAAGGATGCGCCACCATCGACACGGATCGTCTGCCCCGTGATGAACGATCCAAGATCGGAGCACAAGAACAGCACCGCATTTGCGATGTCCTGCGAGCTGCCAAAGCGGCCGAGTGGCGTCATCTCACCAATCGCCCGCATGGCTGCGGGAGCATGTTCAAAAGCAGCTGCAGTCATCGGCGTCTCGATCAGTGACGCGGCGACCGCGTTGAAGCGAATGCTCGCATCGCCGTACTCGACCGCGGCGATCTCGGTCGCGTTCTCAAGCGCCGCCTTCGCACTCGCATACGCAGCCAATCCGCGGCTCGGGTTGTGTGCCGTGAGCGAACTGATCGACACGAACGAGCCACCGTTACCGAGGTGTCGCATTGCGTTACCAGCGTGGCGCATGCAGTACATAGCGCCCTGAATCTGCACGGCGTGCATGTCGGCGAGAAGCTCGGGGGTCAGGTCGGAAATAGGTGTCGACTGCGAGTACCCGGCGCAGTTGACGAAGACATCGAGGCGTCCGGTTTGCTCGACCGCGTCGGCAACCAGTGCGCTCACTTGCTCATCGTCAACGATGTCACAGGTCATCCCGATACCACCGATGTCGGCGGCCACCTCGTCGACCACATCACGGCGTCGGGCTGCCACGACCACGTTCGCACCTTGTGCTGCGAAGGTTCGAGAGATCGCCTCACCGAAGCCACTATGGCCTCCAACAACGACAGCGGTCATGGACTTCATCATTGACATATGCCTGATCGTAAGGATGCCGGTGGCGGCCGACCGAGACGGAGCGTGAGAGATTTCGCCAATCGTCGAAACGTCACCCGCCGACGGTGGCGCTCGCCTGCCGAGCGGCGCGGATTCGGGTGCGTAAGTACATTGCCATTAACGAACCGGTCAGCAGCGTGCTTGCACCAAACAGCCACAGCAGTCGATAACTGCCATTGTCGATAATCAGGCCACCCAACGCTGGTCCGAGTGCCGCTCCAATGAACACACCCACCTGGCTGATTCCCGTCGCTGCTGCGGGTGCTGACGGGTTGTTACGGATCACCGACAGGTTGAAGAGGCCAGGCCACGACCATCCGAACGCGAACGCCGGGATCGGGGCGAGCAAATACGTCGCGGGAACATCTACGGCGAGCAACAGCA
>JBLFZD010000178.1:0-7363 GCA_047610085.1 Ilumatobacter sp. | reverse complement strand
GCGGGTGCTGACGGGTTGTTACGGATCACCGACAGGTTGAAGAGGCCAGGCCACGACCATCCGAACGCGAACGCCGGGATCGGGGCGAGCAAATACGTCGCGGGAACATCTACGGCGAGCAACAGCAAACCCAACCCGCCCAGTCCGTAAAGCAAAACAAGTCGTTGGATGGGCAAAATTCCGCGCCGGTCGACCTGCCAGCCCTGCACCAAGCGACTGATCACCCCCACCAACGACCCCAGACTCAAAACGAGGCCAGCCAGCCCTGGGCTGAGGCCTGACGCTTCGGCGCCACTGGTGATGAAGCCGACCATCGCTCCCGCGCTCGTGGCGCCCAGCATCCCGACGGTGGCGTAAAGAATGAGGAGCGGCACGCCGAGATCGGGGCGAGCCGCTCGTTCAACGCCACGCTCGTCGGGCAGGGTGTTGCGCACCGTGCGATCGCCGACATCGGCGGGAAACCCTGCCATCGCCGCAAGAGCGATCGCACCAGCCGCGAGGTATGCCCACTGCCACCCAACGGTCAACGCGATCGCCGGAACCGCGGCTCCTCCGAGTAGCGCCGCTGCTGGCATTCCCGACTGTTTGGTGGCGAAGGCAAACCCCAGCTTCTTGGCATCGATGTGGGTGGTGAGCATCAGGTTCGCCGATGGCTGGTTGAGCGCGTTGCCCATGCCTGCCAACCCAAGGATGAAGCAGAACTGCCAGACGTTGCGGGCGAACAACGCAACGCTGAGCATCGCAAGGACAGACATCGACAGTCCTGTTCGAAATCCACGCCGCGGGCCAAGCCGTTCGGCGAGCCGACCCATCGGAGCCGACATCACCGCTGCAACCGTGAACGACGAACCCATCGCGAATCCGATTTGGGTTGCAGACAGACCGACCTCTTCGTTGAGCTGCACGCCCAACGCCCCGGTGAGGAACACCGGAAGGGCGCTACACATCGTTCCCAGAGCAACGATCGGCCAGGTGCGACGATTCAACGACTCGCTCCCACCACGTAAACGGTGGGCCACGATTGGCCCGTCCGCAGCATCGGTCATCTGCTGAGCGTACGCAGGCGTTCTACGCTCAGCCTCATGTCCACCAGCTACTCGTTCGACGCAGCGCTCTGGGAGTGGACGAATACGGCCTCGTGGTACTTCCTCAGCTTGCCCGAAACCGAGGCCGACGACATCGAGGAACGGTTCGGTCGAACTTCTGCGGGGTTCGGATCGGTTCGAGTCGAGGTCACCGTCGGCGAGACCACATGGCGCACGTCGATCTTTCCGTCAACGGCCGAGAAGACCTACGTATTGCCGGTGAAGAAGGCGATCCGCAAAGCAGAGGGACTCGAGCCTGGATCGACCGTACGCGTCTGCCTAATGATCGTCGAAGACTGACCGTTCGAGCCATTGTTACTCGACGTGCTCGTTGAGTTTCAGAAGAACTGGCAATAGACCGACCAAACAATACAAGGGTGGCCGCATGGGCGACCTCGCGTTCCGAACCATCGACTCAGAACAACCGTTTGGTGTTGCCGAGGTTGGCCACGGGCACCCCATTGTCTTTTGTGCGGCTCCCCCGACACGCCACAGTCCTGACGTTCCTCGGCGACACCGAGACCTCACGTCGGAGTCGCTGTTACGCGTCTGACCGCGCTGTCGGCGTGAAGCGAACCGGCAGGTGCTTGATCCCGCTGACGAGCGGCATGCCCGCCACATTGAGCGGAATCGCATCTCCTGCGACTTCGATGTCGGGCAGCCGGGTGAACAGCTCACGGAACACAACAGAGAGTTCGCGCCGCGCCAGGTTCGCACCGAGGCAGAAATGAGGGCCTGGGCCGCCGAAGCCAAGGTGCGGGTTGGGGTTGCGAAGCACGTCGAAGCGTTCCGGGTCGTCAAAAGCCTTCGGGTCACGATTCCCCGCGCCGTAGAGCATGACGACCTTGTCACCCGTCACGAAGTCGTGGCCAGACATCGTGAGGTCGGTCGTGAGTGTGCGCCGCATAAATGTGACCGGCGACGAATAGCGGACGATCTCCTCGACAGCGGTCGGGGTCACGCCATCGAGATCGTTCTGCCAGATCGCCCGCTGCTCGGGGAACTCTGCGAGCAGGTTCATCCCGTGGCTGATCGCTGTACGTGTGGTGTCGTTGCCAGCGACGGCCAGCAGGATGAAGAACGGAGCGACCTCTTCCGGAGCCAACATTTCGCCGTCCAGGTCGTTGTGAACAAGCTTGGAGGTGAGGTCGTCGGTGGGGTTCTTTCGGCGTTCGTCGGCCAGCCCGTTCATCAGTTCGGTGAGCCGCATGCCCGCACCGAACATTGCCATCATCGGGTCGTCATCACCAACGAACTCGGGGTCGCCACCGCTCAGGATCACGTTGGTCGCATCGAGCACGGTCTTGAACTCGCTGCGCGGAATGCCCATCATGTCGCAGATGACCAGCAGCGGGAACGGCTGCGACAGCACTTCGACCAGGTCGGCTTCACCCTGTTCGCAGAAGCCGTCGATGACCTCGCGAGCAATCGTCTCCACCGAGTCGAGCACATTGGCGAGGTCGGTCGGCGTGAACGTCTTGGCAACGATCGCGCGCTGGCGTTTGTGACGCGGGTTGTCCATGTTGATGAACGACCCGAAGAACTCCAGCGCTTCGGGCGGCAAGTCTGCGATCGACACAGCACCCTGTGCTGAGCTGAAGTCCTTTGCGTTCTTACTGATCGCAACGATCTCCTCGAAGCGGGTGACAGCGTAGAAACTCTCTTGCTGGCCGAGCATTTCGTTGAAGAACTCGACCTTGCTAAACGGGCTGGCCTCCCTGATGCCGACCATCTCGCGCATTCGATCGTTCAGCGGCTGCTTCCAGAAGGATGGTTCGACCAGGCGTGGACTCATTCGCTGATCGTACGATGCCGTTCATCGAGGGCCTCGGTCGTAAGCCCCAAACATTGCGAGGTCAGGATCCGACATGAAAGCAGCGTTGTACGAAGCATTCGGAGTAGCACCGACCGTCCAGAACGTGCCGGACCCCACGCCTGCACTGCACGGTGTTGTGGTCAAGGTGTTGGCCTCGGGCGTCTGCCGCAGCGACTGGCATGCGTGGGGCGGTCACGATCCGGTAATTCAACTCCCCCACGTTCCCGGCCATGAGCTGGCCGGCACGGTCGAAGTCGTGGGTAGCGACGTGTCGAAGTGGAAGGTCGGCGACCTCGTCACGGTCCCGTTCGTGGGCGGTTGCGGCCGGTGCATCTCCTGCCAGACCGGCAACCAACAGATCTGCGATGCCCAGTTTCAGCCAGGCTTTACGCACTGGGGATCGTTCGCGCAATACGTCGGAATCCACAATGCTGACCTCAATCTGGTCGCAATTCCCGAAGGGATGGGTGTCGCCACAGCGGCCAGCCTCGGTTGCCGCTTCGTCACAGCATTTCGGGCTGTCGTGGATCAGTCCAGAGTGAAACCAGGGCAATGGTTGGCGATTCACGGCTGTGGAGGCGTCGGATTGTCCGCAATCATGATTGCTCGAGCGATGGGCGCTCGTGTGATCGGTGTCGATGTCAACGGTGCGAGCCTGGCAATGGCCGCGTCCGTTGGTGCTGACATTGTGATCGATGCAAGCGAGAGCAACGACGTGGTGGGCGACGTGCGTGCAGCTTCAAACGGCGGCGTGCACGTGTCGATCGATGCCCTCGGTATTCCCGAGACGTGCACCAACTCGGTCCGCAGCTTGCGCAAGCAGGGGCGACACGTACAGGTCGGGTGGATGCTCGGCGCAGACAGCGCTCCACCCATCCCGATGGATCTCGTCATGGGGAACGAACTCGAGATCGTGGGGAGCCACGGGATAGCGGCCCATCGCTACGACGACATGTTGGCCATGATCCAATCCGGAGCCCTTGAGCCACAGCGGTTGATCGCCGAGACGATCACCATCGACGAGTCGCCAAGTGCTCTCGCTCATTTTGCGCAGCACACAACGGCTGGCATCACGGTCATCACCGACTTTGGTTGAAGCCAACCTGATCGATAGGTCAACTCGCGCCGAGGCGGTCGATCACGTTGGCGGTGACCTTTGCGACCGCTCGGTCGTGAGCCAACCCGAACACCCAGTCAGTGGTGCCAATCGTCGCGACCTCACCACCGCTCGACCCAGCCGGGTTGCAGGTCAACATCACGGCGTTGCCGAACCGGGCGCGGGCACGGGCGACTTCGTCGGTGCCACCAAAGACTCGCTCGGCGATGAACTCAAGGTCACCCTGGTCGCTGAGCGCAGCAATCGACCGTGGGTAATCACCAACTCCGAGATTGCTCGACGGTGTGACCGCGACGATCTCACAGTCGGCCGGAAGAGGTACGAGATCCGCCAGCTGGGCAAGGACTGGAAGGTTCATCTCGTCGAACGTGACCGGGCAGCCGAGCGTTTCGTACCCGACGACGCCGTCGTCACGCCCAAGCACGTCGCCGTATCGAAGGCCGGTTCCAGCCAGCAGCCAGTGATCGCCCCGGTAGACGACGAAACCACCGACTCCCTGCGCGGTCGCATTACCGAAGCGGTGGTACAAACCGAAGGCCGACCCGCCACCGAGGAGGGTCCACTCGGGCTTACCGACCACCGGGTCAGCCCACATCCCCGACGCCTTGGTGGGGTGACCTGCCTCAACGACTGGGTCGTCAAGGTGGGCGCGATACTTGTGACACACCATCGATGTTCCGTGCGTCCCCGCCTCGAGGCGGACCTGCCAGAACATCGTGTTCCCCGAGAACGAAGCGAGGTTGCCGCCACCTGCAACGTGGTTCTCAATGGCCTCGCGCGCTGGCGCGGACCAGTATTCATCGTGCCCAACAAGGAGGACGAGGCCGTACCCGTCGAGTGCGGCCGGGTCGGTCTCAAGGTCGGCGGTAATCGCGTAGTCGAATTCATATCCCTCGGCCTCGGCCCACTCTATGAATCGACGACCGTGCGTGAACCAGCCCGTCGAGCCGATCGCCGACGGATAGTTGTGCTCGGTGCGATAGCGCTGAAAGATCTCGCCGTCGGCATCAGGTGCCTCACGGAAACGCACAGGCCGGGACTTGCGGTCATCACGCTCGACTTCGGGACGCGACAGCATTCCCCGGCAGAACGGGCGGGCAAACGACACTTTTGAGCCGCCCGTGTACAAACTCTTGCCGCCCCACGTGTTGTATGCGTTCCATGTATTGGTCGGAAGCACGTAGAGGATCCGCCGTCGGTCGTCGCGCTGGTCCGGACCTCGAACGACGAAACAGGCATGAGCCGTGCTGCGCTCAGCGTCGAACCCGTGGGCAGCCAGCGTGACGAGGTAGAAACCCGAACGCCATTCGGGGTCCACGTCAAAGCTGACATCGGCGGGCCACCCGCACCCTTCGGCGTCGGCGTCATCGGGTGGTGGCGTGTACTGGCCGCTTTTCGTCGGGCTCGCCCACACGGTCTCGCGCTCTGCACCCCATCGCTCGACTCGCACTTCGTAGCTCGGGGCATGAGTCGAAACGTGGACCTGCACCGTTTCGCCGGTCCGGTAACTCAAGCGGGTGCAGTACCCCTCGATCTGATCGTGAAAGGTCTGATCATCCATGCTCAGGCCCGACGCGTCGCGCTTCGTTGGTGACGTTCACGTCGACCTCCTCGTTTTTTGGTGTGCAGCTGCCCCGGGGAACGTCCGCTGTCGACCAACGTAGATCAACAAAGATCGCCAGCCAAGGGTCAGGAGGTTTGCCAGCCGCTCTCACCGGCGTCCGCTCGGTCAGGAGGCAGCGGTGCTGGTCACGTTGGCGCGATATCCCCGGCGAACGACGGTCTCGACCCCAATGCCCGCTATACCGAGCCGTTGACGTAACCGGCCGACGGTCACTTCGACGACGTGGGTGTCCTTCTCTGATCGCCCCCAGATCGAACGGAGCAGGAACGCCTTCGAGTAGACGACCCCGGGTCGTTCAACAAGCACTTCAAAAACTTGGCGTTCGCGGCGCGTCAACGCAATCGGGTCGCCTCCATCGATGGCGACCATTCCATCCCTGAAGATCACGGTGCAACCACCGACAAGTAGTTCTAAACCACTCCCCTCGCTTGTCATCACACGACTCTGTCGGAACTCTGTTTCGGGTCGGTTTCCAGGAGGTGACGGCCCCCGGCGTCTCACGCGGATCCACCCGGGGAGACCTCGTGCTCAGCGACGACTCAGTAGATGAGAAAACTCCACTTGACGCTGAGGAAAGAGAGATCGAGATGACCACGAAGTCATTTGACTGGATTACTCACCACACCCGGACTCGTCCGAACAAGTTGGCGTCGGTCGACTTGGGCACCAACCGTCGATTCACGTACATCGAGATGAACGACCGTTGCAGCCGATTGGCAACCCTTCTGCGTGACGTGCACGGTGTTGGCTTCGGCGACCGAATCGCCGTGCTCGCCAGGAACAACACCAACTTCTTCGACGTGCAGTTTTGCTGCTGGAAGATCGGCGCGATCTTCTGCCCACTCAATTGGCGGCTGGCCATTCCTGAACTCGAATTCATCCTTGGTGACTCCACACCCGTGCTCCACACCCGTGCTCCACATCGTCGACGCCGGATTCGCCGACGCTGGCGTCAAGCTCCACGCCGACGGGCTGGTTCCAATCGTCATCAACTGGGACGTCGAAGGCGACTACGAGCAGCCATTGGCTGATGCCGCACTCCTCACGGGCCCGGCGGACTGCACCCACGACACACCGATCACGATGATGTACACGTCGGACACGACCGGCCGGCCGAAGGGCGCGATCATCACGCGCGGCATGGTGTTGTTCAACGCCATCAACTGTGTCGAGTTCTTCATGCTCAGCACAAGCGCCGTGAACCTCAACTTTTACCGCTGTTTCACATTGATGGCCTCAACACCTTCGCCAACCAGGTGTGTCACTTCGGCGGTACGAACATTGTCATGCGCGACTTCGATCCGGGAGCCTGTCTCGAGCTCCTTGGTGACGAAGAAGTTGGCGTCACCCATTTCCTGGGCGTCCCCACCAACTACGTATTCATGAGCCAGCACCCGTCCTTCGAAACCGCAACATTGCCCACCGTGGTCACCGCCACATTGGGCGGGGCGCCGTCGCCGCTTCCGCTGTTCGAAGCCTTGGGAGCCAAGGGCCTTCCTCTCCAACAGGGTGACGGCATGACCGAGACGTCCTCGATCGCCACGGCGCTCAAGCCCGAAGACACGTTGAAAAAGATCGGGTCAGCTGACTTGCCGGCCCTCCACACCGAAGCGCGCGTCGTGAACGACGATGGCAACGACGTCGTCCTGGGCGAAATCGGCGAGATCTGAACACGCGGCCCGAATGTCACCCCCGGTTACTGGGAGTACCCCGAGGCAAAC